>JANNNQ010000206.1:0-15842 GCA_031398625.1 Pseudomonadota bacterium
TCCGAGATCATGCTGCAGCAGACCCAGGTCGCCACGGTCAGCGGCTATTTCGACCGGTTCATGCAGCGGTTCCCCGACCTTGCATCGCTGGCGGCTGCGCCAGTTGATGCGGTGCTGCATCTGTGGTCTGGGCTCGGGTACTACGCCCGCGCCCGCAACCTGCACCAGGCGGCGGCCCTCATCGCCAGGGATCATGGCGGGGTCTTTCCCGACTCGCTGGCAGCCGTGCAAGCGCTGCCGGGTATCGGCCGCTCCACGGCGGGCGCCCTCCTGTCCCTGTCACGGGGGCAGCGTCATCCGAGCCTGGTTGGCAACGTCAGGCGCGTGCTGACCCGCTTTGCGGGCATCGAAGGCTACCCGGGAGCGAAAGCCGTGGAAGCCAGGCTCTGGGCACTGGCTGACGAGCTGACACCCGTGAATCGGGCAGCCAGCTACACCCAGGCGCTCATGGACCTGGGGGCAACGCTCTGCACGCGCGCGCGCCCCCTGTGTGCGTCCTGTCCGGTTGCTGCCGGTTGCGTTGCCCGTGCGCAGGGCCTGCAGGAGCACCTGCCAAGCCGGAAGCCCAAGCGGCACCGCCCGCAGAAACAGGCGCACGTCGTCATTGCGCTCCGCCCTGACGGTGCCGTGCTGCTTGAACAGCGCCCGCCCGTCGGCATCTGGGGCGGACTCTGGAGCTTTCCGCAGTTCGAGAGCGAAGGAGAAGGGCAGCGCTGGCTGGAAAACCTGCGCGTTTCGAGCGTCACTCCCTGGCCGGCCTGTCACCACGCCTTCACGCATTTCGACCTGGCGCTCCATCCGCTCGTCGTCGCAGGCGCCGAGGGTCCAGCCGCGATTGCCGATGCCGGCCGCTATCGCTGGTACGATCCGCGGCATCCCGACGAGATCGGGCTGGCCGCACCCGTCATCGAACTGATTCGCGCGGTCACCACCGACCGCATTCACTCTTCATGAAGAGACCTGTATGACCCGCACGGTTCACTGCGTCGTCCTCAAGACGGAAGCCGAAGGGCTCGATTACGTGCCGTATCCCGGCGAGATTGGCCAGCGCATCTACGCGAACGTATCGAAGGCCGGCTGGCAGAAGTGGGTTGCGCACCAGACCATGCTGCTCAACGAGTACCGCCTCACTCCCATCGATCCCAAGGCGCGCAGGTTCCTGGTCGAGGAGATGGAGAAGTTCTTCTTCGGCGGCGGTGCCGAGAAACCGAAGGACTACGTGCCCCCGGCCGATTCCGGCCATTGACGCCGGGCGGGCGTTCAGTTCCGGTCGTCGCCGGCGTGCGCGTTGCGTTCGTCTTCGGCGCGCCACGCGTGCAGCCGGTTGTAGAGCGTCTTGAGGCTCAAGCCGAGCGTTGCAGCCGCACGTGTCTTGTTGCCACCGCATTGCTTGAGGGTGGCGATGACGATCCAGCGTTCGGCTTCCGCCAGGGAGGTTCCGATCGGTACGCGGACGGCACTGGCATCGTCCATCACGGGTGCGGATCTGGGTGCCAACGTCGCGGCGCGCACATCGAGTTCCTGGTCGGCCAGGATGAAGGCGCGATGCACGGCGTTGTTGAGTTCGCGGACATTGCCGGGCCACGGATGCGTGGCGATCCAGCGCAGCGATTCCGGGGTGAGCTCCTTCCAGCCGCCATGCGCCGCATTCAGGTCACCGAGAAAGTGCTGGGCGAGCAGCACGGCGTCGCCTTCGCGGTCACGCAGCGGCGGCAGGGTCAACGGAAAGCCGGCAAGCCGGTAGAGAAGGTCCGATCGCAGGCGGCCTTCGCTGATGGCCAGCTGCGGGTCGCGATTGGTGGCAGCGATGACGCGGCAATCGTATTCCTGCTCGTGATCGCCGCCGACGCGGCGAAACCGGCGCGACTCAAGTACCCGCAGCAGCTTCACCTGCATCTCGGGTGACATCTCCGTGATCTCGTCCAGCAGCAGCGTGCCACGGCCGGCCCGCTCGAAATGGCCCGCATGCGCCTTGAGCGCACCGGTGAAACTGCCGCGCTCGAAGCCGAACAGCTCTGCTTCGATCAGGCTCTCGGGAATCCCGCCGCAGTTGACCGCGACAAAGGGTTCTTCGGCGCGGCGGCTGGTTTCGTGCAGCGCGCGCGCGACCATTTCCTTGCCGGTGCCGCTTTCGCCCACCAACAACACGCTGGCGCCGGTGGGCGCCACCTTGCGTACCTGGTCGAACAGGCGCCGCATCGGGGGAGACCGGCCAATCAGCCCTGCAAAATGATCCCTTTCGTCGCCGGCGGCCCCGCTCGTGCGACTGCTCTCATCGTCGATGGCGCTGGCAATCATCTCTATACCGCTGTGGACGGCCCTGCGTGTCGTATCGTGCATACCGGTCTCCCCCTCCTGTCATGAGGCTCAACCTGGGCCGTGCTCAAGCCGTGTGTTGCCGGAATGGTTACGGGCGTGCTCCAGCCGAGCTGGCTTCCAGCTCGGCCAAGGCCAGCTTGGTTTCGCGCAACCTGGGCTGTTCGCCACCGCCCATGTTCTCGTTGTCGGCTTCCGAGAGCAGCTCGGCATCCTTCACCCACGACTCGAGGATCCTGCGTTTCTCGACGGCAGTGAGCTTGCGGTCATCCAGAACGGCGCGCGGGGAATCGAACTCCACCGTCGGGTCCTTGATGATCTCCTCGGTTTTCGCCGCGCTCTTCGTAAGCGGTTGCGGGGTATTCATTCCTTGCCTCTTTCCAGCGCCAGCCATGCCCTTCGCTGTCAGGTCCCTGTCCTGGCCGTTTGTGCCTTCCCATCCCCTTTCGCCGGGTTACCCAGCACGACGCGCACGTCTTCCATCATGCTGGCGAGTTCCTCGGCATGTTCCTCCTCCTTGGCGAGGATGCTTTCGAGCATGCGCCGGGTCGTGGAGTCGCGTTTCTCCATGTACGTGATCATCTCCCGGTACGACTCGATGGCAATCCGCTCGGCAACGAGGTCTTCGCGGATCATGTCTTCGAGGGAATCGCCCTCGATGTACTCCGCGTGGCTGCGGGCAGTAAGGCCGGTCGGGTCGAAGTTGGGTTCGCCGCCCAGCTGCACGATGCGTTCGGCGATCTGGTCTGCATGACCCTGTTCTTCCTGCGCGTGTTTCAGGAACTCCTGCTTGATGCTCTCGGCCAGGATGCCTTCCGCCATGAAGTAGTGCCGGCGGTAGCGGAGGGTGCAGACGATCTCCGTCGCCAGCGCCTCGTTCAGGAGCTTGAGCACGGTTTCCCGGTCAGCGTCGTAGCCCGGCGTCACCGCACCGTCGGTGATGTGCTGCCGCGCCCGTTTGCGGAGCGCGGCGATGTCGCTCTGGAATCCGTTCTGTTTCTGGCTGTCCATGGCATCCCCCGTCAGGCCTTGCGGGCGACACTCATCACGAACGCGATGATCGCGCCGATCAGGAAGACGAAGAACAGGATCTTGGCAATTCCCACCGCCCCTGCGGCAATGCCGGTGAAGCCGAACAGCGCGGCGATCAGGGCAACGATGAAGAAGACAACGGCGTAGTGCAGCATGGGGCCTCCCGGGGAATTGATGCCAAAGTTTTCCGTGCGGGGCCAGTGTCGCCATCCCGCGCCGCGCCTGCCGTCGGCCTGACACGCCGGACCGTGTAGGACTGCGCCCACACGTTTTCCGACTGGACAACAGGGCGGGTGCGGCAGACACTTTCCCGATGCGAAGCAGCAGTGCCTTCAGCGAGCTTTTCGAGCGACCGGGCGTGTTGTTGCCCACTCTCTTCTCGGTGATTTTCGTCGTTTCCCTCTTCCTGGTTGCCGCGGCGGGACAGGATCGGCTGGCCGATTCCGGGGAACAGATCCGCGATGCCGAAAACCGCGCCCGCCGCCTTGCAGAGTTCCTGCGCTACATGGTGGACGCCGAAACCTCGGTGCGTGGCTACATCCTGACCGGAGAACGGGAGTACCTCGATCCCTACCAGCAGGCGCGTCCCGGCATCGAGCTTGCACTGGCCGACCTGAGGGAGGCGTATCGGGGATTTCCGATTCCGGAGAATTCCCTGGCGAATCTCGAGCGCCTGAGCAACGCGATCCTGGGGCTCCTCGGGCAGGCAGTGGAGCGGCGAGCCGCCGGGCTCGAGCCTGCCGCGCTGCTCATCCGGTCCAACGTCGGCAAGCGTACGATGGACCAGCTGCGCGGCGTCGTCGACGAGCTGGCTGCCGCCGAGCTTACGATCTTCAACCAGGTACAGTCCCGCGTGGAGACCGACCTGGTGCAGGGCAAATGGTTGCTAGGGCTCGGTGCGCTGCTCAACGTGCTGCTGGTCGTGCTCGCGGGCTCGCTGATATCAAGGGACCTGCGGCGCCGGTCCCAGCTTGCTGCCTCGCTTGAGGGCCAGCGCCAGTCGCTGGAGGTGGAAGTCAGGGACCGCACCCAGGAGCTCGAAGCGCTTTCAACCCACCTGCAGAACGTGTCCGAGCAGGAGCGCTCTGCGCTCGCCCGCGAGCTGCATGACGAACTCGGCAGCCTGCTGGTCGCCGCCCGCATGGATCTGTCGTGGCTGCAGCGGCGCCTGCCGACGGAAGATCCCACTGTGAAACTGCGCTGGCAGCGCATCCAGGATGGACTGGATGCGGGAGTCAATCTCAAGCGGCGGGTCGTCGAGCAGCTGCGGCCCACGCTGCTCGACAACATGGGGTTGTTTGCGGCCCTGCGCTGGCAACTGCAGGAATCCTGCGGTCGCGCGGGCATCAGGTGCACCGAGACCTATCCCGATCCGGAGCCGCGATTCTCGGCGTCTGCCTCCATCGCCGTGTTCCGCATGGTGCAGGAAGCGCTGACCAATATCCTGAAGCATGCGCGGGCCAGGTCGGTCGATCTCTTCATGGATGTGGATGAAACCGCAGACATGTTCACCATCAGGATCACGGACGATGGCGTGGGGATTCCGCCCGAGCGAGTCACCGGCCTGGTCGGTTCCCATGGCCTGGCGTCGATGCGTCACCGCATGACGGCACTGGGAGGTAAGTGGGAGATCGGGCGCGGAGCGAATGGGGGCACCATTCTGACGGCGCACCTGGCATTGAGTGCCATCCTTGCTGCAGAAGCGCAGCCAGAGCACGCCGGCGTTGAGCCCTTGCCTGCTTGACTGAATCCTCACCTCCCTGAAACGAAACCGCCATGAAACGAAAAAGGGTTCGCGGTTGCCCGCGAACCCCCATTGCCGCGTGCGACCTGCTCAGTGCCAGTCGTTTTCCTTGCGGAATTCCTTTACCTGGCGCTCGGCTTCCTCGCGGGTGACGCCATAGCGTACCTGCAGCTTGCCAGCGAGGATTTCTGCATTGCCCTCGATCTCGGTCAGCTCGTCGTCGGTAAGCTGGCCCCACTTCTGCTTCAGCTTGCCCTTCATTTCGCGGGCCTTGCCCTGTACGGTGTCCTTGTTCATCGCTTGTTCCTCTGGTTCAGGTTCATGACGCTCTCCGTTGCGTTCAACGAAGATGCGGTCGAAGTTGCAGGATGCATGCCAGCCTCCAGCAGGCGTCACGGCGCCGAAATCCGCGGCTAAGGAAGCTCTGATTTACCCACATGCGCCAGGCGAACAGCGATGCAACTGATTGAAAGACCATGGTTGAGAATGCGTCGACCGTTTCAGATGGCAGTATTTCAGAGGTTCCCTAAACGACGGTTTTCCGTGACGGAGCGCGCGCTTGCCGGGGGAGCAGTGAAGTTTTGCGTGTACTGCTTGCAGGAGCAGCCAGAAGTTACATCGATTGCACGAGCTCGTGCGTGAAGCGCAACTTGGCGATGGCGGGCGGCGACAGCACGAAGGGGTAGCCATCGGGGAGGCCGAGGCTGCGGCTCAGGTCGTTGAGTGCAAACGCGAGCGGCAGCCAGTGATCGAGCAGCGTGTCGAATGGCGTGTCGAGGATCTTCCTGCCCGCCACATCGGCGGGCGAGACAGCGTGCGAGTTGTCCACCGCAAACGAAATGCCATTGGCAGCCGCTGTCTCGAGCGCGTCGACCATGTGCAGGTAATGGGCCCAGGTCTCGGCCCAGTCCTCCCAGGGATGCATGCTTGCATACGCACTGATGAACCGCTCCTGCCAGTCGGGCTGCACGCCCTGGTCATAGTGCCGCTGCAAGGCCTCGCCGTAATCCGCCTGCTCGTCACCGAACAGCTCGCGGAACTGCGCGATGCGTTCACTGTTCTGCAGGATCAGGTCCCAGTAGTAATGGCCCGACTCATGCCGCAGATGACCGAGCAGCGTGCGGTAAGGTTCATGCAGCAGCAGGCGGCGCTTCTCGCGCTCCGCGTCATCGGCTTCCGCCACGTTGATGGTGATGACGCCGGAATCATGACCCGTCAGCACGGGCTTTTCGTTCGTGACGGCATCGCCCAGGAATTCAAAGGCCAGTCCCGTATCCGGATCCTCCTGCCGCGTCTTGAGCGGCAGCTCCAGGTTCAGCAGGCTGTAGAGCAGCCGCCGCTTGGCAGCTTCGAGCCTGCGCCAGGCTTCGTGGTTGGCCGGCAGCGAGAGGTCGGGAATGACCCGCGTCAGGCGGCATGACTGGCAGAGCGGCTCGGGATCGTCGGCAGGCACCGCCCAGTTGCACACCTGCGCCCGGGCATAGTTGACACACAGGCGATAGGAGCGCTTTGCTTCCGTCGAGTGCCACAGTTCGTCATTCGCAGGTTCGAGCGCCCCGACGTCAAGCTGGTCCGGCAGGAAAGCCAGGACGTGTCCGCACCGCACGCAAACGACATTCTCGAAGAAGACGCGCTGGCCGCAGCTGTCGCAGTGGAAGGCTTTCATGGACGGTGTTTCCTGGGACACTGGGCGGAATCCGCACCCAGTCGAGAAGGGTAATCAGAGCCAGTGGGAAAACAGGCGGCTGCCCGCTTCCTTGAGACGCGGCAGTATGCCTCGTTGCCGCCAGGTGGCGAGCGTGATTTCGCCGGAAGCCTTGAGATCCCGCTCGAATGCCCGCTCCATCACCCTGCCGAAATCGCGGCTGACGATAACAGCATTCGCCTCGTTGTTGTGGACGAAGCTGCGCATGTCCAGGTTGGCCGACCCGACGGTTGATGCGATGCCATCGATCACCGCCGTCTTGGCGTGGACGAGGGCGTCACGCTGTTCGAACAGCCGCACTCCGCCGCTCAGCAGCTCGTCGTAGCTGGAGCGCGCGGCGTGGAATATAAGTCCCGAATCCGTGAACCCGGGAACGACGATCCTGACATCCACACCTCGCTTGACGGCGTCGGTCAGGGCGGTGCGGATCTCTGGATTGGGCGCGAAGTAGGCTTGCGTGAGCCAGATACGGTGGCTTGCATGGCGGAAGCTCGCGAGATAGACGGCGTAGATGGCGGCTTCCGAGGAGTCGGCCCCGTCGCTCGCGACGATGGCCACCGGCTCGTTGCCCTTGCGCTCCGCCACCGGATGGTAGCGCGTCGACATGTCATCCAGCTTGCCGCCCGCCTGTATCCAGGTGGAGAAAAAAAGCGCTTGCAGCTGCTGGACGGCAGGACCTTCGATCCGTACGTGCGTATCGCGCCAGCCCGCGTCCATGCCGGCTTCGGGCCCCGGTTTCGACGTCGATGACTGGGAGTAGGCTGCACTGACGTTGATGCCCCCGGTGAAGCCGATGAGCCCATCGACGACGATGATCTTGCGATGGTCGCGATTGTTCAGCTTCCAGAGCAGCAGCGTGTTTTCCGGATTGATGGGCCGGAACTCCAGTACCTCGATGCCTTTGGCGCGCAGGTTGTCGAAGAACGATGCGGGCGTCGACACGCTGCCGATGGCGTCGTAGAGGATGCGCACTTCGACACCTTCCGCTCGCTTGGCTACGAGCTGCGCAGCGATCTCCCGGCCCACTTCGTCGTCGGCAAAGATGTAGGTCTCGAGATGGATGTGGTGGCGCGCACCCTCGATGGCCGTACCGATCGCATCGAGGGTCTGCGGGCCGTCAATCAGTGCGCGGACTGCATTGCCCGTGGTGAACGGGGCCCGTGCTTCCTGCCGGATGGCGTCCAGCAATCCAGTCACTTCCGTGTCGTTGACGGTAGAGTCCGTAGCACGAGCCAGCACGGCATCCCCTGCCTTTTCCGTCAGGGCACCCTGGGGCGCGATCACCGCAGCAGCCGGGGCCTGGGTCCGCTGCGATGAGTCACGCACCTCGGGTCCCATGCAGGCGAGGCAGCCGCACGCAACCAGCGGCAACCAGACACCTGCACGACTGAAGCAATCCATGAAAGCGCGGCCTCGTCCTGCGCGGTTAGTTGCTCTTCACGTCGTCGACGGCGTCTTCGACGCCTTCCCGTACTTCATCGATCGCGTCGTCGACCTTCGACGCCGTCGATTCGCCGCCGTTGCGCACGGAGTCGACCGCTTCGTCGATTTCTTCCCCGACCTGCTCGACCGGACCCTTGTTGTCACAGGCGGCGAGTCCCAGGACAAGTGAGCCGGCGAGTGCAGTCCAGAGTGCAGCAATCTTCATGTGAATCTCCCTGTCGTTGGCCTCGGGTGATGGCTCCTGAGCCAGTGCAGGAACCAGCGGATCTGATCCGCGATGTAAATATGCGGCACCGGGCTTTTGCACACTGCCGGTCGGGCACTCCTCCCGGCGTCAGACCCGTCTGACAGCTTTGCTCAAGACTTCATGGCCTCGACACCCCATCGGCTCGAGACGTAAGTCGAGTCCGACCCGTTTGCGCGGGCTGCGCCTATACGGACTCTAGGTCTCGCATGCGCAAATACGGGCGAGAAAATCAGGAGATTTCCATGCAGACCAACCGTGCCGGTGTTGCGCACGACGCAAGCGATGCAAGCGTCACAAGCAGGGGAACAGAACCCCGTTTCGCCCACTACGTGGCCCCGTGGCGGCAGCGCGGCAAGATCGGCTGGCTCCTGCTGTGGCTCGTTGGCGTTCCTGTGCCGGTCCTGCTGGGGCTCTTTCTGCTGCGCGGCTGCACCTGAGCCAAGCGGCAGCCGCACACCATGCCCACTGTTGATCTCATCGGTTGGGCGGCATCCGTCGTGTTGATCCTCACGGTGTCTCGTCAGGTCTGGAAACAGTGGCGGGAGGGCTCGACCGAAGGCGTGTCGCATTGGCTGTTCATCGGCCAGATGGCTGCATCAGCGGGATTCCTGGTGTACAGCTGGCTGCTGGGCAACCTGATCTTCACGGTGTCGAACGGGATCCTGCTGTTGACCGCGCTCACGGGCCAGCTGCTCTACTGGCGCAACCTGAGGCAGGAAGACCGGAAGCTTGCAGGCCGTGCATCCTGATACCGACGCCCGAAACCGGATTGTCGCCTGGGCAGGTGGGGGCTAGGTCCTGGTCGCCGAGAGTTCCTCGAGGATCTCGGGGACCCGATGGTACTCGCGCGACTTGTCGAGGAAGTAATCGGCGCCGAGCAAGGTGGCTTCGCGGCGATACTCGGGCAGGTCGTAGTTGGTCAGCACCAGCACCCGGGCCTTGTGCGCGGTTGCAGCAAGTGATTTGAGTACGCCGAAGCCGGTGCCCTGCTTGAGCTGCAGATCCAGGACGATGACATCGACCGGCTTGCGGCGCAGCAGTGCAATCGCATCACGTTCGTTGTCGACATGACCGATGAGCTCGACGGCGGGTGTCTGGTCCACGAGCTCGATGAGCCTGTCGGCAAGAACGCGCGAGTCCTCTACCAGCAGTACCTTGAGAGTCGTCTCATGGGTCATTGTTCTCGCCGCGGATTCCATGGAGGAACTTTACTTCGACGCGGTGTCGCAGTCTGGATGCAGTTCACGGAGACGTCTGTAGGACTTTTCCTACAGTCTGTCGGCCCTTTCGACATTTGACTATTGAATGAGGCCGTTCCGCAGGGCGTACGAGGTGAGGTCGGCATTCGCCTTGAAGCTCATCTTCTCCAGGATGCGCGTGCGATACGTGCTCACGGTCTTGACGCTGAGGCACAGCTCGGCAGCGATTGCCGACACCGCGTGGCCGGATGCGAGCTTGCAGAAGATCTGGAACTCCCGCTCCGACAGGCGTGCATGCAGCGGCTTGTCGGCATCGTTGTCGAGATCCGAGACCAGGATCTCCGCCAGCGTGGCACTCACGTAGCGGCGACCCGCGAGGACGGTCCGGACTGCCTTCATCAGGTCCTCCGGCGGGCTGTCCTTGGGCAGGTAGCCGCTGGCGCCGGCCTTCAGCACATTGACGGCATACTGCCGCTCGGGAAAGGCACTCATCACGAGCACCTTCACTTCCGGATGGCTGGACTGGATGTGCCTCAGCACGTCGAGACCGCTGCGATCCGGCATGTTGATATCGAGGATCACGAGATCCCACCTGGCCGCGCGCAGCTGATCGAGCGTTTCGCGACCCGTTGCGGCCTCGCCCACGTTCCTGATGGCGGGGTCGTCCACCAGGAACTGCTTGAGGCCGGCGCGCACCACCGCGTGATCGTCTGCAATCAGTACTCTCGCCACGAAACTTCTCCCCGGAGGTTCAGGCGGCCAGTCTACGCGATGGACGGATCGCTCGAATAGGCATTCAGCTTGTTGTACAGGGTCTTGAGGCTGCAGCCCAGTACAGCAGCAGTCCGGCGTTTGTTGCCATTGAAGTGGCTCAAGGTGGCTTCGATCAGCATGCGCTCGACATCGGCGATCCGTGAACCGATGCGGATGAAGAGATCCTGGTCGCGCGCCGTCGTGCTGCCCGCGGGTTGGGTGGCGACCGAGGAGGCGCCCGTTACCAGGGGCGCCAGCTCAAGCACATCGTCCGACAGGATGAAGGCACGCTCGACCGCATTCTTGAGTTCGCGCACGTTCCCGGGCCAGGTGTGCTGCGTTAGCGTGGCAATCGAGGCTGCCGAAAAACGCTTGCGGCCATGTGCCTCGCGATTGAGGTCGGCGAGAAAACGCTCGGCCAGCAGCAGGACGTCGTCTTCCCGTTCGCGCAGCGGCGGCACGTTGATGGGAAATACCGCCAGGCGATAGAGCAGGTCTTCGCGCAGCCGACCCTCCTGCACCGCATCCATGGGACAGCGGTTGGTCGCCGCGATCACGCGGATATCCGTGGTCTGCTCGCGGGTCCCGCCCACGCGGCGAAACTTCCTGAGTTCCAGCACGCGCAGCAGGCGCGTCTGCATCTCGATGGGCATTTCCGTCACCTCATCGAGCAGCAGGGTACCGCCGCTGGCGCGTTCGAACACACCCGCGTGCGCCTGGATGGCTCCGGTGAAGCTGCCTTTCTCGTGGCCGAACAGCTCGGCTTCGATGAGATTGGCCGGAATCGCACCGCAATTGATGGCGAGGAAAGGTCCGTCCGCGCGATCGCTGTTCGCGTGGATGAGTTCGGCAACCAGCTCCTTGCCGCAGCCGCTTTCGCCCACGATCAGCACGCTGGCTGCGGTCGGGCCCACCCTTTCAATCAGGCGGAAGATGTCCTGCATTGCCTGCGAACGGCCGAGCAGGGCACCCATGCCTTCGGTCTTGCGTGATCCTTGCAGCTTGCTGGCAACGATCTTGGCAGCGTTCGCCAGGCCTTCGTGCCCGCGGACAACCGGGTTTCCATTGGTCAGGTTCATCTTCCCTCCAGGTAAACCGCTGCGGCTTTCCGCGGCGCTCTGTGTGGTCATGTTGTGTGTGGTCATGTCGTGGTCGTGGCCAGGTGGCCGGTGTAAAGGCTGCATCTCGTCAACGACTTTCTGGGTAACTTTGTAACTTGTTCCGCGGGACCGGGGCAGAGGCCGAGTCTTAAGCTGGCTTCGGAATCGAAGGCAGCCACTGTCGGTGTCCGTCCGACAATTCTGCCTAACGCATTGTCTGCACTTGCCTGTTTCCCCGCCGGTTTTTGCAAGACACCCGCTGCCAGGAGGCTTTCGCCTGCGCTGGCATATCGCTTGCAATTTCCCTCCCCCAGAACGCCTTCGCATCGAAGGTCCATATGGAGTGCACGACATGACAACGACAGGATCGGGAAGATTCAGCAGTGTTTTGACCATTGGCATGGTTGTCGCGCTGACTGCGCTTGCAGGCTGCAACCGGGCCGAATCCCCGGAGGAAGTCAGCGCGGATGTGGCGGCGGCACGGCAGGATGCGACGGAGAATGTGGCAGACGCGCGCGAGGACGCGGCCCAGGACGTAAGTGGCGAAGCAGCTTCGCTCAACGAGACGGCAGCCGATGCGACGCATGAAGTCGCTATCACCAGGGCCGAGGGCGAGCACAAAGTCGCCATCGAGAAATGCGAAGGCCTGAGCGGCGATATGCAGGCGGCCTGCAAGGACACTGCGGATGCTGCGCTCGAGATGGCCAAGGCCAATGCGGATTCGGCGCTGGCCGCGACCCGCCCCCAGTAACCCACCCCCTCAACACACCCCCAAAGGGAGATCAGACATGAGCATCAGGAAATATTCGACACTTGCAGTTGTACTGGCGACGATCGTCACCAGCGCCTGCGCGGCAACTTCCACGCAGCGGTCTGCCGGTGAAGTCGTTGACGATGGCGTCATCGGCGCCAAGGTGAAGACGGCCCTCATCGAAGATGAAACCACCAAGGCACGTCAGATCGATGTGTCGGTCAGTCGCGGTGTCGTCCAGCTGGGCGGTGCGGTGGATTCACAGGCGGCCAAGACACGGGCTGGTACGCTGGCCCAGAACGTCGACGGCGTGAGCGAGGTTCGCAACAACCTCACGGTGGGTACCCCCAGCCGCTCGGCGGGCACCGTGATCGACGATGCGACGGTAACGGCGCGCGTAAAGGCAGCCCTGACGGCCAATACGGTCACCAAGGCGCGGCAGATCAATGTAGAGACGCGCGAGGGTGTTGTGCAGCTCCACGGCTTCGTCGATTCCCGGATGGAAGCCAATGAGGCAGTGAAGGAAGCCCGCGCAGTGCCGGGTGTGGCCGATGTCCGCAACGACCTTGAGATCAAGCCCGCCAACTGATCGGCAATCGGCATGGAGGTCCCACGGACGGGACCTCCGTACGGGAGACGCACCTTCGCTCACGCGGTGGTGCGTTTTTTCTGGATCCACGTCACCATGCCAGCCCGAGGTGGAAAACGGGCAGCGCGATGGGAATGAAAGCGAGGGTCAAGCTGGTCCAGGACGTCATGTTCGTGGCGGAGGCCGGATCGGGTCACGCGGTCGTCGTGGACGGTGCTCCGGGCATCGGGGGCCGGAGTTTGGGCTTCCGGCCGATGGAGATGCTCTTGATGGGCCTCGGCAGCTGCGCGGCGATCGATGTCCTCCTGATCCTGCGGAAGAGCCGCGAGCAGGTGACCGATTGCGTGGTCGAGCTGGATAGCGAGCGGGCGACCACGGACCCGAAGGTGTTCACTCATGTTCATATGCGCTACGTGGTCACTGGCCGGGCGCTCGACCGGGCGAAGGCCGAACGGGCCATCAAGCTGTCCGCCGAGAAGTACTGCTCCGCCACCGCGATGCTCGGCGCCACCGCAAAGATCACGCATTCCCTTGATTTGATTGAAGCAGGACCGCCTCCTTCCGGCGTGGAGGCAGGGTCGCCCGAAAGCGGCCTGGCCGGGGCCTGACCCCCATCGTTTCCTTGACAGCAGGGGAGCCGCCCCAAGACAATGCGCGTCCTTTCGGTTGCGGTCGCAGGCGATTGCTTGCAGCCTGCGACGCACAGCCTATAGCCCTCAGTTGGCCGGGTAGCTCAGTTGGTAGAGCAGCGGATTGAAAATCCGCGTGTCGTTGGTTCGATTCCGACCCCGGCCACCATTTAAATCAATGACTTACGAAATCTAGGACGCCCGTAGTGGGGTGCCTGTTTCCATTTTGTTTCCAAGGGTAGAAGTAGTTAACCATTGCGGTCGCGTTGAGCTTGCAATAGAACGGGGAGCAAGTCCGCCGCTTCATTGTCATCGATAAGATGAGCCTCTCGGCCCGGGCGGTATTGCCCCAAGTTACCGCCTCCCAAGCTTCACGGGCCATTTTGGGCGCTATGAAGGGTGGGCACCCCAAAGCCCCTCATAGTCAGCTCCTCTAGATTGGGGGGCGATTGCAGGCCGCCGAATTAGCACCGGCAAGGGCATTGGTGAGTCAATACCTACAACGATGGCTTCACCTTGTCCCAATGTTGGTAGAAAAGCCGCTGCGGACGCGTCTAAGTTGCCACATGCTTTCTCTACAACGTTTCTATCACGTTCGTTAATTAGTCTATGCACGATGAACATACCCATCTGACTTAATACGTCGTCAGGGATATCGCGAGGACGTTGTGTTGCAAGAACGCAAGTTAAGCAATATTTTCGACCTTCCTTGGCAATCAAACCAAAAGCGTCCAAAGGGGTTTTTGAAAATTCATCCCCAATGTTCTTATCCAAGAACTGATGAGCTTCATCAAGTAGTACAACAAGAGGATTGCGACTGAATTTTCCCTGTCTCGCTAGCCGCAGCAAGTAGCGTCCGGCCGCGTTTGCAACAAGCTCTCGTGTGCTGTGCTCGAACGGCAGAAACTCCATGCTAACTCGCAGTACCCGCTTGGTAGCATCTTGCAAAAATCTATCGATTGATGTTGTGAGAGACTCGTCCAGTCGATGGGGTTGGAATACACAAGCAAGATGCGTCGAAGCTACGTCAGAGGAAATACGTGAAATGAGAGTAGTGCAGAAGCCTAGTTCGTTCGCGTTGACGCCACCCCAAAGGCGCTGACCTCGATTGCTAGTTGGCCAAACGCATTCTTCTTCTATCTGGCGGGCAAGAAGTTGGACATTGAACTCAGCACCGATGTTTCCTAGCTCGGACCCGTACCTAAGAAACGCATTTTCGAAGCCAACTTTTGACTGATCGGCCTTCCTTACAAGGCCTTCAACTGCAATTTCGGGGCTAAGGTGTGCAAGTTAGGATGGCCGGATGGGATGAGGGCGCGATTGCCTACCCACGAAGCAGGTAAGCCAATTCGAGTTCCGAAGGATCAGTTCTTTCGAAGAGGAACGGACAGGTTTATTCATCAGACCCTCGGCCAGCGTCCGCTTGACGTAGGTGCCGACCGCATTGGCCGTACCGCCCATGCTGCATTAACATTGATCCAAGATCTGTCTGGGTAGATTGGTAGAGATATACCTTTGCTGTCGGACCCGGAAAGGCTCCCAGAAATCGGAGTAATAGAGGTCTATCCCGCGGCAACGCTGAAGAGCCACGGCTTGATGCCGAACGGCTACAAGAAGCCGGAAGATGGTCAAGCCAGAATGAGATTGATCGACTCATTGGCCCAAAGAATTGATCTGCCGGCTGACACCACTTTGATGATGCAGAATGCCGATGCGCTCGATGCCGTGGTGTGCCTCGTTGCTGGCGCAGATTTTCTGTTTGGCTCTGCTATGCCGCCAGAAAATCACCATAGCGCAAGAAAGGAAGGCTGGATCTGGGCACGAAGGTGAACTGACGGCATAGGAGAAGCTCAGCTACTTCTAGAACTCGCCGGGATCGACTGGAGAAGATTGGAGCGGCAACCGCAGCTTCCCGGTAAGGCCTGTACTTCTACCTACTATGAAGCTTTCGCTTAAGCGACAAAATCGCCCCAATTCCCTCAGGGAGTAAAGAAAATAATGTTCTGTTAATTTGGCTTCGTAGGTAGATAGAATTATTACGACTACGGAAAGCGCATTTCTTGTGAGTAGCGCGAGTGCTGAACAATTTGGTTTTAGATGAACACTGTTCGTCACCGCGAATGTTAGGGAAAGCGCTACAGATGCAGATCTTGATCGATATTTCACAGTATCAAGGTTAGATAAAAAAGCTAGGGAGGGCGATATGATCTCGACCAGATGCGGCTTCTGGAGCAATGGCGACATTCCGAAGTTTCTGCTTGCAGTGCTTCTAGTCCTTTCGGGGTGGCCTGCGGCCGTTCAAGCGGAAACCGAGATTGTTGCGCCCTATGTCTA
>JANNNQ010000227.1:0-1559 GCA_031398625.1 Pseudomonadota bacterium
ATTCAAAAATGCCCATACCGGCCAACATTGCGGCAACGAACACCAGCGCCTTGACCTCGCCCATGCCGATGGCCACCAGGCCCGGGCCGGGGCAAAAGCCGCCGATGCCCCAACCGATGCCGAACAGCAGGCTGCCCAGCAGCAAGCGGCGCTCAAGCCGGCGCGGTGCGGGCTAGCGCCTGGCTGCGCCGATGAATGAGTGCGTGCGGCCCTTGGCGACGAAATACGCCGGCGCGCTGACGGCGATGGCGCCGCCCATGACAAGGGCCAGTGAGGGGTCCCAGGCGCCTGCCAAATCCAGAAAGCCCAGCACCTTGGCCGGGTTGGCCATGCCCGAGACGATCAGGCCGAGCCCGAACACCAGGCCGGCGAGCAGGGAAGTGAACACAGCGGTAAATGCAGTCATGACAAGAATCTCCAGATTTCTTCAAATGCCGAACAGATGGCGCGTCACGAACACGGTCGCGAAGCCCGCGCCCATGAACGCGGCCGTGGCCACGAACGACCGCGGCGACAGGCGCGCCAGACCGCACACGCCGTGGCCGCTGGTGCAGCCCGAGCCGTAGCGGGTGCCCACGCCGACGAGCAGGCCGGCTGCGATCAGGGCACCGAACCCGGCGTCGATCTGCGGTGCAGGCACCGCTGCGAACAACGCATAGGCCCACGGCGCGCCGACCAGGCCGAGCACGAACGCCGCGCGCCAGGCGACGTCGCCCTTGACGGGTTTGAGCAGGCCGCCGATGACGCCGCTGATGCCGGCGACGCGGCCGTTGAGCAACACGAACATCGCGGCGGCGACGCCGATGAGCACCCCGCCGGCCAACGCGGACCAGGGTGTGAATGCATTCCATGCGACAGACATCATTTTTCCTTCGGGCAGTAGAGGCGATACAGAACAGCGAGGATGTCCAGCAGGGCCGGGTCGGCCACGCTGTAGAAAATGTTCTTGCCCTGGCGGCGCGTCTCGACCGCGCCTTCGCTGCGCAAGACACCCAGTTGCTGCGACAGCGTCGGCTGGTGGATGCCGAGTTGGGCTTCAAGTTCGCTCACGCACATCTCGCCCTGCGCCAGTTGGCACAGCAGCAGCATGCGGTCTTCGTTGGCCAGCAGCTTCAGCGCAGCGACCGCCCGGCCCGCGCCTTGGCGCAAGACCTCGGGGTCGATGACGGATTGAGCGCGCTTCATGGGGCTTTTCGGCAATGTCGGGTTGACTTCATTATATTGCCCAATGTATTATCAGTCAATAGATAGATGAAAACCTCACTGGAGCACGCCATGACCGCAAGCGCCACGACCCACGCCTTCTTCGACCCCAAGACATGGACCGTGTCCTATGTGGTGTGGGACCCATCCACGCTGCGTGCGGCCGTGATCGACCCGGTGCTGGACTACGACTTCAAGTCGGGCCACACCGGCACGGTCTCGGCAGACCGTGTGCTGGGCTACCTGGCCGAGCATGGCCTGCGAGTGGACTGGATTCTGGAAACCCATGCCCACGCCGACCACCTGTCGGGCGCCCGCTATCTGCAGCAACGCGTTGGCGGGCAGATCGCCATCGG
>JANNNQ010000231.1:0-4020 GCA_031398625.1 Pseudomonadota bacterium
ACGCGCCCGTAGCTCAGCTGGATAGAGTACTGCCCTCCGAAGGCAGGGGTCACAAGTTCGAATCTTGTCGGGCGCGCCATATGAAACAAAAAAGCCCCTCCCGCTGGAGGGGCTTTTTTGTTTCATCGGCACTTCCCCGACAAGATTCGAACTTGTGCCCAGCTAGGCAACGGAGCTGGGCAGAGGTTCGACAACCGCGTAGGGAACGCGGTTGGACATCGATCATCGCAAGCCACTGGCGGCGATTAGCGATGGCCCCACAGGGGCGCCGGCCATGGACGGCAAAGGCGCAATCCTCTCGGGCGCTCCGCTTCCGCGCTCCCTCCCGTCCCCGTCTCCCCTCATTTCCGCCTCATGCTCGATCGTGGTTCAAAATCGCGATCCAAAGAAGGTTCGCGATTTTGCCAAGCCTTGCGCGACCGGGTCCGAAATACGCGTTGGTCATCCCACCCTGGCAGGTCATCGACTATTTCGGCCCCCCTCGCGCGGCGGCGATCGAGAAATCGGCGGCAATGAGGGGAGACGGGAACCTCTGGTCGAGGCGGGCACGCCTTCAGCGCCTCGTCAGCCTGCCCTGTCCGGAAACAGGCCCGGCATCCATCGTGATGCAAGGGTCGCCGGGAACGCGAGGTGCAGCGGCGCGCGCGGACTTGCGACCGTGAGGACGCCCTTGTCGATCAACGCAGAGACGGTCCGCCGTGCGTGGCGTTCGCCGGTGCCGACAATTTCAGCAGCATCGCCACGCGGCAGTTCGCCTCGGTAGAGGAGCGCTTGAAGAATGGTCCCGGATTTCGGGGGCAGGGTGCCAAGCCTGATCTCTTCCTCCGTCCATAGCAGGATGCGCGCACGTAGCCGGTCGGGCTGCACGAGACTTTCCATGAAGCTCACCTGGTCAAGGCAGATTTCCAGAAAGAAGCGGGTAAAGGATGCGAGGGATTCCTCACTTAAGTGGCCCCGGCCATCGAGATCGTTCCGGCGCGGGAGATCGCAACTGGCGAGGTGGGCTTTGTATAGCTCCACGCTGCGGGCGAGGCCACGCGCCGCCGACCAGATGCCCCCGGTGTCCAGCGTTTCGAGCAAGCTCGCATGCGACATCAGTCGTGCGACGCGACCATTGCCATCAAGAAAAGGATGAATCCATAGCAGGCGGTGATGGGCCGCTGCCGCAGACAGGATCGAATCCGCTTTACCAAGCTGGCTGTAGGCGCGCTCGAACTGAGCGAGAAACCGCGTCACTGCGCCCGGGCTGATCGAGACATGCCGCCCGACCTTTACGTCGCGCGTTCTCAATTCGCCTGGCGTGACTTTCAGCCGCTCGCCGGTGTCGGGGTTTTCAGTCCACAGCAATTCTTCTGGAAGCAGTGCGTAGAAACGGCTGTGGATTTCCCGAATGCTGTCCATGGTGACTGTTCGGCCCGCAAGACCGCCACCATCGATCCATTGCTGTACGGCGATATGGGCTTTCGCTTCCAGCTGAAGATCACGCTTGTGGGGATCCTTGCTGTAGTCGTTCTTCAGCGCACGCTCGATATCGATCGGGTGTGTATCGTGTCCCTCGATCAGATTGCTGTAGTAGCAATTCATCGAGCGCACGAGGTCGGCTAAGGCCGTCCGCACCCCCTCGGGCAGGCTGCGCCCGAAACCGGCGGAACGCGCGGCGAGTTCGATGGCAAGATCTGTCAACCCGGTGCGGTGGCGAGAGGTTTCCCCGAGCAGCAGCGGTTCCGCCAGCGATATGCTTTCCCCGCGGTCCACGGCCGCTGGAATGTCCGCTTTTATGTCCGCATTTTTTATATCCATAATTTAATATATATCATATATTTATGATAAATAAGACCTCCTTTTAGTCCCTCTTTAAGTCCGCTTCCAGGTCCGCATGAAAACCGCTGGATTTCCACCTCCACTCCCATGACCTCCCCACCCGACTACCCCAGCCTCTACCAGCAGCTGCTCGGGCCAGTGTTTGACCAGCTGCAAAAGCCATTGCAAGACATCCATGACCGGCGGTCACGCAAGCGCTACACCGGCCTGTGCCGGGTGCTCAGCGGCGAAGGGTGGGTGGCGGCTGCCGTTGCCCGGGCTGCCAGCCTGCCGACGGTGCAGGGGGAGACATCGGTTTCCGTGCTCATCGAACGGGACGCGCAGCGCGAGACCTGGACCCGCCGCTTCGGCACCCACGTGATGCGATCCACCCTCGAGGCGCGCGACCGTTTTCTTGAAGAGCGGCTCGGCCTGATGACGCTGACCTTCGACCTGCGCGTGGACGACACCGGCATCGAGTGGGTGGTGAAGCGCGCGCGGGTCTTGTTCCTGCCGCTGCCCGCAAAGTGGTTCGCGGGCTGTACTGCAAAAGAGTCCATCGCGGATGGGCGCTACCGCTTCGATGTGCGTGCGGAGTTCCCCGGTGTCGGCCTCATCGCCTACTACCAGGGCTGGCTGCTCGAGGATGTCGCGTGAGATCGGAACTGATGCGGCAATGCTCCCGCGCCTGTCGCGCCGCATCATCATTCTTCCCGCCTGATGTCCGATTCCTACCACCGCTCCGGCGGAAATTGGGTTAGATTCGAACACGCGGGTACCAAAGCCTCAGAGCATGAGTAACCCGCGAGGTCTGCCCGACCGACGCGACTAAAAAACTACAGCGGCAGGCTTCGAGAGCGTTGGCACAGGGGGGACAGCAGTGAGAGCCGACAGCGAATCGCCTGTGGACGATCGGGGTACTCGCGCCGCCAGGAGGGAAGGGCCCCTATCGGCTGCCGAGGACGCCGAGCGGCGTGCCTGGTTCCGGCAGGAGGTCCTGCCGCTGCGGGCGACGCTCCACAGCTACGTTCGCCGGATCCTGCTGAACGATGCCGAAGTGGAAGACATCGTCCACGAAACCCTGGTCAAGGTCATGTCCTTCGCCGACTGGGGACGTGTTGCTTCGCCCTCCGCATTCCTGAAGACCGTGGCCCGCAACCTGATGCTGGATATGTTCCGGCGACGCAAAATCGTGCCCATCCATTTCGTGGCGGATATGGGCACATTGAACGTTATAGATGAGACAGCCAACCCGGAGGCCACTTGGATAGGCAGGGAAGAGCTCCGGCTGCTGGCCCAGCTGGTTGCAGCGCTGCCGCCCCAGTGCCAACGGGTATTCACGCTGCGGAAGATTTACGGAATGTCGCCGCCGGATATCGCGGCGGAACTGGGGCTGTCCCTGTCGACCGTCGAGAAGCACCTGCTGAAGGCCCTGCGCTTCTGTGCAGACGGCCTGGCCCGTGAAGAAGTGATGCGACCGGACTTCAGGACTTATGGATCACGCTGGCAGAACCAATCGGGAGCTCGCAAGGCTTGAGGCGGCCCGCTGGGTAGTGCGGCTGTCATCCGGAAACTGTTCTGCGGCTGAAAGGGAAGAATTCGAAACCTGGCGCAAAGCCAGCCTGCATCACGAAGTCGTTTACCAGTGGGAAAACCTGGTGTGGGATCGCACCGAGCGCCTGCAGGCGCTGCGCCCTGCTGACGACAACCTCGATCCGCTGCTGCTCACGTCCCTGGTGGCTGCCGAACCGACACCGCCCCCGTCCCGCTTCCGCAGGCCGGCCCTGAGAACGCGCCAAACGCGCGATCTGTCCTTGGCTGCGGTGGCGCTTGGGGCCGGAGGAACTGTTCTCTGGTCAGCCTATGGAGTCGCGATAGGCAGCGGACCAGTCATGATCTCCAACTTGATCGTCATGCCGTTTGCAATAGCGACACTGGGCATGAAGCTTAAATCGGGGTGAGGGTATCGGTGCGGCCTTCGCCAAAGGTCACACAAAGGTCACGCCTGAAACGACTGTCGTGCGCGGCCAAAAGTTATGAAAGTTTAGCCCATCGCGCCTGTCCGGTGACGCGGATATTCTGGACGGGTCCAACCATTTGAAAGAGCTGGGCGAACGACTCGCTGAAATGAACATAGAGAGAACATATAGTGTAGGAAAGCTCCTTTTCGCTATTGATGGCGGCAACGGATTGGCTGCTTCCGCCCCAATGGCGGTCATC
>JANNNQ010000398.1:0-1790 GCA_031398625.1 Pseudomonadota bacterium
CATCGCCATGCAGGGGTCCATCGGCTCGGACATCATGATGGTGCTCGACCAGTGCGTGCCCTCCACGGTCGATCACGTGACCGCACGCCGTGCGATGGAGCTGACGCACAGATGGGCGCAGCGCAGCCTCACCGCCCGCGGTGACTCCCCGCAGGCGCTGTTCGGCATCGTGCAGGGCGCGTGCTATGCCGATCTGCGCGTCGAAAGCGCCAAAGCCATCACCCAGATGCCGTTCGACGGTTTCGCCATCGGGGGTCTGGCCGTCGGTGAAACCGTGGCGCAAAGGGAGGACTGCACCGCCACCGTGACGGATCTGCTCCCCGTCGACCGGCCACGCTACCTGATGGGCGTAGGGACCACGCGGGATCTGCTCGAGGCAGTGCATCGCGGCGTAGACATGTTCGACTGTATCCTGCCCACCGCGCTGGCAACCCAGGGCGTAGCGTTCACGAGTCTCGGTCGCCGCGATCTGCGCCGGGCTGCCTATCAGGGCAGGGACGCGCCGCTGGACCCTGCCTGCAGCTGCCACACCTGCCGTACGCACTCCATGGCCTATCTGCGTCACCTGCGGGCGACCCACGATTCACTGGCAACGCAGCTGGTCGGGCTGCACAACCTCAGTTTCTACCTGCAGCTGATGCGCACGATGCGCGAGCAGATCCTCGCCGGAACTTGGGCTTCGTTCTACAACGGGCAGCGTGACATCCTTGATGCCCGCGACAGTTATGGACCGAGAACGAACCGCCGCACCAGGGCGGAACGTGCCCAGGCGAAGCTCAAGCTCGGGCGCTACGAGATCGTGGTGCGCGAGGGCGTCGGTCGCATTCGCGACACGGTATCCGGTGAGGTCATGCATTCCGTCAATGATCCTGCCGAGGAGGCGCGCTCGCTGTACGTGGAACAGTCGCGACTGGTCGAGCGGATCATGGGTCCTGGTGATGAACCGTTGGTGGTCTGGGATGTGGGCCTCGGTGCCGCGGCCAACGCCATGGCGGCAATCCATGCCGTGGAGTCGATACCTGCCGGGCAACGGCAGCGACGTCTGCAGCTCGTGAGTTTCGAGAACGATCTCGATGCATTGAAGCTGGCATTGCGTCACCCGCGCTGGTTCACGCATCTGCGACATTTCTCGCCGAACGCGTTGCTGGCAGCAAACCGCTGGCTGGATTCTTCAGGCAGCATCGAGTGGCTGTTGTTGCCCGGAGACTTCATGCAGAGAAAGCATGACGCGCCCGCGCCTGACCTCGTCTTCTTCGATCCGTTCTCGTACAAGACGGACAGCGCGCTGTGGACGCTGCAAGCCTTCCGCGAGCTCGCCAGGGTCTGCGAGCACACGGCCACGGAGCTCTTTACGTACACCTACTCGACGCGAGTGCGTGCCGCTTTACTGGCTGCCGGATTCTTCGTCGCCCGGGGCCGCGCTACCGGGCCGAAACTCGAGACCACCATTGCCCTGTCGCCGCTGGCCGCAGGTTCATCCCACGGCCACGAGCTGCTTGGCGCGGAATGGCTCGGCAAGTGGGCACGCAGTGACGCCCGGAGGCCCATGGGCGCTGAGGACGCCGATTCCCACTGGCATGCGGCGGTTACCGGCCATGCACAGTTTGCGAAGGGGTGATGCGGAGACATTGATGCTGGGCCCGGGGCGCACAGTGCCGGGAAACCGGGGTAGCTAGTGTGATGTCCCGTTGATAACTTTACAGAGTCTTTCGATTTTGGCGAGGATGGACTCAGAGGTGGCGGTCCACTTGAAGGGCTTGGGGTGTTGGTTGTAATGCTCGACGAAGGTG
>JANNNQ010000247.1:0-2896 GCA_031398625.1 Pseudomonadota bacterium
CTTGAGTCCCGCCGACATCGCCGTGCCGATCCGCAGCATCCTGGCCGGATACCGCAACGTGAAAGTGCTGAAGGCAACGGCACAGCGAGTGGACGCCGATGCCCGCAAGGTGAACACCGATTGCGGCAACTTCGAGTATGACTTCCTGGTCATTGCCTGCGGTTCGCAGCACATGTACTTCGGCCACGATGAGTGGGAAGCGGCGGCACCCGGTCTCAAGACCCTGCCGCAAGCCACCGAGATTCGCCGTCGTGTGCTGGAAGCCTTCGAAGCTGCAGAACGCGAAACGGATCCGGACCGGCGCCGGCAGCAGCTCACCTTCGTCATCGTGGGCGGGGGGCCGACAGGTGTGGAGCTTGCTGGAGCCATCGGCGAAATGAGTCGTTACACGCTGGCCCGTGATTTCCGCAGCATCGATCCGCGACTTACGCGCGTGATACTGATCGAAGCAGGCGCGAGAATCCTGCCGTCATTCACCGACAAGATGGCTGCCCGTGCTGCACGCGACCTCGAGTCGCTGGGCGTGCAGGTGTGGACGGGTGCGAAAGTAACCAACGTGACGGCAGCCGGAGTGCAAGTCGGCGAAGAGAAACTCTTTGCCGCCACCGTACTCTGGGCGGCCGGCGTGCGTGCCGCCGATATCGGTGGCCCGCAGGGCGTCGAGCGCGCTCGGGGCGGGCGGGTTCAGGTTCTCCCCGACCTGAGCATCCCCGGGCACGGTGAAGTATTCGCGGCTGGCGATATCGCGGCGACGCCGGGCGCGGATGGCCGGTTGCTGCCGGGTGTCGCACAGGTTGCCGTCCAGCAGGGCAATTACATCGCCGACCTCATTCGCAACCAGGTTCCGCTGTCGCAGAGGGAACCGTTCCGATACGAGGACAAGGGGCAGATGGCGACGATCGGTCGCAGTCGCGCAGTGGCGGAAGTGTTCGGAGTGCGGTTCGCAGGTCGCCTCGCATGGTGGGCGTGGCTCCTGCTGCACATCTACTCGCTCACCGGATTTCGCAATCGTGCCTCCGTGCTGGTCGAGTGGGGCTGGTCCTATTTCACGTTTGGTCGCGGCGCGCGGCTCATCGTCGACAAGGATTGGCAGTTTTATGGTCAAGGCGGGGGAGAGCGATGACTTCCGCCGGAAATGAATTTCAAAAACGGCGCAAGTACATCCCTGTAGCCTCCGGGTTCGACTCCTGTCACACACGGTTTTGAAACTCACTCCCGGCGTAAGCCATCGCGGATGTGCCGCAACCTGCCTATGCCGGTAGGTGGAGAGGGATTCAGTCGCGGAAATTGGTGAACTGCAACGGCATGTCGAGCTTGCCGTTGCGGACCAGCGCCATCACGGCTTGCAGGTCGTCGCGGCTCTTGGCGGTTACGCGCACCTGCTTGTCCTGGAGCGCTGCCTGCACCTTGAGCTTCGAGTCCTTGATCAGTCGCTGCACTTTCTTGCCCAGTTCCGTCTCGACTCCCTGGCGCAAGGTCACCACCTGCTTGGCAGTTGCCAGGTTGATCACGGGATCGTCCACCTTCAGGCAGGCGACGTCGATGCCCCGCTTCCCGAGCCTGAGCTTCAGGATGTCGAGCATCTGCTTCAGCTGGAAATCCGCCTGCGCGGTCATCGTGATGACGTCCTTGGCCAGGTCGAACCGCGCCCCCGTACCCCGGAAATCGAACCGGGTTTCCAGCTCACGCACAGCCTGGTCGGTGGCGTTCGCGACCTCGTGCAGGTCCAGTTCGGAAACGATGTCGAAGGAAGGCATGGCGAAGCGGTGAGGTAGTTGAGAGGCGGGTAGGGTAGCTGATGGGGTGGCTTCGTCGATATGGCATGGTTGGATCAGGCCGGCTTTGCCGGCGAATGACCTCACGGCGAATGGCCGACTTCGTCGGCAAACGGTCTCGCGACAAAGTTAGAAATCATCCATCCAATCTGTTTGCCGCTGTGCGTCCATTTGCCGACGTAGTCGGCCTTCCCCCATGATAACGATTGGTTCTGCCCGATCGCAGGAAACACCGTAAATCTCAGTTGTTTCGTGCCATGACCAGTAGCATACTGGATGCGTGGACAGCATCATTTTCATGATGCTTTCGGCTACCGATTTCAGGTTTCCGGCTCCAGTCAGATCAGAGGTGACCTATGGATGGTTCCGTCTCTGCTTCTCCGGACGACAATTCTTCCGCTGCCTCGCGCCTCAGCTCGCTGGAGCTGGAGAACGAACTGCTCACCCTCACTGGCCATCTGAATGCCGCCACGCATCGCTGGCTGGTGTTACTCGCCGAGTTCGATACCCGCAATGCCTGGAATGGCGGCGGCACGCAGTCCTGTGCCCATTGGTTGAACTGGAAGTGCGGAATCGATATCGGCGCGGCCAGGGAAAAGGTTCGAGTCGCTCATGCCCTTGCCAAGTTGCCCAAGATATCCACCTCGATGGCCCGGGGTGAGCTGAGCTATGCAAAGGTTCGGGCGCTAACTCGGGTGGCGGATGCGGCGACCGAAGAAATGCTCTTGATGATCGCCCGTCACGGCACCGCGGATCATGTGGAGAAAACAGTCCGCGCTTTCCGTCGGGCCAAGGAAGCTGAGGAGCTGACCCGGGAAGCGCAACAACAGGTGAATCGCTTTCTTTCCTACTCCTACGACGACGATGGCTCACTGATCCTGAAAGCCCGCCTGCCCGCTGAAACAGGAGCACTGGTCCTCAAAGCATTGCATGCGGCGATGGAGAGTCAGGACAACGCCGAATCAGAGGATCAGACCGACGCCGACGTTTCCGCGGAGGCCGTGTGAAAACGTTTGCTGAGATGAGAGGATAGCCCCGGGGAGAAGAGGCAGGGAGACGGACGATGCGACACCTTGAGGGCGAGCACCGACAGCAGGCGACGTTGCTGCCAGAGACGCTTG
>JANNNQ010000256.1:0-8821 GCA_031398625.1 Pseudomonadota bacterium
GGACGGTGATCTGGTCCACAGCCCTGCGGACCTGTATGGACTGACCCTCGAGCAGTTGTCCGGCCTGGACCGCATGGCCGGGAAATCGGCGCAGAACCTCCTTGACGCGCTCACACGCAGTAAAGACACGACATTGGCCCGGTTCCTGTTTGGCCTCGGCATCCGGGATGTCGGCGAAGCAACGGCAGGGGCCCTTGCGCTGTATTTCGGACAGCTCGACGTGCTCGAGACGGCGACCACAGACGAGATCGAGCAGGTGCCCGATGTCGGACCTGTGGTTGCAGCCCACGTCCACCGTTTCTTTGCGGAACCGCGCAACCGTGCGGTCGTAGACGATTTGAGGAAGCAGGGTGTCAGGTGGCCCGAGCAGGAGCCCGGGCGCCCCGCGGCTGGCGGGCCATTGACCGGCCAGACGTTCGTCATTACCGGCACCCTGGTCTCCATGTCGCGGGATGAAGCACGTGCCCGACTCATTGCACTCGGAGGGAAGGTGTCGGGCAGCGTTTCGAAGAAGACGTCGTCGGTGATCGTGGGTACAGAGCCGGGTTCGAAGGCGCAGAAGGCGGCGGAACTGGGCGTGACGATCCTGGACGAGGCTGCGTTCCTCAAGCTGATCTCGGGTCAGCAGCGTGCTGCAAAACCCATTGCATCGCCCTGATAGACCGAGTCAGGGACGACTTAGGCTATCGATGAGTTCCAACTCATTGATTTCGGGAGCCAGTGAAAACCACGCTTTTCGCTGGCTCCAGATGCAAAAGGCACGGATAGCCTTTTGCATCACCCCGTTTATAGGTCGTAGTCCCCTTCCTACAGGCCACGCTGGGCATGTCTGGTGCTGCATCCCGTTCCAGGCGCGGAAGATGTACCCCACGCTGCCGCCAAGGAGAGGAACATGACCATTGCACTCAAGCACCTGGATTACGGACTCGACGCCCTCGAGCCCACCATTTCCCGTCGCACGATGGAGCTTCACTATGGCAAGCACTATGCCGGCTACATCGCGACGACGAACAAGTTGATCAAGGGCACGGAGTTCGAGAACGCAACGTTGCTCGATATCGTGCAGCACACGAACGGGAAGCCCGATCTCCCGCGGCAGGCCGTGTTCAACAATGCCGCACAGGCATGGAATCACGAGTTCTTCTGGGATTGCCTGGCGCCGAACGGGGGTGGAACGCCACCAGAGCCGGTGCGCAAACGCATCGAGCTCGCGTTCGGTACGGCGGATGCATTCAAGCAGCAGTTTGTGGAAGCCGGAACGAAGCAGTTCGGCAGCGGCTGGGTGTGGCTGGTAGCGAAGGACGATGGCCTGCAGATCATCACGACGGGCAACGCCCAGTTACCTGCGTTTGCCACGTGTGACCCGCTGGTCGTCTGCGACATCTGGGAGCACGCCTACTATCTCGACTACCAGAACGAGCGCGGCGGGTTCCTGGCGGCGTTCCTCGAGAAGCTGGTCAACTGGCAGTTCGTCGGCCGGCGCATGGAGGAGTGCAGGGTACGGCTCGCCGCGTGACGAGCCGCACCGCCATCGCGCCTCAGTGAGATCAGTGAGACAGGGGATCGGGCCTGACCTGGAAATGGACGACCAGGGGCTTCGATCCCTTGCCTGTCTCCTGATGAAACGGGGTACGGTCACCGCTGGTGGTCCAGAGTCCCCTGCCTTTCCAGCCTGCCGCTGCATCGTCGATGCGGCCATCCAGGCCTTTTGCATACAGGCCGAGCGGATACGGAATCCGCAGCGTCACCATCCTGCCGTCTACCAGCGCATGCAGGCCGTCACTCAGGTTGCCGGTGGCGATGGGTACGTTGGGACCGAGACCCGCGGTGTCGTGCTGGTCGACCCACGTGTAATAGCTCGATTCGACACTGAAGCCGGGCAGGTTGCTGAAGCTCGGGCCTGGCAGGTCGTGGAAGGTCCAGCCTTCCGGACAATGATCGCCGGTAGCAGCGGGACCGTTGAGCGGCCCTTTGCATTTCCGCCGGTCGAACTCGCCGAGGTGGCCGCTGGCCAGAGAGACCCAGACAACGCCATTGCGGTCGATATCGGCGCCGCGGACGCCGAAGCCGGGCAAGGGCACGTTGTAGATTTCCGTGAGTGCAGTGGTCGACGGATCGGAGCCCGGTTCCACGCGTAACAATGCTCCCGGGTAGCGGAAGACCGATCCCCACACCGAGTCGTCCACCGGGCTCGGCATCACCGCATAGAAACCGCCGGCGATACGCTGGTCGAGCTTCGGATTGGCGGGAGCATCGGGTTCGGTGAAAGCGTCACGCTGGCCGTTGCCATTCGTATCGAGTACGAAGGGCGTCCAGCCCAGGGCCTGTTCCACGTCTCCTGTTTCGTCGTAGAGCCTGGTGTTCAGCCAGCCGACGACGGGACCACCGCCGCTGGTCCAGAGCGTGTGATTCTCATCCTCGTCGAACTGCAGGTGATGCGTACCGAAGCAGGTGTCGATGAACGTGTACTTGCCGGTGTCGGGTTCATAGATCGACAGCTGCCGGCCGGACGTGTCGTTGGGAAAAGCTTTCGCAGAAGGATGGCTCGAGCCTTTTCGACAGAAGGCGGGATTCTGTTCGGCACGAATGCGGGCCGCATGCCAGACACGGCCCTTGTGGTCGATCATGGGATTGTGGGAGTTTGCCTTGCTGTCCCAGATCACCTCGTCTCCCCAGTAGGGCGACGGCTGCTGCACAGGGTTGCGGCTTTCGCTCGGTGTGTCGGCATCCCTCACTGGCGCATTGAAGACGGTGGCCACATGGGTGCGCGGATCCAGGATGGGGAATTCATCCGTACTCAGTTCGGGCGACCCGTATACCGGGCCATACGCGTTGATCGTGGGGTTGCGCTTGTCGGTCGAGATCAGATCGTGCATGTACGCTTTCTCATCCGACCAGTCCCAGACCGTCGCCACGACATTGCGCTCCAGGCCTTGCGGGCGGGCAGGGGTGGTGGCGGGCAATTCCCCTGCTGCGATCCGGTCCGTCCAGTCGGCCAGGTACTTGATCGGCACCGTCCCGAGCTGGCCCGCAATTGCCCGGGTCATCTGCGGACCCGCCTGTCCGGACTGGATCCGTCGCAGCCAGGCTTCTTCGGAAGTCGCGAATTCACCCAGTTCCCCGGGGATGGTCCGTGTAGCCAGGTTGCCGAGCTGGTGACAGCCCACGCAAGACTGGTTTTTCATCACGCTGAGATACTGGTTCATGCCGCCAGGCACGATGCCCTCGAGCTCGCTGGCTTCCGGAATCTTCATCATCGAGTACCAGTGGCTCGCCGGATACACGAGCGCAGCAGTGGCCGGATCCGGTGCGACAGTGGCCGCGATGTTCACGTATTCACCGGGTTTCGCGGGTGACTTGGGCGAATCCGCGAGGCCATAGCCACGGACCCAGACCTGGTAAGCGGCAGCGGGCAGATCGGGAAGCACGTACCGGCCAGCGTCATCGGTAACCACGCTGCGCTGAAACTTGGTCGCAAAGTCGCCGGTTTCCGCAATCACCCAGACGCCCGCTTCAGGCCCGTTCTGGCTGGTCACGACACCGGCAATGTCGTCTGGATCGATGGCGATCTCGGGAGTGTCGTCGGACGAGCAGGCTGCCATGGCCAGCATGGCGCTTGACGCCAGAAGGCTACTTGCAGCGTTCTGCAGCCGGGCGGATGTGCCGCCGGTTTTCTCTGGCGTATGCATTGCGACTCCCCTGATGCGTGTCCGGGCCGAGTCTGCAACAAGCCCGGATGACGATCCAGAATCTTTGCAATGGATGCGATCGGCGATGGCGGCCAGCGAGCACGAGGTCGCCGAATCAGTACTCGTAATTAACCATAATATACCTTATGCGTAGTGTTGTTGTGGCTGCGACGCCGCCTGTGGCGGGACCTTATCTGGCGCCGCTCCGGTCGACTCTTCATCTTCGGGATTGCCCTTTGCGCCCCGGGCCGGATACTTTCAATGGCGTGGGGCGCTGCCGCTTGGGTTGCTTCAGCAAAGGCATTGTGGACATGGGGGAATGAACTACATGGATTCGGAAACTGCGGCCGACACGTCCACTGCCAGGCAGATCACCATCAATACGGCTGGGCTGCTCCTTTTGTTCGGCTGGGCCTGCTATGTCCTCGTCAACTGGCTGGTGTATCGCTACCTGCCGGACGCAACAGCGACCGCCGGTGCAGTGGTCGGTGCGGGCTATCTGCTGGCCGTCGGCGCCTTGCTGTTTCTGATGGCAACGCAGGCACTGAAATCGAATCGCCACCTCACCTACCGCAGTGTCATTGCCCGCGACACGGCTCCCGTCCGCTTCTGGCTGCTGACGTTCTCCATGGGCGGAATCGGCACGACCTTGATCGGAGCGGGCGCTTTCGCCTTGGTAAGGACGCTACTTTTCAGATGAGATCAGGATTGCAATTGCCTGATTCATAAAAATTAATAACGCCCTACCCGCTGCTTCCTGACAGCAGTCGGCAACCCTCGAAGGGTCGCGTTGAGCCCTGCATTTCGTCCTTGTTTGCAACACTCCTGCCGGGCGCGGGACGACAGGTCCACTGTTCCGCGTCAATGGGGGTGCGAGCGATGGTTAAAGTGATTTAAGGAAATTGACGGTTGCGTTCTGAACTTGCCAGAGTATATTCCGGTGCTAGACGCTTGAGAGCGCGAAGAAAAAGGCTCCGGGCGAAGTTAAAGTAACTTCTCAACATTTGCTCGCCGCTACGCTAACCCGCTGGCTCAGGCAGCCAGGGTGCGGTGCGGATTGCCATACGAGGTCGGGTCATGAGCAGCACGTGGGAAACATTCTTCTCGGCAACGGTGATTCTGGCCTCCGCGGGTCCCATCAAGCAGCGCCTGACTGAAGCCTACGCTCGCCACCTTGCCAAGGTCGCCGAGGCCGACTTGCCAAAGGAAGTGCGCGACGACTACGTGGCTCTTGAACGATCGCTGTCGGCAGTCAGGCCGATGCGCGGGGAAACCGCGGTGCAGGCGACGGTCCGCAAGATGTCGGACCACGAGGCTGGCCACTATGCAGCGCAGATCGTCACGCTGTTTGGTGCAATCACCAAGCTGCAATCGCAGCAGCGGGCGCCGATGCTGCGAGCAGTAGGCTCCTCGGACGATTGAGCGAGGCCCACCCGGGCCCTTCACGCACTCGTCAGTCGAGCTTGAATTCGATCGTATCCCACCGCGTCGTTTCCTCATGACGCGCCGTCCGCCGGATGGCATCGCACAGCGAACGCTCGTCCCAGTCCACGACCTCGTCCGCCAGTGCTTCGAGCTGCACCGGCAGCTTTTCCTTCACGCCGAACGTTTCGAGGACGATGACCGGCTTGCCGAGCCCTTTGGCGCAATTCAGCTGGAAATCGATCAGCTCGCGCTGGGTGCGATAGGCGCCTGAGGGGACGATGACCGTTTCGGCAAGGCCAATCTGGCGTCGCAGCTCCTCCTTGATGGCCTGGTCGCCGGCAGGACGCTGGTCCGGAACACTGCAATTCAGGTAATAGAAGTTGTGCGAACTTTCGAGGTACTCGAAAACCCGCAGGTAGTCGTCCGTTTCCTCGAACGCATGGCTCACGAACAACCGCACCGGATTCGTCTGCGAGATACTGCCCACCCACCCGTCTCCCTTGTCTGTCCGGCCACTGAAGCTCAAGCATTACCCGCGGGACGGCCGGCAGTTTACTCAAGATTTCCCGGTTTCGCGCCTGCGTGGCTACCGATAGAATGCCGCGCTGCGATCTCCTCCCCCAAGCGCCATAATCCCCGCTACATGCGTTTCGTCCTCTACAACATCCGGTACGCCACCGGCACCGGCCCGGCGTTCCATCTCCCAGTTCCGGGTGCGGGATACTTGAGGACGAATCGGCGGGTGCTCGAGGGAATCACGCAGTTCATCAAGGGGCTCGCGCCGGATATCGTCGGGCTGATCGAGGTCGACACGGGCTCCATCCGGTCCGGCCTCGTCAACCAGGCCAAGGTCATCGCGGACTCGCTGGGTCATTTCTCCACGTACCAGTGCAAGTACGGCACGGCGTCGATCAACCACCTGGTGCCGATTGTCCGCAAACAGGCAAACGCTTTCCTGGCGGCGCCGGGCGTGACGGGGGAGCGGTTCCATTACTTCGATACCGGCATCAAGCGGCTGATCATCGAGCTGGAACTGCCCGAAGTGTGCGTGTTCCTGGTACACCTCTCGCTCAAGTTCCGGCATCGGCACGATCAGCTGCGCAACCTGCACGAACTGGTGAAGCAGTCGACCAAGCCGGTCATCATCGGCGGGGACTTCAATACATTCTGGGGAGATCACGAGATCTATCTCTTCATGGAAGCATCCGGGCTCAAGAGCGCCAATAGCAAGGGCTTGCCCTCGTACCCGAGCCGCACTCCCCGCAAGGAACTCGATTTCATCCTGTACTCGCGCGGCATCGAGATCACCCACTTCGAGATTCCCGATGTGCGGTTCTCGGATCACCTGCCGCTCGTGTGCGATTTTCACGTACGCACTGCCGCCCCGTAGCGCTCGGTCGCCGCGGCATGCAGGACGCCAGTCCGCTGGCGTAACAGGAGGGGGACAATGAGCACGGAACAGAACACGGCAAACCTCAAGTCATGGACGCTGGAACTGGATGGCGAGCGGATCGCCTGGCTCACCATCGACAAGCCCGGCGCATCCACGAATACGCTGTCCCGCGAGACGATGCAGCAGCTTGACGGGTTGCTGGGTGAAGTCGAACGCACCCGGCCAAGGGCAGTAGTGGTCCAGTCGGGAAAAAAGAGCGGCTTCATTGCCGGCGCCGACATCAAGGAATTCACATCGCTGGCGTCCGTGGAGCAGGCGTACGAACTGGTCCGCTCGGGGCAGCGCATCCTCGATCGCCTGGAAGTGCTGCCCTGCCCCACCGTTGCCGCCATCAACGGTTTCGCCCTGGGGGGCGGCTGTGAACTGGCAATGGCGTGCCACTACCGGGTCGCCGCCGACGATCCCAGGGTGTCGCTCGCGCTGCCCGAGATCAATCTGGGCATTCATCCGGGCTTCGGCGGCACGGTGCGCCTCGTCCGGCTCGTGGGGCCGGTGACAGCGATGGATCTGATGCTTACCGGCAAGTCGGTCAAGGCGGACCGGGCCTTGCAGATTGGCCTCATAGACAGGCTTGCGCCTGCAACCGGACTGACAGCTGCGGCACGCGCGCTGGCATTGTCACCACCACCGCGCCGGACTGCGGGCTTCAAGGCCTGGCTCATGAACCTCGCTCCCGTTCGTCCCCTGATCGCTGCCAAGATGGAACAGCAGGTGGCGAAGAAAGCGCCTCGCCGGCACTACCCCGCCCCGTACGCACTGATCGATCTCTGGCGGCGCTATGGCGGGAGTGCCCGGAGCGGTTACGAGCCGGAAGCGCGTTCCATTGCAGCCATGTTCCAGACCGCCACTTCACGGAGTCTCGTAAGGGTGTTCCTGTTGCAGGACCGGCTCAAGGCGCTGGGTGGCCGGCAGACGAAGAAGGCCGAACGCGCGCACGTCATCGGAGCGGGTGTCATGGGCGGTGACATCGCGAGCTGGTGCGCCGTCCGGGGACTCGACGTCACGCTGCAGGATCGTGAATTGAAGTTCATCACGCCTGCGCTCGAACGTGCGCAGGCGTTTTTCGAGAAGCGCTATCCGGATGCGGCGGAACAGGCGAGGGTCACGGCGCGTCTCCAGCCCGACGTCGAAGGTGCGGGCGCTGCCAAGGCCGACGTCATCATCGAGGCCATCTTCGAGAATGCCGATGCCAAGCGCGAGCTGTATGCAAGGCTGGAACCGAGGATGCAGCCGGATGCCATCCTCGGCACCAATACATCGAGCATCATGCTCGAGACGCTGGCTACGGGTCTCGCGGATCCCGGTCATCTGGTGGGCCTGCACTTCTTCAATCCCGTGGCGCGCATGCCGCTGGTGGAAGTGATCCACGGCGAGGCCACCCGGCCTGAAGTACTGCAGGCTGCGATCGATTTCACGCGGCAGATCGACAAGCTGCCGCTCCCCTGCCGGAGCGCGCCTGGATTCGTCGTCAATCGCATCCTCATTCCCTACATGACCGAAGCCATGCTGCTCGCTGAGGAAGGGGTCCCATTGGCAGTGATCGACAAGGCCGCGACGGATTTCGGCATGCCCATGGGACCCATCGAGCTCAGCGACGTGGTTGGCCTGGACGTGGCTCTCCATGTAGGACGGATTCTCGCGGAGGCGTTCGGCAAGCCGGCCCCGCAGATCGTGCAGTCACTCGTCGAGCAGAAGAAGCTGGGCAAGAAAACAGGCCAGGGTTTCTACGTCTGGCAGGATGGCAAGCCGGTCAAGCCGCCGGTCGGCGATGCGACCCCACCGGCCGATCTCGAAGACCGCCTCATCCTTCCCATGTTGAACGAATCGGTGGCAGTCCTCCGCGAACAGATCGTGGCCGACGCCGACCTGCTGGACGCAGGTGTGGTCTTCGGCACCGGTTTCGCGCCCTTCCGCGGGGGGCCGTTGCACTATGCGCGGGCCCGCGGGCCTGCCGAGATCGTACGACGCCTCGAAGCCCTGGCCAAGGCGCACGGCAAGCATCATGCGCCGGATGCCGGCTGGCAGACCTTTGCGTGAGGCCGATCCTGTGACCCGTGCTCGGAATCCGTCCGGAGGGCCTGTGCTACCATCGCTCCCGCCCCGGCATGGACGGCATCGCCTGTCCTGCCCACAAGGATAATCATGGAGAGCAAGTCCCTGGAGACCAGTCTACTGCGGTCTTTTTCGCCGCTTGACGGGCTCAAACTGGATAACCTGCATGCACTCGCACGCAAGGCGGTGCTGCGTGACCTGT
>JANNNQ010000270.1:0-4806 GCA_031398625.1 Pseudomonadota bacterium
GCACCGTGATAACCCGAGTCATGGACGACTTGGGCTATCCATGAGTTCCAACTCATGGATTTCGGGAGCCAGTTAAACCTGCGCTTTTCGCTGGCTCCAGATGCAAAAGGCATGGATAGCCTTTTGCATCGCCCTGCTAGCGTATCTCTTGGCTGGCCAGGATCGCCCGTTGCTCCAAGCGCGGCGGACTCAGCCGCTCCCACAGTGTCGCCGCTTCAGGGACACCTTAGACCTTTCCCGGTTTCCCGGCCCTGCACCGCTGCTGTTCGCGAACCTTCGATCCTTCGCGGGCGTATGATCCTTGAGGCAATCTGGGCGTCCGCCAAAATCTGGTCAGCCCGGGGATTCGACTATTCGACTGTCGCCCAATGGTAAGGCGCCGGGAAGTGAGAGCATGCCGATTCACAACCGAACAACTGCATCCAGGTACGCTTCGTTCTGCAATCCGGATGACGGGCCCGGCGGCGCCTCAAGCGTCGTGAACCGGCTGGCGGTTGCCGTGTCCGCCATGATGATCGCGATTTCCGGCTGCGGCAGTCGTGAAGCGCCTGAAGCTGCTCGCACGGTCAATTTCCTGGGCTGGTATGACTATGTTCCTGACGATGTGCTGCGACGTTTTGAACACGAGAGCGGCATCGACGTGACGTACGACGTCATCGACACGAATGCCGTGCTCGAGACGAAGCTCGTGACCGGCCACTCGGGATACGACGTGGTCATTCCCGCGGCAAGCTACATGGCGCGACAGTCGACCGCGGGCGTCTACCGCCCGATCGACCCGACTTCGCTGCCGAACCTCGCGCGCATCGACCCGGGTCTGCAATCTCTGCTCGAGAGATCCGGCGTCGATCTGCGGTTGGGCGTCCCGTACATGTGGGGTTACTACGGCGTCCTCTACGATACCGAGAAAGTCGCCGCGAGACTTCCCGGCCAAGCCGTCAACTCGTGGGCCATTGCGTTCGACCCGAAGCTCGCGGCGCGCATCGAGGACTGCGGACTGGCGATGTATGACAGCGCCCACTTCAACACGTTCCTCGTCTACCTGTGGCTGGGGCTCGATCCGCTCAGCGAAGCGCCCGCGGATCTCGACCGGGTCGAGAGTGTTTTGCGGTCGATCCGCCCATACGTTCGCAAGATCACGAGTGTTACATCGATCAACGACATCGCTGCGCGCGAGGTCTGCGTGTCGGTCGGCAACGCAGCCGACGTTGCCGCAGCGCAGCTGCGGACGAGCGATTCGGGTGTGCCATTCCGGCACGCCGTTGCGCTGCCCGTCGAGGGATCGCTCCTGTGGGTCGACATGCTCGCGATACCCGCGGATGCGCCTCACCCGGCTGAAGCGCATGCACTCATCGACTTCCTCCTGCGGCCGGAAATCGCTGCCGCCAACACGACCGCGAGCGGATTCGCGAATACGATCGTGGACTCGCGTGCATTGCTTGGCGCCGACCTCGCGATGAATCCGGCTGTATGGCTGCCGGCGGAAGCTGCGTCCCGGCTCACGCCCGACCGTCAGCCGAGCGAGGCGGCAGTCCGCGCGCGCAACCGGGTCTGGACGAGATTCGTGCAGAACGACTTCGAATGAGCCGGCCTGCGGCCTGCGAACTGCCTTTCGGTGCCGGGTTTGACCTGTGTGGCGTATGGGTGACGCCGTTGAATGGCAAACCGTGCCGATCGATCCATATGTCCGATAAGTCAAACCCGGTACCCCAAACGTGGCTGGCCCGACTGCGCCCGCGCCAGCACGAGCACGCCAACGACAAAGCTCACTGCGGCCGGTTCATAGCAGTAGAGGATCAGTCCGGCCGCTCCGACCATCGCCGCAATCCAGGCGACGATGCGGTTCCAGGTAAAAACCGTCAGCAGCGTCATCGCCATCGCGGCATACCCCAGGCCAAAGTTGGCGAAGCTGCGGATGACGAGCATTCGCACTTCGCACCACCAGGGCGCTCCGGCCAGCTCGCAGGCCTGCCCCACTTCCGGCGGCTGGATCAGCTGGTAACGCGCGAAGGCGGCGATCGCGAAGACCGCCGCCACGCCCGTCCACTCCAGGATCGTGCGCCTCACGCCTGGATTACTGCGGTGGTCCGAGGTAGTCGCGCTTGCTGAGTTCCACACCCTGTGCGCGCAGGATCGCGTACGCCGTCACGATGTGGAAATAGAAGTTTGGCAGCGCGAAGCCGGTCAGGTACCCCAGTCCCTTGAACTGCAGGCTGTTGCCACCGGGCAAGGGCAGGGTGACGTCGCGTTCCTCCGAGCCGTCGATCTGGGCGGGAGTCAGCGTCCCGAGGAACGCGATCGTCTTGTCGAGCCGGGCGTACAGTTCAGCGAAAGTGGCTTCCTTGTCCTCATAGGAAGGGGTCGCGACACCGGCCAGCCGTGATGCCGTGCCTTTCGCGTTGTCGGTGACGATCTGCACCTGCCGCGTGAGTGCAAACATGTCGGGGGCGAGGCGGGCGGCGAGGAAGACCGAGGGATCGATCTTTTTCGCCTGGGAGTGCGTTTCCGCCTTGGCCAGGATCTGGCGCAGGTTGTTCATCGCGCGAATCATCACGGGCACGGAGGCCTGGTACATCGAGATGGTCATGTCATTTTCCCTTGGTGTCTTTCTGTGGGGTGGCCTGACTGCGGCGCCGGGATCCGGATGATCGTGCCGGCACCGCCGTCTGGATAGGGGGAGCTTCGTGGCAGCCGGTCTCGAGACCGGCAATGCAGCGTTTCAGCAGGCTGCGCAGTTGAGCGAGTTCCCCTGCTGCGAAGGGGGCCAGCATGCGGGCCCAGACAGGATCGGCCGCGGCCCGCGCCTGGTGCATCCGGGCGCGGCCGGAGTCGGTAATGAACCAGCAATCGACCCGGCGGTTGTCCGGGTGCGGGCGGCGTTCGACGCAGCCTTCCTTTTCGAGGCGCCTCAGGATCGTGTTGATCGTCTGCGCGGTTACCATCGCCCGCTTGGCGATGTGCGCCCCGGATACCCCCGGATGGTGGCTGATGCCGAACAGTGCCACGATATGGGCGAACGACAGGCCAACGTCGGCCTCGCGCATCGCCGCGTCGACAGCTTGCCGCATCGAATGCTGCAAGCGCTTGAGCAGGTAACCCAAGTGTTCTTCGGGCGCGTCAGGGCTCGTCTCCCTTGTATTCGGGCGGGCTGCGGACCGGGAGCTGCTCGCTTTCATGGAGTTCTCGTTATATCAGCTGCCTGATACGATGTCAGCAAGCTGATATTCTCCGCGCGCTGACAAATCTTGAAACCGGACTGGGGATTGTTTCGATAGTCTTGCCACGTTCGGCCATTGCAACAGAGTTTCATGGAAATCCGCATGCCGTCCCCCCCGATCTCCCTGGCAACGCTCTCCCTGCTTGCGGCGCTGGTCGCCGGGCCTGCGCTCGCGGCGCAGCCAGCAGCCTCCACGCCTGTGGCGCTCACCGTCACCGCTGTCGCAGTGAAGGCTGCCAATGTGGCCCGGACGATTGCCGTCACGGGTTCCGTGTTCGCCTGGCAGGAAATCCTCATCGGTCCCGAGGTCGGTGGCTATCGTGTCGATGCCGTGGAGGTCGATGTAGGTGATGTCGTCAAGCGCAACCAGGATCTCATCCGGCTCTCCGGCAGCATGCTCGAAGCGGAAGCCGCATCGCGTCGTGCGGCCCTGAAGCAGGCAGAAGCGCAGCTCGTCAATGCGGAGGCGGCCTACCGCCGTGCCGAATCCCTGTCCACTGCAGCGGTTTTCTCCAAAGCCGACCTCGATCGCCTGCGCAGTGAGCAGCTTGCCGCTCAAGGTCGTGCCGAAGCCGCGAAGGCTGATCTCGACCTGGCCGAGCTGCGCGTGCGCTACACAAGGGTGCAGGCTCCTTACGCTGGGGTCATCACTTCCCGCACGGTGAACGTCGGCCAGGTAGCCCAGGCAGGGAGCGAGATGTTGCGCCTGCTGCGGGACGGCCGCGTGGAATGGCGCGGAGAGATTCCCGAAGCCCGCCTCAAGGAAGTGAAGGCAGGGCAGGTGGCGAAGCTGACGACGGCGGACGGCACAGAACTCGTTGGCAAGGTACGCGTCGTCGGACCGACGGTGACCAGCTCGAATCGCATGGGCCTCGTGTATGTCGACATCACTTCCGGCAGTGGCGCGCGCCCGGGCATGTTTGCGCGCGGCGTCATCGAAACCAGTTCCGCAGTGGCGAAGCTGGTGCCGCTCGCGGGCATCGTTGCGCAGGATGGCTACAGCTACGTCTACGTGCTGCAGGCCGGCGACAAGGTCGAGCGGCGGCGCGTGCAGACGGGCACGATCGTCGGCGAGGACATCGAGATCGTCACGGGACTCGCGGCGGGCGAGCGTATCGTGGGTCGCGGTGCGGCATTCCTCAAGAACGGTGACCAGGTCAGGGTCGTGGGTTCCTGAGGAAAATTCATGAACTTCGTTACCTGGTCGATCCGCAATCCGACGCCGGTCGTCATGATGTTCGTCGTCCTCCTCGTCGGGGGACTGCTCGGCTTCAGGAACCTCGGCGTGCAGGACCTGCCCGACATCGAGTTCCCGACCGTGATCGTGAGCGTGGGCTACGCGGGGGTGCTGCCCTCGCAGATGGAGTCCGAGGTCACGCGCAAGATCGAGGATGCCATCGCCACGGTCACCGGCGTGCAGCACATCCGTTCAACGATCAACGTCGGTTCCTCGACGACCGTTGTCGAGTTCCCGTTCGGCCGCGATGTCAGCCAGGCACTGGATGATGTCCGCGATGCCATTACCAGCATCCGCAGCGACCTGCCGGCCGATGCCAACGAGCCGGTGATTTCCCGCGCGACGACCGCAG
>JANNNQ010000279.1:0-6258 GCA_031398625.1 Pseudomonadota bacterium
CGGACCTGAAGCGCAAAATCAACACCTTCGTCGAGCATTACAACCAACACCCCAAGCCCTTCAAGTGGACCGCCACCTCTGAGTCCATCCTCGCCAAAATCGAAAGACTCTGTAAAGTTATCAACGGGACATCACACTAGAACATCGTGTACGACATCATCCTGCCGCTGACGATGATGATCGCCCAGAGCGCGAGGGAGCCGAAGCCGGCGAGGCGCACGGAGGCAGGCGGGAGCGGAGCGGCATCCCAGGCCGGCGTGCCGCGCCCCGTCATGAAGTGGAACACGAGGGCGTTGATGCCTGCGAGCGCTATCGCCACGAGCTTGATGCGGAAAAACGTATTGCCGTAGGCAGACGTCGCGAAGCCTGCGAACAGGACCAGGCCACTGCCGAACATCACGATGAAGCCGCCGATGAACCAGGGGGCGAGCTCGCGATTGAGGTCCGATACCCGCGTGCCCTTGAGGGCGATCCCGGTCATGCGGAGATCCAGCCACAGCAGCGCTCCGACGGAGAACACCAGCCCCATGAGATGGAAGCCGACGAGAAGCTGGAACCCGTAGAGGGACTCGCGGGCAAAGATCGCGGGCGCCGTGCCCTCCAGCCATTCGCAGAGTTCGAGGAGCGTCACGGTGCGCAGGCCTGCAACAACGGGAGTGACACGAGCTACTCGAAGAGAATGAACGCGCAGCCGGCAAGGGCCAGGCCCAGCCACAGCGCAAGCCCGAGGACGCCCGAGAGGCGCAGCCGCGAAACAGCGGTTGCCGCATTGCGTACCTGGGCCCTTTGCCAGGTGAAGTGCAGGAGCGCTGCTGCCATGAGCAGAAGCATCTTGATCTGGAAGATCCCGCCGCTGATGACTTCCGTGGCTTTCCAGGAAGCCAGCAGGATCCCGGTGACGATGCTGATCACGAGGCCGATGGCGATGCCGCGACTGGCCGGCCGCGCCACCTGACCGGGTGGCGAACGGGACAGGAGCACGCCTGCGAACCTGAGATTGAGGAGCAACGCCCCACCCATGACGAGGGTGAAGCCGAGCAGGTGGATCGCACTCAACGTAGCGATGACCCACATCGACTCGCCAACGAAGCGGGCCAGCTGCGTCATCTCGACCCATGCCGCCAGGGACTCAGCTTGCATTTTTTTTCACGATCAAGGGATCAGACTCGATGCGGAAGACCGCATCGTAGCAGAGCAACCAGGTTCAGCCGTAGCCCGGTGTCTCGCAGGTTGCGTTGAAAGCGCTCGCCCGCTCGGCCTCGACGGGCCGGATCTCGTAGGAGAGGCCGCAGGCCAGGCACGGGTTTTCTGCCGCGATGCTTGCCGCCTCGTCGAGCGTTCGGGCCAGGATGAACCAGAAGCCGCCGATGATTTCCCGCGTCTCGATAAATGGACCATCGGTGATGGCGCGCTTCGACACCAGCTTGCCCTCTCTTGCCAGTCGTTGCCCGCCCTTCATCCTGCCTTCGTTGACGCACTGGGCGTGCCACACATAGAAGTCGTCGATCGCCTGCTGGATTTCCTCCTTCGACCTCGTCTTGTCCCACTGGCCGCGGGAGAGGACCAGAAACTCGGATATCAGGGGTTTTTCTTGCATGGATCGCCTCCTGTCAGACGCGTTGCCCGAGAACCGTCAGGCTCCGCGCCACGCCATCGAGTTCTGCCACATCGGGATAGTGCCCCCAGGTTGCGAAACCGAACCGCTCGAACAGCGCGATGCTCGGCAGGTTGTGGGAGAAAATGAACCCCAGCAGGGTCCTGATGCCGAGCTGCGGCGCCCTGTCCAGCGCCTGCCGGAGGAGGACGGTCCCGATGCCCTGTCGATGTGCGGCAGTGGCGACGTAGAGACTGATCTCCACGGTCGCGTCATACGCAGGGCGGCCATCAAAGGATTCGAAGCTGAGCCATGCCACGATGCCCCCGGTGGACTCGACGACCCAGAGTGGCCGGCGTGAGGGCGAATGCCGCTCGAACCATGGCCTGCGCTGGTCGACTGTGACGGCGGTCAGGTCAGCCGTGACCATCCGGCCGGGAATCGTTTCGTTGTAGATCGCAACGATGGGGGGCAGATCAGCGGGAGTCGCGTCGCGGATGGTGGCAGCAACCGGCACCACGATCAGGCAACCCCCCCCATCGGCGTGAAACGCGGGGTAGCCTCGACCCGCTTCAGCCAGTTCCGCACTCCGGGGTACGGCGCGAGATCGACATCGGCATCCGGTGCGGCATGGGTGTAGGCATACAGCGCGATGTCGGCAATCGAGTAGGCGTCACCGACGAAGAACTTCCGCCGCTCGAGATGCTGGTCCATCACGGCAAGGGCCTGGTGCCCGCGTTCGCGCAGTCGCGGCAGTTCCGCGCGGCGTGGATGGTCGGGCGGGAGAAACCGGGTGATGAAGCGCGCCACCGCGATGTACGGTTCGTGCGAGTACTGCTCGAAGAACATCCATTGCAGTACCTGCGCGCGGCCTAAGCGGCTGGCGGGCCAGAAGGGAGTGCCCTCGGCCAGATAGAAAAGGATCGCGTCGGACTCGGGCAGGCAATTCCCGGTCTCGATCTCCAGCGTCGGCACGCGGCCGTTCGGATTCTTCGCCAGAAAGCCGGGCGTGCGGGTTGCGCCGCCCATCATGTCGACTTCCACCCACTCATGCGGCAGCTGCAACTGTTCCAGCAGCAGGCGGACCTTGTAGCAGTTGCCCGAACTCGACACACCGAAGACTTTCATTCCTTACTCTCTTTAGTCGAAGTCATCCCGTCACCCGGCCACTCATGCGGGATTTTGAGCCACGGACTTTACGCGCCTTCCCCCATCGCCGTCCTCCATGTCTCCACGACCCGGCGGCGCTCCTCGACGAACTCTGCCGCATCGATCACCCCGCTCGCTTCATCAAGCGACAGGTGGTGCATGCGCTCGCGGTACTTGCGGTACGTGGCGGTCAGGAAATCGACTTCAAGCTGGGGCACCAGATTCCCGGAAGCCAGGCTTTCCAGCTGCCGGATGTTGTCGGAGAAGCAGATGATCTCCGGATAGCGGTCGGCCCACTGCAGCACCCAGTACTGCGTCAGGAACTCGATATCCGCGATGCCGCCGGCATCCTGCTTGAGATCGAACTGCCCGGCCTTCGCCTTCGAGAGCTCGTTGCGCATGCGGGCCCGCATGGTACGGACATCCTCCTGCAGCATGTCGTGCCTGACGGCATGTCGCAGCATGTCGATGCGGATGGTCTCGAATTCCTCCATCAGTGAACGCGGGCCTGCCACGGCACGCGCCCTCAGCAAGGCCTGGTGTTCCCATGTCCATGCCTCCCTGCGCTGGTAGGCCGCGAACCCGGCAAGGCTCTGCACGAGCAGCCCGCCCTTGCCGCTCGGACGCAGCCGGGTATCGATCTCATACAACCGCCCTGCCGCGCTGTACACCGTCAGGAGGTGCACGATGCGCTGTCCCAGTCGGGCGAAGAAGACCGTGTTGTCGATGGGTTGCGGCCCCTGCGTGCGCTGGACCTCCCCGCCCGAATCGTGCAGGAAAACGAGATCGAGATCGGAACCGTAGCCCAGCTCCCTGCCACCCAGCTTCCCGTAGGCCACTGCAATCAGCCCGGCTTCGCGCAACTGCGATTCGTTCGGGCCGCAGAACGGCCGTCCGGACCGCTCCGCCACCTGTGCCCATGCAAGGACGAATACCTGCTGCAGGATCAGCTCGGCGAGATCGGTAAGGCGATCGCTGACCTTCATCAGGGGCAGGTGGCCGCTCAGGTCCGCCACGGCGATGCGAAACAGGGCTGCGCGCTGGAACTGCTTCAGCAGATCGATCTGCCGCTCGGCGCCATCGTGCTGCGCCCCGTCCATGCGCTCAAGCAGTTCCGTCCTGAACCGCTCCCGGCTCGGCAACTCCTCGAACAGCCGCTCGTCAATCAGCTCGTCCAGGAGCAAGGGATAAGTGGCAATCTGGTCTGCGAGAAACTGGCTGCGTGCACACAGGTCGATAAGGCGCTCAAGCGCCGTGCGATTCTCGTTGAGCAGCGCCAGGTACACGGTGCGTCCACCGATCATCTCGACGATCTTGAGCAGCCGCGCAAACGTCACGTCCGGATGGGGATCGCGGACGAGCGTGCGCAACAGGCGGGGCAGCAGCAGGTGCAGGCGCCGCCGGCCGGCGTCATCCAGCCGCCGGTAATAGCTGCTGTCGCGCAGTTTCGCGATCTGTTCGACCAGGGGCTGCGGCTGCGGGTAACCCAGGCGCCTGAGCTCGGCGATGCGCACTGCGTCGCCGGACCCTGCCTCAAGCAGGCTTTCGAAGGCGACCACCACGTCGCTGTCATGGGTTGCAGGTGCAAACACGATGGCCGAGAAATGCTGGCTCACGCGGCTCCGGTGCAGGTCGAGTTCCTCCCGCAACGAGGCCCAGTCCCCATACCCCGTTGCGAGTGCCAGCTTCAGTTGTGCTTCCCGGTCGGTGGGCAGCCGATGCGTCTGCTCGTCATTCCATTCCTGCAGGCGGTTTTCCACCCGGCGCAGGAACCGGTACGCCTCACGCAGGTCCGTGACCGCCTGCTGTGGCAGCAATTTCTGGCCGTTGAGCAGTGCCAGTGTCGGCAGCAGCTCCCGCGACTGCAATCTGGAATCGCTGCCACCGCGAATGAGCTGGAAGGCCTGCACGATGAACTCGATCTCGCGAATACCGCCCGGGCCCAGCTTGACGTTGTCCTGGAGGTCGCGCCGTTCGACTTCGCGCGCAATGAGCGCCTTCATCTCCCGCAACGATTCGAAGACGCCGAAATCGAGATACCGCCGGTACACGAACGGCCGCAGCATGTTCCGGTAGAGATCCTTCCCGTACTCGCTGCCCGTGATGACCCGCGCCTTGACGTATGCATAGCGCTCCCAGTCACGGCCATGCTGCTGCAGGTAGGCCTCGAAGGCATCGAAGCTGGCCACCAGCGGCCCGCTGTCGCCGAACGGCCGGAGCCGCATGTCCACTCGATAGACGAACCCGTCCGGCGTGGTGTTCGCGAGCAGCTGGATGAGCCGCTGGCCAAGCTTGACGAAATACTCCGTATTGCTGATCGAACGCTGGCCATCGGTCTCGCCACCCTGCGGATACAGGAACACCAGATCGATGTCGGACGAGAAATTGAGTTCGCAGCCCCCGAGCTTTCCCATCCCCAGGATGACAAGCGACTGAGGCCTCCCTTCCATATCGCGAGGCTGGCCATGCCGCCCGGACAAAACGCGGCTGGCATGGTCGCAGGCCGCCTTGATGCAGACATCCGCCAGGGCCGAAAGGTCACCCAAGGTTTCCTCGACGGGAGCCCAGCCACACAGATCACGCCATGCGATGCGGACCATCTGCCGGCGGCGAAAACGCCTCAAGGATCGCATCACCTCCGCATCGGCAACGACATCCTGCAGTTCGACATTCAGCTGTTCCAGCAAGGTGTGGCGCGCGAGGGGAAGGAACAGCAGGCCGTCTTCGAGCAGCTGCGGCAGGAGCCGGCTGTCCCGCCGGAGCGACGCTGCAACGAATTCGCTCATGGTCCAGACGAATGGCAAGCTGGCCGCAATGCGGGGTTCTGCAAGAACCGGATCCCAGTCCGCCGATGCCGTGGCTCGGGCTGCTTCGATCTCTGCACCTGTCGCCCTTTCCATCTGCGGCGACAGCGACAGCGGATTCCGTTGGTTCTCGTTCATGAGGAGATTGTAGCGAGGGTTCAGTGCCAGCAGCGCCTGCGGAGGCGCGTCGACTCAGGCCAGCGTCCGGTGTCCGCTGACACTGCTGCCCGCATCCTTCGCGAGTCTTGTGAACAGGACGGCCGACAGCAGCGTGAGGCTGCCGAAAACGAGGAACGGAATCCGGAAATCGCCGGCCGCGATGACGGTTCGCTCGCGCCATGTCATGGAGACATACAGCAGTTGCGCCGCGATCCCGACGCCCATGCTCAATGACAGCTGGATGATCGTGCTCGAGAAACTCGCGGCCTGGCTCATGCGATCCTCCACCACATCGGCAAAGCTCATGGCATTCATGGCAGTGAACTGCAGGGACTGCAGGTAGCCGAGCACCAGCAGGTACCCCACGATCACGAAGTGCGGCGTGCTGATCGAGAACAGGGCGCAGCCCGCGACGAGCAACCCGCAGAGTGCACTATTGATCGACAGGGTGCGGCGACGACCGGCCCCAAGTTGATCCCGTAAAGTGCGCGAGCGCCCTGTCGAGTAACGGCTTCAATCGCTTCCATCATCGGCGTGGCGGGTATGGTCATA
>JANNNQ010000283.1:0-2736 GCA_031398625.1 Pseudomonadota bacterium
GCCGTCGATCGCCGGCAGGGTCAGCCAGCCGATCCGGGCGAGCATCCGCGAGAGGTAGGTGTCTCGGGCGACCGTCATCCAGGGGTCGTGCCAGATCAGGTAGAGCACCTTGCGCTCGGGCCGGCCCTCGGGCCGGGTCGCCGCCAGCTCGGCCGCGAGCGCGCTGCGCAAGGCGTCGGCGCGCGCCGCGACCGCCGGCAGGCCGGCGAAGACCGTCGCCAGCTGCGTCACCAGCGCCAGGTTGTCCTCGGGCCCGAGCGGATGCGTGACGACGATTTCCGGCGCGGCCTCGCCCCAGGCGCGGATCGCCTCGACCGTCTCGCGCCGGTTCTCGTCGATGTTGACGAGCACGTGCGTCGGCGCCAGCCGGCGCAGCTTTGTCAGATTCACTGTCTTGGTGCCGCCGACCTTCGGCACCCGGGCCAGCGCTCCGGCCGGGTGGATGCACCAGCCGGTGCGCGCCACGAGGCGGTCGCCCAGACCGAGGGCGACGACGAGCTCGGTCAGGCTGGGCACCAGGCTGGCGATCCGCAGCGCGGAGGGGCCGGCGCGGCTCATGGAGCAGTCATTCCAAAAAGCAACAACCGGGTGGCAACCTTCTGAGATTTTTTCCGCAGTTCACTTATATTCGCCAGTCTGTGTCTTGGAAGCAGCGCCTTCTTGAAATTGGTTCACGGTGGGTAGAAGCTCCAAATTTAGGCAAATAACAGGAAGGGAGCTCACCCGTGGGCAATAAACTGTACGTCGGCAATCTTTCGTACAACATCCGCGACGACGACCTGCAGCAGGCGTTCGCACAGTACGGAACAGTGAATTCGGCCAAGGTCATGATGGACCGCGACACCGGCCGCTCGAAGGGCTTCGGCTTCGTCGAGATGGGTTCCGACCCCGAGGCGCAAGCCGCAATCAACGGCATGAACGGCCAAGCCCTCGACGGCCGCGCCATCGTCGTCAACGAGGCCCGCCCGCGCGAAGAGCGTCCGGGGGGCTTCCGTGGCGGTAGCGGTGGTGGCGGCGGCTACGGCGGTGGCGGCTCGAGCGGGGGCGGCGGCTACGGCGGCGGTGGCGGTGGCCGCTCCGGCGGTGGCGGCGGCTATGGCGGCGGCGGCTCGGGCGGTGGCGGCGGCTACGGCGGCGGTGGCGGTGGCCGCTCCGGCGGTGGCGGCGGCTACGGTGGCGGCGGCGGTGGCCGCTCCGGTGGTGGCGGCGGCGGAAGTCGCGGCGGCTACTGATCCGGTCTTCCGGTCAGAACAAGGGCGGTGCAGCGAAAGCGCTCCGCCCTTTCTCTTTCTCACCGCCTCATCGCGTTTCGCCTTGCCGGCGCTTGCGCGGCCGACCCGCGAGCAGGCGGTCGAACAGCCAGTTCGGAATCAGCCGCAGCAGCCGGACCACGAACCCCATCTGCCACGGAATGACGCGCCAGCTGGCGCCGGCCTCGATCGCCAGCCAGGCGCGCTCGGCAAAGTCGGGGGCGCTCATGAGGAACGGCATCGCGTAGCGGTTGCCGCGCGTGAGCGGGGTGTCGATGTAGCCGGGGGCGATGGTCACGACCTTCACGCCGAACGGCCGCACCTCGCCGCGCAGCGTCTCGCAATAGCTGATCACCGCGGCCTTGCTCGCGCAGTAGGCGCCGTGGCCGGGCAGGCCGCGGATGCCGGCGACGCTGGCGATGCCGACCAGTCTTCCCGAGCGACGCTCGCACATCGCCGCGACGAACGGATGAAAGGTCGCTGCCATGCCGAGGACGTTGGTCTCGAGGGTCGCACGCATCACCTCGAGATCGGCGAAGTCGTCGGTGGCGATGCCGACGCTGATGCCGGCATTGGCGATCACGACATCCGGCAGCCCCTGGGCTTCGATGCAGGCGCGGGCTGCGGCCACTGTTGCCGCGACGTCGCGCACGTCGGCGGCGTAGACCGCGAGGCGCGCCGCGTCGATGCCCGCGCCCGCGGCCCAGCGCCGGACCTCGTCGGCGCGACGCGCCACCAGCGCCAGGCGATAGCCTGCCGCATGGAAACGCAGCGCCAGCGCCTGGCCGATGCCGCTCGACGCGCCGGTGACGAAGACCAGCGGGCCGTTCATCCGCCGCGCTTCCGCGGCGCGAAGGTCGCGCTCGAGCGACCCTTGAACTCGACCACGCGCGACAGGTTGTCGTAGCTCATGCTGTCGCCGCGGACGACGTTCGTGCCCTGGGTCATCACCACCGGCAGGTGCGAGCGCACCTGCTCGACGTTGCGAAAGGCATGCAGGAACTCGCTGCGGAACTCGACCGCTTCCTCCTTGCCGACGGCGGGCCGGTTGACCCGCGCATCGCCGAGCAACTGCACCTCGCTGCCATCGCCATTGGCCAGGGCGCGCCTCGCCGTCGCCAGCGTCACCGTGCCGTTGTCGGCAATGGCGCGGATCCGTGCCGCATCGATCTCGAGCGTGTCGTCGTCGGGATAGTGGCGCAGGGTGTCGCCCTCGATCTGGGTGCGCAGCGTGCCGTCGGCGGCGAAGCGCTGGACGACGAAGCCGGTCATCACGTAGTCCGGCTCGTGGCGCGGCGGCGCGGCGGCCCGAGGCGGCTCGAAGGTCGGCGCGTTGCGCACCAGCCACCAGGTGCCGGCGGCGAGCACCGCCATCATCACCAGCGGCAGGTAGGCCGAGGCGAGATCGAACAGGCGCAGGTACCAGGGCGCCGAAGGCAGCACCGGCTCGGGACCGGCGAACGAGAGATCGACCGGATCGTCGTCG
>JANNNQ010000290.1:0-2066 GCA_031398625.1 Pseudomonadota bacterium
TCGAGCGCGTAGTCGCGCGTCACGGCCGACGGATCGCCCGACTCGTCGTCGAGCAGCGGGCGCACGCCGGAGTATGTCCAGACCACGTCGGTCGGCAGCACCGCGCGCTCGAAATAGCGGCTCGCCTGCGCGCACAGGTACGCGATCTCGCTCGCGTCGATGCGCGCCGCGCCGATCGCGCCGTGATGCTCGACGTCGGTGGTGCCGATCAGCGTGAAATCGCCTTCGTAGGGGATCGCGAAGATGATCCGCTTGTCGGGGTTCTGGAAGATGTAGGCGTGGTCGTGATCGAACAGTTTTTTCACCACGATGTGGCTGCCCTTCACCAGCCGCAGCGATTTGCGGTCGGGCGAATGGGCGTGCTCGGCCAGGAACTGCGCCGCCCACGGCCCGGCCGCGTTGACGAGCGCCCGCGCCGTGACATTGCGCACCTCGCCGGCTTCGCTTTCGAGCCGCACCTGCCACTGCGCCGCGCCGCGCCGCGCATCGGTGCAGGCCCAGCGCGTCAGCACCGTCGCGCCGCGCTCGGCGGCGTCCATCGCGTTCAACACCACCAGCCGCGCATCGTCGACCCAGCCGTCGGAATAGATGAAGCCCTTGCTGAAGCCGCGCTTGAGCGGTGCGCCGGCCGGGTGGTGGCGCAGATCGACCGTGCGCGAGCCGGGCAGCACTTCGCGCCGGGCCAGGTGGTCGTAGAGGAACAGGCCGGCGCGCACCATCCACACCGGGCGCATACCGGGGTCGTGCGGCATCACGAAGCGCAGCGGCCACATGATGTGCGGAGCAGAACGGAGCAGCCCCTCGCGCTCGGCCAGCGCCTTCTTGACGAGCGAGAACTCGTAGTACTCCAGGTAGCGCAGGCCGCCGTGGATCAGCTTGGTCGAGGACGAGGAGGTGTGCGAGGCCAGGTCGTCCTTCTCGCACAGCAGCACTTTCAGCCCACGGCCGGCCAGGTCGCGCGCAATGCCGGCGCCGTTGATGCCGCCGCCGACGACGAGCACGTCGTAGCGGGAGCTGGCGGGATCGGCGGAACTGGCACTTCGCATGGCGGCGAGTATGTTCGTTTTGCTTTCGTTATTCACCCATGTATTCCCTAGTGTGTGTTCGATTGCATTCGCTTAGATTCGATGGCAATGCAACTTCATCCACGCCAGGTTCGCCTGATCGAACAGGTCCGCCAGCTCGGCAGCGTCTCGGTCGAGGCGTTGGCCGAGCACTTCGGCGTCACCTTGCAGACCGTGCGGCGCGACGTGCGGCTGCTGGCCGAGGCCGGCCTGCTGGCGCGCTTTCACGGCGGCGTGCGGGTGCCGGGCTCGACGACCGAGAACATCGCCTACCGGCAGCGCCAGCGGTTGAACGAGGCCGCCAAGCAGCGCATCGCCGAGGCGGTGGCCCAAGCCGTGCCGCACGGTTGCTCGCTGATCCTCAACATCGGCACCACCACCGAAGCGATCGCGCGCGAGCTGGCGCACCATCGCGGCTTGCGCGTGATCACCAACAACCTGAACGTGGCCGCGATCCTCTCCGACCACGCCGACTGCGAGCTGATCGTCGCCGGCGGCGTGGTGCGCTCGCGCGACCGTGGCATCGTCGGCGAGGCGACGGTGGACTTCATCCGCCAGTTCAAGGTCGACATCGCGCTGATCGGCATCTCGGGCATCGAGGCCGACGGCACGCTGCGCGACTTCGACTACCGCGAGGTCAGCGTGGCCCGCGCGATCCTCGACCACTCGCGCGAGGTCTGGCTCGCCGCCGACCACAGCAAGTTCAACCGCCCGGCGATGGTGGAGCTGGCGCGGCTCGACAACCTGGACCGGCTCTACACCGACGCGGCGCCGCCGGAGCCGTTTCCGAAGTTGCTGGCCGAGGCCGGCGTGCAGTGCATCGTCGCAGAGTGATGACGGCCCCTCGGTCCGCAGGTACGCGAACCGATCCCCCGTGGGGATCGCGGGCCGGCTTGGGGCGGCCCGGCGCTCGGCCCGCGGCGTTCGTGACGGCCCATCGGTCCGCGGGAACGCGGACCGCGCCCCAGTGTAGCGCGCGGGGCGGGTGGGGGCGGCCGGGCG
>JANNNQ010000317.1:0-4458 GCA_031398625.1 Pseudomonadota bacterium
CTCCGGCGTCTGCGCCATCACCATGCCGCCCTCGCCCTTGACCGCCCGGGCGCCCAGCGTGCCGTCGCTGCCCGTGCCGGAAAGCACAATGCAGATCGCGCGTTCGTGCTGATCCTGCGCCAGGGAGCGGAAGAAGAAATCGATCGGCAGCCGGATGCCACGGGCCAGGGTCGGCTCCAGCAGTTGCAGCGTGCCGTTCAGCAGCGCCATATCGCGGTTGGGCGGGATGATGTAGGCGCAGTTGGGCTGCACCACCATGCCGTCCTCGACCTCGAAGGCCCGCATGCGGGTATAGCGTCGAATCAGTTCGGTGAGGATGCTCTTGTGATCCGGCGCCAGGTGCTGCACCAGGACAAAGGACATGCCGGGATCGGCATCGACGGGCATGCCGGAAAAGAACGCTTCAAAGGCCGCCAGGCCCCCGGCCGAGGCACCGATGCCGACAACCGGAAAAACCGGGGGTGGGGACGGATGCGGGGTCTCCTCGGCCCGCGCGACGGGCTCGGACGGCGGATTTCTCGCTGTAGTCCTGGCAGTCGTCTTCGATTTTCTGGCGTTCAATCTGCGTTCTCTTGGCCGGGTCGCGGGGTGTCATGGAGCACGGGGGAGAGGCGGACCCTATCATTCGAACACGGGGCTAAAGTGGAAGTCCGGCCTTGACGGAGCGAGGATAATGCTCCGGAGGAAGGAAGACCATGACTCGAAGCCATGACCGGCGTCGGCTATATTCGGGGCGGTGTCTTTTTGTCCAGAGCACAAGGAACCCGGCATGAGCGCAAGCCTCTCGCCTATGCGGTCCCCCTCCCGGTCAATCGAGACGCTCCCTCCGTTCCGTCGTTCCTCGGAATGCCAGTCCGCGATTCCAGCGACCCTCTCGGGGGCGATTCCTCACTGGCTTCGCGGTGAAGTCGTCCGCACCTGTCCCGCGGTCTTCGAGTCCCATGGCTGGCGTGCGCACCACTGGTTCGACGGTCTCTGCCTGCTGTACGCCTTCCGGATCGGCGGTGCGTCAGTCGACTTTCGTTCGCGCCTGCTCGATTCGGCAACCGCTCGCGATGCCCTGGTCGGCAAAGCAAGCCATGGTTCCTTCGGTACGCCCATCGTGCGGTCCTTCTTCAGGCGGCTACTCGAGCCGGTCCCCCGGATTTCCGACAATACCAACGTCAACATCGTGCGGATGGGGGAGGAGCTGGTCTCCATGACGGAGGGAGATACGCAGCTCGTCATCGATCCCGAGACGCTCGCCGCGCTCCGGCCTGTGGCCTATTCGGGGGATGCGCTGGGCGGAACGATCATGACGGCACATCCCCACTTCGATTTCGAGCGGGGCAAGGCGGTGAACGTCGCCACGGGCTTCGGCATGGGCGGGACCCTTTCAGTCTACGAGCATGCCCCTGCGGCACGGCAACGCACGGTCGTCGCTTCGTGGCAGACGAAGCGCGTTCCGTATGTCCACACCTTCGGGCTGACCCCAAAGCACGCCATTCTCGTGGCGCAGCCCTTCGACGTCACGCCGGCGAAGATGCTCTGGTCCAACCACGGCTACATCGATCATTTCGACTGGCGCCCGGAGGAGGGCACGCGGCTCGTCGTCCTGGATCGGTCGGGAGCCCCGGTTCGCGAACACCTCACGGACGCGTTCTTTTTCTTTCACACCGTCAATGCTTTCGAGCGAGGGGACGTGACCCTCCTCGACCTGCTCGCCTATCCGGACGCGGACATCATGGCATCGCTCAATACGGACCGGATGGTCGCCAGGCTGCCCGACCTCAGGCCCTCGCTATTGAGAGTCTCCCTGCGACCAGGTATCGAGCGCGCCACGGTCGAGAAGCTGAGCGATGTCGGGTTCGAGTTTCCATCCATCAATTACAAGCTCTTCAACGGGCGTGCCTATCGCTATGCCTTTGGGGCGTCCGACGGCTACGAGACTGGCAGCACGTATGCCTCGGCGATCGTGAAAGTGGATACGCAGACGGGCGCGTCGGTGTCCTTCACGGACGGCAAGCACCTCTTTGGCGAACCGCTCTTTGTCTCCCGGCCGCACGGTGACGGCGAAGATGACGGTGTGCTGCTCAGCGTGGGATCGGCGCAGGACGCCGAGACGTCGGTCCTTGCGGTCATCGATGCGAAGTCCATGACGCTCATCGCCAGCGCCGAAGTCCCGAGTTCGATTCCCCTCGGTTTCCACGGATCCTTTCTCCGCCAGGGCGGTTGAATTGCCCTGCCCCCAGCTTTCAGTGCCACGGGATGGTAATGTGCTCACAACCCCGGCGATGTGGAGATCAGGGGCGAGGGAACGATCGAGCGCTAAAGGGCGCGCAGGCGTAGTCTCGATCGATGCTGCGCGTTCCGCTTCGCTGGCCGCAGCCGACCGAGCCCGCCCGGTCACAGGCATGCTCTCATGCCCCTACATTCTGGACCGCTGGGGGCATACAGTCCGCTGCGACGATTCGATCGTAGGCAACAACTGCGTCTATCAGCCCAACATTCTGAGTGAATCGATTCAAGCCGGCGATGACCTCCCGGGAGATTGCGGCATCGTAGTAGGGCAGATCGCGACGTATGAGTTCAGCGATCGCTCCCGCTTCCTCTGCAGGAAAAAGCTTTCTACCAATGCCGGTCGCGAGGTCGGGGTTGCTCTTCAGGGCAGCGTGCGTTTTCGAGATGGCCCGAACCATGGCCGCTGCCGTTTCGGGCGAGCGAGTGACCAGCTGTTCCGTGGCGGCAATAGCGCTGAAGGTGTAGAAGAAACAGGCTGGCGGGCCATCCCCCCGGCGCACGTCGAGGACGATCGTTCCCACCCCGTGGCGAACCGCCATCTCGGCACCCATGCCGTTCGCCCAGAAGCCATCAATCTTGCCATCGGCCAGTGCACGGGCGGCATTCACCCCGAAATTGACTGTGGCTCCGGGCGAGGTGGGTACCGGCAGAATCTGGATCCCGTCCCGCACCAGGTCGAGTCCTGCCTCGGCCAGCAGCTGTCTCAGTCCCATCTCGACCCACGGAGCCGCCCCGATCCGGCAGCCCTTTATTGACCCCAGATCGCCCCGCCTGGCACGCAGATCCGCACGCAATACCAGAAACCAGTACATCCCCTGGGCCTGGGCGCACAGCAGCCGCACGCCTTTCCATTGCGGAAAAGCAGCCAGTGCCGAGTGCGCAGACCCGCCAACAAAGTCGACGGCGCCATCGCGCAAGGCCTCATACGCGCGGCTGACGGGGAAGATCAGTTCGACTTCAAGGTCGAGGCCTTCAGAGCGGGCGATTCCCGACTCAATGGCCGCTATGGCCGGGAAGTAGGAGTTGGAGATAAGATCTGGCACCGCCAGTTTCATTTGCAGCCTCCCCGTTGCGTAAGGACTTTCGGGCGGACTATCCCGGCCAACGCGATTGTCATACAATCCTGGCCGGCTATACCCGAGCTGTCAGGAGTGTCTGCGTTGGATCGAGAGTTGTCCATACACCTGCAGGGCTCGATGGGCGAGGAAGCGGTGGCTGTGCGAGTCTCCGACCTCGTCATCGCCGGCTGGACGGGTCGTGATCCGGCCGCCGTCGAAAAGCATATCGCCGAGCTGGAAGCTCTGGGGGTCGGACGCCCGGCTGCTACGCCTGTCTTCTACAGGGCCGCTGCGACGCGACTTACAACTGCCGACCGGATCGAGGTCAGCGGACATGCGTCAAGCGGCGAGGTTGAATTCGTGCTCCTCGGCTGGGGTGGACGGCTCTGGATCGGTGTCGGGTCGGATCACACGGACCGCGACGTCGAAACGTACAACGTCACGGTGTCGAAGCAGATGTGCGATAAGCCGATAGCCAGCCGCTTCTGGCCTTTCGACGACGTCTCCGCACACTGGGATCGACTCATCCTGCGTTCACACATACTGGAGAACGGTGAACGCAAGCTTTACCAGCAGGGAGAGGTGAGTGCGATGCGACATCCCCTGGACCTGATCTCCCGTTATTCGGGATCGACTCTGGACGACGGGACGCTCATGTTCTGCGGAACGCTGCCGGCGATCGGGGGAATCAGGGCAGCAGGCCAGTTTGACTTCGAGTTGGAAGACCCGCTCAGGCACGAAAAAATCAGTCACTGTTATCGTCTGCGTTCATTGCCCATGTAAGGGCGCAGGCGATTCCCGGAGTTCACATGGCGTCGAAAGGAAAACCTCATACCGAGTTCGAGCGAGTGGATCTCGAGGCGGGCTGGGAGAAGATAGACGGCTATCCGGCCGGGATCCGGCACAAGATTCTGTCGAGCAATCTCGATGAACGGGTCAAGAAGGGGAGCCGCACGCGGCTCCTGCGGTTTGAACCAGGCGCATTCACGACCGTGCCGTTCGTCCATGATCACTGGGAGGAGGTGTACCTGCTCTCCGGCGACCTCATCGTAGGCAATGATGCGCTTGGACGAGGCGGCGAAACCTTCCTGGCACCGACCTATGCATGCCGGCCGCCGGG
>JANNNQ010000372.1:0-3203 GCA_031398625.1 Pseudomonadota bacterium
CAAGCGGGCGGGCCGTTCCGGCCAGTCCGACGAATAGCTGCAATCCGGGTCTCCCGGTGGCGGCCGCGATTCAACATAAGCCGGGACCCGTTTTCAGGGAAAACCGGCTTCCTTTCACATAAAGCGGGAGTCTGTTCACACCGCCGGCACCTGCGAAACTTCTACGATTCCGAGGGCTGTTTCCTTTTCTCCCCAGTACGCCCCGGAGTTACGCGCGGTCATGCATCGACAGCTCAAAAAGCAGATCCAGGAAGCGACTGCTGCCGACGGGCAGCTCGATCCTGATCGCCTGCTGGGGCTGGTTGCGGAAACGTATGTGAGCATGGACGAGGAGCGGCGCGGCATCGTGCGCTCCATGCAGCTCATGTCCGAAGAGGCCACTGCGCTTACCCGGGAAATCAAGGAGAGCACGGCCAGCCAGCTGCAGGCCATTCTCGATCACGTGAAGGATGCCATCATCACCGTGAGTGAGGCCGGCCACATCGCGACCGTGAATGGCACAGGCGAACGCGTGTTCGGCTACAGCGAAGCGGACCTCATCGGGCGCACGCTCGATTTCCTTCTCCCCGATCTCCCTGGCGGCGCTACCGCGGCGGTCGTGCTCGACCAGCTTGCCGCACGCCTCGATGACACACAGGCCGATCTCGCGCGCCAGGAAGCCATTGCGCTGCATGCAACGGGGACGCAGTTCACCGCGGAGCTTGCGGTCAGCAAGGCCAAGGTCAACCGGCAATCCGTCTACATCGTCTGCCTGCGCGACACGACCGAACGCAAGAATGCGGAAATGGCGTTGCGCGAGAGCGAAGCGCGCTACCGGACGCTGGTACAGCACGCCCCGGAATGCATCGTTGTGCTGGATCTCGATGCTGGCCGCTTCGTCGAGGCCAACGACAATGCCGTCCGCTTCTTCAAGATGGAACGGGAAGCGTTGCTGTCGATTGCCCCCGAAACCCTTGCGCCTTCCCTCCAGCCTGACGGAGTGCCTTCGACGGACCTGATACGCGGCTACATAGAACGTGCGCTGGCTGGCGAAGCACCCGTTTTCGAGTGGGCTTATCGCGACGCGCATGGCAACGATATTCCATGTGAAGTCCGTCTCGTACGCCTCCCGGCCTCAAACCGGCGCCTGATTCGCGGCAGCATCACGGACATCACTGAGCGCAAACGCGCCGAGCTGCTGGTCGGAGGCGAGAAGCGCGTCTTCGAGCGCATGGCGGCGAATGTCGATTTGGGCATGACGCTGCAGTCCCTGATCGAGGCGGTTGAGCGGGTTGCGGTCGACTCCATTTGCGCCATTCGCCTGCTTGAGCCGGACTGTTCCACGTTGACGCTGTGTATCGGTCCCAAGCTGGCCCCGGAGTATGCCGAGGCGATGCAGAGCGTCCCGGTCGCCATCCGCAACGGCTCCTGCGCGGCTGCGGTCTATCTCGAGCGCCAGGTCATCGTGGCCGACATTGCCCGCGATGCACTCTGGGAGCATCGCCGGAAAGCGGCATTGAGCGCGGGCCTGAAAGCCTGCTGGTCCACCCCGATCCGGGCGTCTGACGGGCATATCGTCGGCACCCTTGCACTCTACTTCAGGTCGCCGCGCAGCCCCTCCCGTCGGGACTTCGAATTGATGTCGCGCATGACGCAGCTGGCGGGGATCGCCATCGAACGTCGCCGGGCAGAAGATGCCTTGCGCACGAGCGAGGCCCAGTACCGCGGGCTCTTCGACAACGTCATCGAGGGCGTGTACAGCTCAAGCTGCGACGGCAGTTTCGTATCCGTCAACCCGGCGCTCGTGCGCATGGTGGGCTGCCAGACCTCAGCAGAGTTGCTTGCGCTGCCTACCCGGACCTTCTATGCGGATCCCGCTGCAAGGGATGACATCCTCGCCACCATCGAGCGCGACGGCGAGGTTCGCAATGCAGAATTCCAGTTGCGAAGAATCGATGGCTCGACGTTGACCGTGGTCGAGAACGCACGTGCCGTTCGCGGAGCCGATGGCCAGATCCAGGGCTACGAAGGCACGATTTCCGACATCTCGGAGCGCAAGCGCGCCGAAACCCAGGTGTTCGAGGAGAAGGAAAAAGCGCAGACGACGTTGCAGTCGATCGGGGACGCCGTCATCACTACCGACGCGGAAGGACGGGTCGAGTACCTGAACGCGATCGCCGAGAACCTGACCGGCTGGCCTCTGGCCGAGGCGCAGGGTCTGCCGCTGACCGAGGTATTCGGGCTGCTGAACGAAGCCACCCGGGAAACGCTCGAGAATCCCGTGCTGCAGTGCCTGCGCGATGCGGAAGTCATCAAGCCCACCGAGCAGGCCGTGCTGGTCAATCGCCGCGGCCAGGAAATCGCGATCCAGGACTCCGCCGCCCCTATCCGGGACCGTGCCGGCGGCGTGATCGGCGCGGTGCTGGTTTTCCATGACGTGAGCAAGGAGCGGCGCCTGCAGCGTGCGCTGACCTACCAGGCCACCCACGATGCGCTCACCGGGCTCATCAATCGCCGCGAGTTCGAACGACGACTGCACGAAGCCCTGCTGCAGGTCCGTGCCGGCGGCGACGTTTCCCACGTCATGCTCTATCTCGACCTCGATCAATTCAAGGTGATCAATGACACCTGTGGCCATCAGGCGGGCGATTTGCTGCTCAAGCAGATTACCGGTCTGCTCCAGACCCGCGTGCGTACGTCCGACACGATTGCCCGCCTGGGCGGTGACGAGTTCGGGATCCTGCTGCAGGACTGCACTGCAGACTGGGCTGCGAAGGTGGCTGACAGCCTGCGCCAGGCCATCCGCGATTTCCGTTTCGTCTGGCAGGATGGCGCGCTCAACGTGGGTGTCAGCGTCGGCCTCGTCGAGATCAATCACGACAGCGAGAGCATCGCCAGCATCCTGAGTGCTTCCGATGTGGCCTGCTATGCGGCGAAAGATTCAGGACGGAATCGCATCCACATGTACGAGCATGGCGCAGCACCTGAACGTCACCGCGAGATGCAGTGGGTGTCGCGCCTTACGCGGGCCTGCGAAGAAAATCGCCTGGAGCTGTACTACCAGCCCATTGTTGCCATCGGCAGGAATCCCGATCAGCGCGGACACTATGAGCTGCTGTTGCGGATGCGCGGCGAGAACGGTGCGATGGTGAGTCCCGCCGAGTTCATTCCTGCGGCGGAGCGCTACAACCTCATGCCGGCGATCGATCGCTGGGTCGTTCGTC
>JANNNQ010000391.1:0-1563 GCA_031398625.1 Pseudomonadota bacterium
CGCCTCGCGCAGCATCCGAGCAGCGCCGCAAACGCGGCCAGAGCCATGGTGCCGGGCTCAGGAACCGAGGTAACGACAAGACTCAGGTCGGACGTAAACGGATTGGGGCCCCCAATGTCTCCTCCGAAGGTCAGCGTGTGCTGCCCGAGAGCAAGTGGCTCCAGCATGAGGAAGTATCCGCCAATCAGCGACTCCGCATAGTCGCCCGCAGGACCCACTCCGTCGGGCGGAATGGTCACGGAGAACACGGCCGATGTCTGCGCATGAGAAAACAGGTTCGGTATCGGTGTTCCATCGAGGGTCGCTCGCAAATTCGTGGTGTCACTGATCGTATCGGCGACAAATTGCTGCAAATCCGCGAGGTTTTGTCCCGGTTCCACAACCCCGCCTCCCCCAAGAACCAGAAGGAACAATGGCTTCCCTGCTGGAACGGAAAACTCCCGTGCGGTGAACCCACCGAAATTGGTGCCCACGAAGAACACAGGTCCGACGTCTCCGAGATAAGCAAACTCGCCTGTGGAATCGAGCGAGGGGTTAGTGGCGACCGGCGTTGAGAGCAGCCACTTCCCGAACTCGGCTGCCCACTCGGCCTGAGTCTTGCCTGCCACAATCTCAGTTGGCGCCAGAGCAGCCGCGGTGACCGGTTCCGCAAACTGCACGGCCATCAGCGCGGCGCCCGCCAGAGAAAGAAAACTACTGGTGATTCGCTTCATATTCGGCTCCTTTATGCACAACGGAGCGAGTGTACGGCACAATCGGACAAACTACACCGTCTGAACAGGCGGGAGGTCAGCCGAGACTGATTTGGTTCCCTCTTGCTTACTACCTGCTCAGGTAGCCGGTTGTGGCCGCAGTTCGCATATTCTTGACTGGCGCACTATGGCCTCTGCAATCGTTGCTCCCGGCACCCTCCTGGGCAGATTTCGTATCGAGACCAAACTGGGCTCGGGCGGAATGGGCGAGGTGTACCGCGCGAAAGATGAGAAGCTCCGCCGCTCCGTTGCCCTGAAGATACTGCCCTGGCAGTTTGTCAACGATCCGGACCGAATCGCACGGTTCGAGCGCGAGGCCCGTGCCGCGTCCGCGCTGAACCATCCCAACATTGTCACCATCTACGATTCCGGTATCACGGATTCGATTCCGTGGATCGCGATGGAACTGCTGCAAGGCGAGACGATCCGTTCGGCGAGGTCTCGGCAGCAGAGCTTAATCGGCATCGCCATGCCTGTGGTGCAGGCGCTGATCTGCGCTCACGACGCGGGTATCGTGCATCGCGACCTGAAGCCCGAAAACATCATGGTCACCACCGATGGTCTGGTCAAGGTGCTCGATTTCGGAATCGCGAAGGTGATGCAGGCACCCGGTGCTTCCGAGACGCAGTCGGTGACCGAGGCAGGCCACATCGTGGGAACGCCCGCGTACATGTCGCCTGAGCAGGTTGGCGGCCGGCCAACAGATCACCGGGCCGATCAGTTCTCGCTCGGAGCTATCCTGTACGAGCTCGCCACCGGAGTCCACCCCTTCCAGCGCGATACTGCCGTCCAGACCATGACGGCAATTCTC
>JANNNQ010000416.1:0-16991 GCA_031398625.1 Pseudomonadota bacterium
CGCCGAGTTCGGGTCCTGCCATCGCAATGAGGCCTCCGGCGCGTTGCATGGGTTGATGCGGGTCCGCAGCTTCGTGCAGGACGACGCCCATATCTTCTGCATGGAGGAGCAGATCCAGCCGGAGGCGACGACCTTCATCGACCTCCTGCATACCGTCTACGAGGACTTCGGGTTCAAGAGCATCAGCTACAAGCTGGCCACCCGGCCTGCGAACCGCATCGGGGCGGACGAGGTGTGGGACCGGGCCGAAAAGGCACTGGGCCAGGCCCTGGACAGCCGTGGCCTGCCCTGGGAGGAAAAGAAAGGCGAGGGCGCCTTTTACGGCCCCAAGGTCGAGTTCACGCTGCAGGATTCCATCGGGCGCCTCTGGCAATGCGGCACGATCCAGGTCGATTTCTCGATGCCGGGACGGCTCGGGGCCACCTATATCGCGACGGACGGTTCGAGGCAGGTGCCCGTCATGCTCCACCGGGCCATCTTCGGCTCGCTCGAGCGCTTCATCGGGATTCTGATCGAGGAACACGCCGGGCATTTCCCTGCCTGGCTGGCACCAACCCAAGCCGTTCTCATGAACATCACCGATACCCAGTCGGATTACGTGACCCGGGCAGCTGAATTCCTGAAAAATCAGGGGTTTCGCGTGGAAACAGACTTGCGGAACGAGAAAGTGGGCTTTAAGATCCGCGAGCACACGCTGCAGCGCATCCCGTACCTGTTGGTCGCGGGTGATCGCGAAGCGGGAACAAACTCTCTGGCCGTGCGCACGCGCAGCGGAAAAGATCTTGGTGTCATGACACTCGATGTCCTGGCCGGGAAACTTGACCGCGAAGTCGCGAGCCGCGGCCGGACTACTTTGGAGGTATGACGCATCGCTGCCCCAGCAACCAAGCGCGTTCGGCGCAATGAGGACATTACATCCCCGCAGTTGCGGGTTATCGCCGCCGACGGGAGTCAGGCAGGCGTAATGAGCCGATACGACGCGCTGCAGATGGCTGCAGCCGCCGAGCTTGATCTGGTAGAGGTATCGCCGACGGCTGAACCGCCGGTATGCCGCATCATGGACTTCGGCAAATTCCTGTTCGAACAGAACAAGAAGGCGCACGCAGCGAAGCGCAAGCAGAAGCAGATCCAGATCAAGGAAGTGAAGTTTCGTCCCGGTACGGAGGAAGGCGATTATCAGGTGAAGCTGCGTAACCTGACGCGCTTTCTGACGGAGGGCGACAAGGCCAAGATAACCTTGCGGTTTCGTGGCCGTGAAATGGCGCATCAGGAGATCGGAAGGCAGCTTCTCGAGCGGGTACAGCAGGACCTTTCCCCCGTGGGTGCGGTCGAGCAGTTCCCGATCATGGAAGGCCGCCAGATGGTCATGCTGATAGGGCCGAAGAAGAAGTGAGCAGCGTCCGCGGTTGACCTGAAAGGGTCGGCCCGTCCGCTGTCCCGCCTGCAAGCGGGTGACTGCGCGAGTTCTGCTCGCCGGACACTCAAGCGAACCAGGCTAAACAATCGAGGAAATGAGTTATGCCCAAGTTGAAGACCAACCGGGCAGCGGCGAAGCGTTTTCGTCCGACTGCCAAAGGGTTCAAACGAGCCCAATCCCATCGTCGACACATCCTCACCAAGAAGTCGAGCAAACGTAAGCGTCAGCTGCGCGCGCCGAGCATGGTGGCCAAACAGGACGAGGGGCGGCTTGCACAGCTGTTGCCCCACGCACGTTGAGGAGTAAGACATGGCACGTGTAAAGCGGGGCGTCATCGCTGGCGCCCGTCACAAGAAAATCCTCAAGAAGGCCAAGGGCTACTACAACGCCCGTCGCAAGGTCTTCCGTACCGCCAAGCAGGCCGTCATCAAGGCCGGCCAGTACGCGTATCGCGATCGCCGCACTCACAAGCGCGAGATGCGTGCCCTCTGGATCGTCCGCATCAATGCGGGCGCCCGGGTCCATGGTATTTCGTACAGCAAGCTGATTGCAGGCCTGACCGCTGCGGAACTGGTCATCGATCGCAAGGTGCTTGCGGACCTGGCGATTCATGATGCGGCCGCGTTCGGGGTCATTGTCGAGCGCGCCAAGGCGGCTCTCGCAGCCTGATTCGCCGAGACAAGGTCAGGCGGGGCGATCGCTAACGATTGCCCCGCCTGTCTGTCACGCTTCCAGTTCATTCCGATTCCAGCGCGGACAACGCCTCCTGCATGAGCGAGTCGATTCACGTCCTTCCGGCCCTTGTCCAGACTGTCCGCGACAAGATCAGTCGCTGCAGCGAGCTGGCAGAGCTCGAGCAGCTCCGCATCGGCCTGCTTGGTAAGAAGGGATCGATCACCGCCTTGCTGAGGTCACTCGGCACGATGGATCCGGATGCACGGAAGGAAGTAGGCGCCAGAATCAATGCCGCGCGAAACGAGATCACCGACGCCCTTGACCTCCGCCGCCAGCAGTTGGAGTCCGACGAGCTGGCGCGCAATCTCGCTGCGGATGCGCTCGACGTCACCTTGCCGGGGCGAGGCCAGCCCTTGGGCGGCCTGCATCCGGTCACGCGTGCCCGCCAGCGGATCGAAACGATCTTCCGCCATGCCGGATTCGTCGTGGCCGATGGCCCCGAGATCGAAGACGAGTGGCACAATTTCGAAGCGCTCAACATTCCCGCCAACCATCCGGCGCGGGCCATGCATGACACGTTCTACTTTCCCGACGGCCGGCTGCTGCGCACGCATACTTCGCCCGTGCAGATCCGCGCGATGCAGGCCCGGCAGCCGCCGCTCAAGATCATCTCGCCGGGGCGCGTCTACCGCTGCGACTCCGACATGACGCATACGCCGATGTTTCACCAGGTCGAAGGCCTGGTCGTTGATGAGCGCGTCAACTTCGCCAACCTGAAAGCGATGCTACAGGGCTTCCTGCAAGCCTTCTTCGAGAAGGAAGTCCGCCTAAGGTTCAGGCCGTCCTACTTCCCCTTCACGGAGCCCTCGGCGGAAGTGGATATCTCATGCGTGGCGTGCAGTGGCCAGGGCTGCCGGATCTGCAAGCAGACCGGTTGGCTCGAAGTCGCCGGGTGCGGTATGGTGCACCCCAATGTCCTGCGTGCCGTGAACATCGACCCAGAGAAATACACGGGCTACGCATTTGGTCTGGGCCCCGAGCGGCTGGCGATGCTGCGTTACCAGGTCGGCGACATTCGTCTTTACTACGAGAACGATTTGCGTTTCCTCAAGCAGTTCGTCTGAATCATGCAGATCAGTACTTCCTGGCTCGAGGAGTGGGTGGACGCGGGGGAGGACGTCCCGGCGCTCGGTCATCAACTCACGATGGCAGGCCTCGAAATCGAAGGTATCACTGCGGCAGCTCTCCCTGTCAGCGGCGTTGTCGTCGGTGAGGTGCTTTCCGTTGCAAAGCATCCCGACGCTGAAAAGCTGCATGTCTGCCGCGTATTCGATGGTCGTGAGGAACTGCAGATCGTGTGTGGAGCCACCAACGTCCGCGTTGGCCTGAAGGCGCCGCTCGCGCGGGTCGGTGCGGAACTGCCCGGCGGCCTCAGGATCAAGGCTGCAAAACTCCGGGGCATCGACTCCTTTGGCATGCTGTGCTCGGCGAAGGAGCTGGGGCTCGGCGAGGACCTGCCGGGTCTGCTGGAACTGGAAGCAACGGCGTCCGTGGGTGAGGACATCGTCAAGGCACTCGCTCTCGATGACCGCATCCTGGCCGTGAATCTCACCCCGAATAGGGGCGACTGCATGAGCGTCATGGGTCTCGCGCGTGAAGTGGCCACGGTAATGCGGATGCCACTGAAGTCGCCTGCTGCCACGCCGGTCGACGTCACCATCAAGGATGTTTTCACGGTGCGGCTGGAAGCGGACGAGGCCTGTCCGAAATTCGCCGGGCGCGTCATTCGTGGCTTGCGGGCGGGTGCACGGTCTCCTCTCTGGCTGCGCGAGCGGCTGCGCCGTTCCGGTATGCGGCCCATCAACGCGGTCGTCGATGTCACAAACTACGTGATGCTCGAGCTTGGCCAGCCGATGCATGCCTACGACCTCGACCATCTCGACGGGGCCATAGTCGTGCGCCTGGCTCGCCAGGGTGAACGACTCAAGCTGCTCGACGGACGCGAGATCGAACTGCAGCCCGATGTGCTGGTGATTGCCGATACGGTCAATGTGCTGGGCCTTGCGGGCGTGATGGGTGGCGACGACAGCGGCATCGATGCCGCAACAACTGACATCTTCCTCGAAGTGGCGTACTTCATCCCGGATGCGATTGCCGGTCGCGGCCGCCGCAATGGACTGGTGACCGATGCCTCGCAGCGTTTCGAGCGCGGCGTGGATCCGCAGCTGCAGGAGCGTGCCATCGAGCGGGCGACCGCCTTGCTGCTCGCCATTGCAGGCGGCTATGCGGGACCGGTTGTGGTGAAGACCGGTGCAGCGCCACGCGCGCCTGCCGAATCGATCCTCCTCAGGCACAGCCGTGTAGAGCGGGTGCTGGGAATCGAGGTCAGTGCCGCCGAGATTGTCGGCAACCTGGAGCGTCTGGGGATGACAGTCGAGGCCGCGGGTGCTTTGCAGTGGCGAGTGCGCCCACCGTCCTGGCGCTTCGACGTCGCAATTGAAGAAGACCTGATCGAAGAGATCGTCCGCATTCATGGCTACGACAAGGTGGTGGCCACCGATGCGTTGATCGATCAGACCCTGGCGGCCTGGACGGAGACCCGGTTGCGTCCGGAGCGCATTGCCGACCTGCTTGCCGCGAGGGGCTACCGGGAAGCGGTGACCTACAGCTTCGTGGATCCCGCATTACAGTCAGTGCTGTTTCCGAATGAGCCCGGGCTTGCCTTGAAAAACCCGATATCGGCAGAGCTTGCCGTCATGCGAGTGTCGCTCTGGCCGGGTCTCGTGCAGGCATTGCAGGAAAATCAGCGTCGCCAGCAACCACGCGTGCGACTGTTCGAACAGGGCCGCGCGTTTGCCAGTGGTACCGGAGCCGAAACGGAAGTCCTCGCCGGGCTTGCTGCCGGCACGTCGTTGCCAGAGCAATGGGGCACGCAAGCGGCAGCCGTCGATTTCTACGATGTGAAGGCCGACGTCGAGGCGTTGCTGCAAGCTACCGGCGAACCCGGATTGTTCCGGTTCCGGGCGGAATCCCACCCGGCACTGCACCCGGGGCAGTCCGCACGCATATATAAGAGTGATGTCCCGGCTGGCTGGCTGGGAACACTGCACCCCGAGGTCGTGCGTATTCTTGGTTTGACATATCCCGCGGTGGTCTTCGAGCTGGACGTCGAAATCGCGCTGCACGCACGAATTCCGGCGGCGGTGGAGATTTCAAAATTCCCGAGTATCCGCCGGGATCTGGCCGTGATCGTCAGCGAAGCCGTCACCAATGAGGCCCTGTGCACCAGCGTTGCGCAGAGCGCGGGCACCTTGCTCCGGAACGTCGCGGTATTCGACGTGTACCGCGGGCAGGGGATAGATAAAGGCAAGAAAAGCATAGCCTTAGCCTTAAATTTACAGGATACTTCGCGCACGCTCACCGATCTTGATGCCGATGAAATAGTGACCCGGGTGGTCCACCATCTGGGCAGTGAGCTTGACGCCACGATCAGAGACAAATAAGCCATGGCACTCACGAAGGCAGAGATCGCAGAAGCCCTCTTCGATCAACTGGGACTCAACAAGCGTGAAGCGCGTGAACTGGTGGACATCTTCTTCGAGGAGCTGCGTGCGGCGCTCTCCACCGGCGAGCAGGTAAAGCTTTCCGGTTTCGGCAATTTCGATCTGCGGGACAAGAACCAGCGGCCGGGCCGCAATCCGAAGACGGGCAAGGAAATCCCGATCAGCGCCCGCCGTGTCGTGACATTCAGGCCAGGACAGAAACTGAAGGCTCGCGTCGAGGCATATGCTGGAACCAAGCAATAACAGCGAGCTGCCCGCGATTCCGGGCAAGCGCTATTTCACGATCGGTGAAGTCAGCGAGCTCTGTGGGGTCAAGCCCCACGTCCTGCGTTACTGGGAGCAGGAATTCCCGCAGCTCAAGCCGGTCAAGCGCCGTGGTAACCGGCGTTACTACCAGCGTCAGGATGTCCTGGTGATTCGCCAGATCCGCAGCCTCCTGTATGAGCAGGGCTTCACCATCGGCGGCGCCCGCAACCGCCTGCAGGGGGATGAGGCCCGGGAAGACGTCTCGCAGTCGCAGCAGATCGTCCATCAGCTGCGCATCGAGCTCGAAGAAATCCTCCGGATCCTTCGCCGCTGAGATTGGGTCCCGGGCAACGCCCCGGTTAGGGTATGATTCGCCGCCTTCACGCATCGGTCGGGGCGTGGCGCAGCCTGGTAGCGCACTTGCATGGGGTGCAAGGGGTCGCAGGTTCAAATCCTGTCGCCCCGACCAACTCTTTACTCTTTTGCTGCTTTTCTCTTTGGAGTTGTCCAAAGAGAACAGTAGAAGCCAACTCCAGTGGCTGTTCTCACAGCCACACATACCGGCGTCTGCCAGATTTCTCTTTGATACTTTCTCTTTCGCCAAAGAGAAAGTATTCAACCGCAGCGCATTCTTCGCTCTGCGGATCTGCTCATGAAGCAGTTCCTGCAAGCGTCAGTCTCTCCACCGCCCCCGAAAACGTCTGCTCGCCAACAGTCACATACAAATGACGGGCCGCCACGGTCAGCGTCAGCGACAGTCGACGCGAGAGATGGGTGATCAGGCTGGCGAGCAACTCTCTATCCGGGGCGTAGAGTTCAAGCGCCGCTGCGCGATGAATACGCTCCCCGTTCAGGCGAGCCAGCAACTGCGCAGGATCCTTGTGGATGTACACCGCAACGCGTGGTGCAGATTTCGCCGCACGGTGAATGCGCGAGGCCTCCGGCGCACCGATGTCGATCCACGCCTGGAGGACACCCGTGAGATCGCGGATCGAAATGGCGGGCTCGTCCGGATCGGACAGTCCCTTCGAGAATGCGATTCCTTCGGTATATTCAAGGCAGTACGCCAGTACCCGGGCGAGCAGATAGTCTTCCGCTTCGGATGGATGACGCGCAACTCGCAGTGTGAGGGACTCATAGATGCCCTTGTCCGAGTTCGCGAGCTCGATATCGAAGACGTAGAGGGTTGCGCCCAGGGCCATGGGATCTCTTTGAACCGCAAAAAGGTTACGATCCCCCAAGTTTGTCCGGAACACCAGCACTCACACATGACCGACAGGATTGACCATGGAATACAGACGTCTGGGAGCTTCCGGCCTGCGGGTGCCGGTACTCGGTTTTGGCACGGCCACCTTCGGTGGCAGCAATGACTTCTTCAGGGCCTGGGGTGCGACCGACGCCGGGGGTGCCTCGCGCCTGATCGACATCTGTCTCGATCACGGCATCTCCCTGTTCGATAGTGCGGACGTCTATTCCGCAGGTCTTGCCGAGGAAATCCTGGGCAAGGCGATCAAAGGCAGGCGCGACAGGCTGCTTATCTCGACGAAAGCCACCTTTCCAACCGGCGAGGGTGCCAACGAGTTCGGCTCGTCCCGGCAGCATCTTGTCGATGCAGTCGAGAAATCCCTGGTACGGCTCGGTACGGACCATATCGACCTGTTCCAGCTCCACGGCCAGGACTACAACACCCCGGTAGAAGAGACGCTCGCGACCCTCGATCAGCTCGTGCGCGCGGGCAAGATTCGTTACATCGGGGCTTCCAATTTCTCCGGATGGCACTTGATGAAGTCGCTTGCCGCCTCGGATCGATACGGATATCCGCGACACGTTGCGCACCAGGCGTACTACTCGCTGCTGAATCGCGACTACGAGTGGGAGCTGATGCCGCTCGGTCTGGATCAAGGGGTCGGCGCTGTCGTCTGGAGTCCTCTGGGGTGGGGCAAGTTGACCGGCAGGATTCGTCGTGGCAGTCCTGCGAAACCGGGTACCCGAGCCCATGACATCGCAGGTACCGGTCCCCACTACGAGGAAGAGCGGCTGTTTCGCATCGTCGATGCACTCGACGGCATCGCAAGGGAATCCGGCAAGACCATTCCGCAGATCGCGCTCAACTGGCTTCTGCAAAGGCCCACGGTGTCCAACGTGATCATCGGTGCACGCAACGAAGTGCAGCTGATCGAGAACATCGGAGCGGTCGATTGGGCACTGGACGCAGGGCAGATGGCCTCGCTTGAGGCTGCGAGTGCGGTCCAGCCGGCCTATCCGGTCTGGCACCAGCGCGACTTTCCGCTACTGAACGAGCGGGGTCGCGTCTGAAAGTCAGGTGAGTTTCTAGAAAAGCGCCGAATCGGCAGTGCAGCCGGTCCGGAACTGGATTCCCTCAGGAGCTTCAAGATCGTGGCCAATCTGGAATACCGCATCGATGGATCGGATCTGCAGTTCGTGGAAATCATGCTGCCCCCGGGCGAAAGGATGGTGGGCGAACCCGGCGCGATGATGTACCAGGATGAAGGCATCACGATGGACACCCGCCTCGGCGATGGGGTGGACGAGAACCTGTTTGCCCGTCTGGCGGGCGCAATCAAGCGCGCATTCACGGGTGAGCGGATGTTTTCAACCCTGTTCGAGAACGCCACTTCGCGTCCCCTGCGGGTGGCCTTTGCGACACCCACCCTGGGGAAGATCCTGCCAGTCGATCTCGGCGCCAATGGCGGGGCGATCATCTGCCAGAAGGGCGCTTTCCTGGCGGGAACGCAGGGCGTTCGGGTGAGCCTGGCCTTCAAGAAACGGCTGCGCGTCGGGTTCTTCGGAGGGGAGGGCTTCATCATGCAGAAGCTGACGGGCGAGGGCACTGCCTTCATCAACGCGAGTGGTACATTGAAGGAGATCTACCTGGCACCGGGCCAGGCCCTGAAAGTGGATACCGGGTGCCTCGCTGCCCTGCAGACCACGACAAGCTATGACATCAAGTACGTGGGCAAGCTGAAGACCACCTTCTTTGGCGGCGAGGGGCTGTTCTTTGCACACCTCAAGGGACCTGGAACGGTGTGGCTGCAGAGCCTCCCCGTCAAGCGCCTGTTGGCGGCGCTGACCTCGGGTCGACCGCGGCGCGGGCTCTTTGCACGCCTGCTGTACTTCTTCCTGGTCATTTTCTTTGTGCTGGTGGCGATCTTCTCGGAGCAGGGCCTGCCTTGAACAAGGTCTCTGCACTGTTGCACGCCCGCCATCTGCCGGGCGCGGGTGTGCCCTGCGTCGTCCATTTCGCCGGCGATGTCCTGGTAGTGGACGGGCCTGAGCAGTTCGATGTGCCTGCCGACTCCCTGCAGGTGTCGACCGGCGGCTTTCATGACGACACGCTGTTCGTCAGCTGGGCACGGGCGGCGGACCAGTACTCCCTCGTCATCACCGACCTGAGTGCCCAGAGGGAACTCGCCGCGTCGGCGCCTTCTGCGTTGAGAGCCGCCTTCGGCCGTGGGCGTCGTGAGCTCGACTATCACCGTGGCAAGTGGACTGCGGTGCTCAGCATGCTGGGACTCATCGGTATCGGGCTGCTCGTCGGGTGGTGGCAAAGTGAGGCGATCATCGGCTGGCTGGCCAGCAAAGTGCCCCTCGAGCGCGAGGAGCGGCTCGGAGCCATGGGCCTGGCGCAGCTCAGGATCGATGCGGACCTGCAGGAGGGCGGTGCAGCCGTCGAAGCGGTGGCTGAAATCGGTTCGCGGCTGACGCAGGGATCACGGTATCAATACCAGTGGTTCGTGAATGACGATGCCGCCATCAACGCGTTTGCGCTGCCCGGCGGCATTGTCGTCGTCAATGCGGGACTCATCGCCGCCACGGAGACGCCAGAGGAACTGGCAGGAGTGCTTGCCCACGAAGTCCAGCACGTGGAGGGGCGTCACGCGCTCGAGCAGATGATCCATTCAGCGGGCTGGGCAGCCTTCCTTGCCGTGACGCTGGGCGATGTGAGTGCTCTCGGTGGCGTCCTGATCCACCAGGCCGGCAGCTTGCGCCACAGCCGTCAGCTTGAGCTGGAGGCTGACTCGGAAGGCGTGAAGAACCTGGCGCGGGCCGGCATCTCCCCGCACGGCGTTGCGCAGTTCTTCAAGCGGATGGAGGCCGAACAGGCCCGTACCGGGGGAGAGTCGGTCATCGCCTTGTTGTCCACGCACCCCGCGACGGGGGACCGGCTCGAGGAGGCGGCCGCACTGGCCGATGCCACTCCCTGCGATTGCCAGCCGTTGCAGTACGACTGGAACGCCATTCGCGAGGCGGTCAAGAAGGAAGGCACCGACAGTCCAGCCCTGGAGTAACGGCGCAAAGTGGCACGCGCTTCCTCTTCCGACTTAAACGGGGACGCAAAACCGTTTCCAGCCCCCAAGGCCCCAGGCATGGACGCGCCCTGGGTCGCCCGTCAGTGAAGGACTACAGCGCCGTGCGGCATTCGCCGGATTCGCGAGTTGCCCGGTTGTGGAATGCTTAGGCTCAAGCTACTGATGAACCTCCAACACGAGACGTCGTAGCAGAAAGCCCGAATCCGTTCTCTTGAGACCGATCCGGGCTTTCTTTTTTGTGCCGACGAGGAGTTGGCAGGGTGATGCAAAACCCTTTGCAGCGCCCTGATAACGGTTCTGCCCGCAGGCCTCGCATCGCAGCACGCTCATCACTGCAATGCAGGTTGCAAGTCCCGATCCACCTGGTGTATGGATTGCGTCCCGCCAGCGGCTGTTTTTCCCGGAGCAGACCATGGGCACCCAGCGTCAGACGCAGCGACAATCAGGGCAGGGCGATCTCCCCTCGCTCCAGCATGAGCAGTCGCTTCCGAAACCCCTGATTCCAGAACTCTGCAGGAAGCAGGACGGCAGGATCATGCAACGAACGGTCCCGCAGCCCGCCCAGCAATCCTCGGCTACTGCTGGCGCAGAGGATCCGCGGTTGCATGACGAAGACGCCTTCGATCTGGCAGACAAGCCGTAGTCGCCTTCCGGCCCGACCCCGGGCTGCCTTGACTCGCAATATCAGGTCGCCCCTCTATACTCGGCGCGAGTTTCATCGTGGGGGAGATCCAATGCCGAGATCGTATTCGCTGCCGGTCAGTGCGGCAAAACAGTGGCTCGTGGTCGCGTTGACAGCCCTGGCTGCAGCACCTGCCGCCGTCGCGCAGAGAACGGTGCCGTTCCAGTCGGGCATTCCCGTCGCCCCCCTGGGCATTGCCGACAAGCCGCTGCCCGCCGGGCCGTTCGACTATGCGACGGGCGAAGGGCAGGACGTCAGGGTGGTCGTGGTGACGAAGGAACTGTCGTTTCCATTCAGCGCCACGTTCCTGCCGGATGGCACGCTGCTCGTGACAGAGCGTGCGGGCCGGCTGCGAACGATCCGCAACGGCAAACTGGATCCGAATCCGGTGCCAGGCGGGCCCGCAGCCTTCTCCGCCGGCATCTCCGGATTGCCAGGCGCAGTGCATGGCTACATGGATGTCGCCCTGCATCCCCAGTTTGCGCAGAACCAGCTCCTGTACCTGAGCTATACGAAGCCCCTGCCCGACAACAAGCGTTCCATCGCGGTCGCGCGTGCAAAATGGACGACGGGCGGCCTGACGGAACTCAAGGACGTCTTCGTCGCCGGCGACAACGCAGGCGGCGCGATGCCGATCGTTTTCGGCCGTGACGGCATGTTGTACATCGGCACGAGCGGCGGCGATGCGCAGGCCCCAGGCAGCTACGGCGGTAAGGTGTTGAGGATTCGCGATGATGGCAGCGTGCCTGCAGACAACCCCTTCGTGGGGCAGGCCGTGTACAAGCCGGAGATCTCCACGCTGGGGCATCGCAGCCCCCTCGGGCTGGCGCTGCATCCGGCAACCGGTGACGTCTGGGAAAGCGAAAATGGCCCCAACGGCGGCGATGAACTCAACATCATCCGCGCCGGCAAGAACTATGGCTGGCCCCTGGTGAGCTACGGCCGTCGCTACCCCGGTCCCTGGCAGGCTGACCTGCCAACCCATGTGGGGTATGAGCCGCCCGTGGTGTACTGGATGCCGGCGATCGCCGTGTCGGGCTTCACCTTCTACACCGGCGACAAACTGGCGAAGTGGACGGGCGATATCTTCGCCGGCGGTCTGCGCACCGGCGAGATTCCGGGCACCGGTCGCGTTGATCGCATCCTGTTCAACGAACAGATGGAGGAACTGCGCCGGGAGTCGTTGCTCGTTGACCTGGGTCAGCGCATCCGCGACGTGCAGCAGGGTCCTGACGGCCTGCTCTATGTGGTCACTGACGAAGACGAAGGAGCGATCCTGCGCATCGAGCCGCGTTGACCCTGTTGTCGATCCGGCGGGCCGACAGGTCTTCGTTCAGGCGCTGCGCCCGCCTTTCCACAGTGGCCGCGTTCACGTCAGAATGGGCCACGCGCGCCGGCTGTCACTCGCGCAAGATGGGGCCGGAGGGGGAATAGCGATGTCCACGACACTTGCGATGATGGTGCTGGGAATGCAGGCTGCAGCACAGCCAGCCGCTGCCTGTACGCAGCTGCGTGCCGTTACACTGCCCAATGCCACGATCAAATCGGTGACCCTCGTCGCGGCGGGTCCGATGTCGATTCCAGGAGCAGCACTGCCCCAGGGCGGCGTGCCCGGTCAGGCACCACCACCGGCGCCCCTGCTGCCCGCACACTGCCGCGTCGCTGCGGTGCTCACGCCCACCAGCGATTCGCACATCGAGATGGAGCTGTGGCTTCCGGTCGAACGCTGGAACGGCAAGTTCCAGGCGGTCGGCAACGGCGGCTGGGCCGGGTCCATCAGCTATCCGGCACTGGCCCTTGCGCTGCAGGAGGGGTACGCCACGGCTTCGACGGATACGGGACACCAGGGAGGCAATACGCTTTTCGCCATCGACCATCCCGAAAAGCTGGTCGACTACGCACATCGCTCGGTGCATGAAATGGTGGTGCAGTCGAAGTCGCTGATTGCGGCGTACTACTCCCGGGCGCCGCAGCTTTCGTACTGGAATGGCTGCTCGACGGGGGGCCGTCAGGGCTTGACGGCAGCCCTCAAGTATCCTGGCGATTTCGACGCCGTCATTGCCGGCGCGCCCGCCAACAACTCGATCAACATGCATGCGTCCGACATTGCCGTGGCCCTCGCCGGCCTCAGGGATCCGGCCGCGATCGTGCCACCGGACAAACTGGCTCTCGTCAACCGCGCGGCGGTGGCAGCGTGCGATGCGAACGATGGCATTGTCGACGGCCTGATCAACGATCCTCGCAGCTGCACCGTGAATGTCGCGGCCCTGCAATGCGCACCCGGCGGTATGGACAACTGCCTGACGCCCCCGCAGGTGTCTGCCGTGCAGCGGATGTACCAGCCCACCACGATGCGCAATGGCGAGGTCGTCTACCCTGGCAAGGAAGCAGGCAGTGAACCCGGCTGGGCGCCGTTCCTGGGCGGCAACCTGTTTCCCGTACCGGTGGGCACGTTCCAGATCGCCTACAACAATGCGGCCTGGGACCCGAAGACCTTCGACATCGATCGGGATCTCCCGGTGGCGCGCGCCAGGGTCAGTCCGATCATCGATGCGCTCGATCCTGACCTCGCGGCATTCACGGCGCGCGGCGGAAAGGTGCTGATGTACCACGGCTGGAACGACAACCTCATTCCCCCCCGGAACTCGATCAACTACTTCTCGCGGGTGACAGAAACCCCGGCAGGGAAAGACGGCGATTTCATCCGCCTGTTCATGGTGCCCGGCATGAATCACTGTTCCGGTGGCGTCGGGCCGAACCAGATCAACTGGATGGGTGCGCTCGAACGCTGGAGGGAACAGGGGACCGCACCGGAACGCATCGAGGCGATCCGCATTGCCGGCAACCGGGTCGACATGACACGCCCGCTCTGTCCCTATCCGCAGGTCGCCGTGCATACCGGCAAGGGCAGCACCAGCGATGCGGCCAACTTCTCCTGCATGGCGCCTTGACGCGGTGGCGCGATGAACTACCTGCACACGATGGTGCGCGTGACAGACCTGCGCGCATCCCTGGAGTTCTATTGCGGGGCGCTGGGCCTGAAGGAAGTCCGGCGCATCGACAACGACAAGGGCCGGTTCACGCTGGTGTTCCTGCGGGCGCCAGGGGATCGCCAGGGCGAGATCGAGCTGACCCATAACTGGGACCCGGAGGACTATCGCATCGGCCGTGCCTTCGGCCATCTCGCCTACGAGGTCGACGACATCTATGTAGCCTGTCGCCGTCTCGAGGAACGAGGCGTGACGATCAATCGTCCGCCCCGCGATGGCCGGATGGCCTTCATCCGCTCGCCAGACAACATCTCCATCGAGCTGTTGCAGAAGGGCGGCGCCCTGCCGCCTCAAGAGCCCTGGAGCTCGATGCCCAACACTGGCGAGTGGTAGTCACGGAGTGATCTGGCAGCTGTAACCGGCCGCAGCCGATGTGGCCGCGTAGATTGCATTGCCGCCCGCCACCAGCGGCTGGATGGAAGGCAATGCCAGCGCAATCACGATGGCGACCGGCACCAATGCCCACAGCAGCTCCTTGAAGGGGTTCAGGCGAAAGCTGCCCGATTGCCCCGTTGCGCGGAAAGTCCCGATCGAATGCAGGATGACGACCAGCACAGCCAGCCCGGCCGCACTGCAGATGCCGAGGAGCGCAAGGTTCACGCCCTCGGCGTGACGCGCAATGCCGGCCACGTAGTCGAGTGAGTTCCGCTCGCAGTCGAGGAACGCGGGACCATAGGCGAGAAACAGTCCCCCGGTTGCAAGCATGGCGGCGAGCCGCAGTCCCTGCACCCGAAGTGGCTGAACGAGCAGGTGGCCGGCCAGCATGATCGATGCGCTCCTCCCGTCCTTACCGCACGGCGTCGATCATGTAGTCGACCCCGTTCATCACCGACTGGTCGGACAGGTCGATCCGTCCTCCCTTTGCCGGCATGACGCCAGCCGCACCCTGGATGCCATTGAGTGCACTCTGGTGCAGTACCTCCATTCCCTTGGCAACATGCGGTGCCCACGCAGTCCGGTCACCGAACTTCGGGGCACCCGCAATGCCGGCCCCGTGGCAGGCCACGCAGGCCATCTGGTAGACCTCTTCGCCCGGGAGGACGGCAGCGGAGACCGCAGGAGGGGGCGGGGCAGCCTCTGCCGGTATCCCGATCGCGGAGTTGTCACGCCCGGCGACTGCAACCTTGCCGACGGGAGCGATCCTGAGTGCGACTTCCTCCTGGTAACGCGCATCGTCACGCACTTCGGCTGTCTGCATGCCTGCAACGGAGTTCGCCAGGAAGTAGATGCCGAAGGCGATGCCGACCAGGACTCCCACTACCAGCGTGAACATGTCGGCGAACTTGCGATCGTGTGCGGCACTCATGACCGTTCCCTGTGATTGCGGGTCATTTTCTTCGCTTCAATGGCTTTCGACGGCATTCGACTGGGGCGTGACGAACGACGCCAGCCGGGTGACGAACGTGTGGTCCCCTTCGATCGCCATCAGGACAATCAGCACCAGCAGTGCCAGGGGCGGCACGAGGATGGCGAGCTTGAGGGCCAGCCGCTCCCAGGCCATGTGCATGAAGATCGCGACGATGAAGCCGGCCTTCAGCGTCATGAACAGCAGGATCAGTCCCCAGCGCAGGGCTCCCTGGAGCTGCAGGTAGTCGACCAGGTACGAGAAGGCGCTGAACACGAACAGCAGCACCCAGATCCAGAGATAGATGCGGATGGGATGCTGCTGGCCTTCCGCGTGCTGTCCGCTTGCATGTTCCATGATGCCCTACCAGAGATAGAAGAAGGCGAAGATGAAAACCCACACGAGATCGACGAAATGCCAGTACAGGCCGGTGACCTCCACTGTCTCGTAGGTGCCCTTGCGGTCGTAGAACCCGTTCCAGACCCTCATGGCCACTACGACGAGATAGATCACGCCGGCCGACACATGCAGGCCGTGGAATCCGGTGATCATGAAGAACGCGGACCCGAACTGCGCCGCTCCGAACGGGTTCTCCCACGGCCGGATGCCTTCTTCGATGATCAGCTTCGCCCATTCGAAGGCCTGCATGCCGACGAAGGTGGCACCGAGCGCCGCGGTTATGAGCATGAGTGCGGTGGTATTCGCCCGGTTGCGCCGGTAACCCTGGTTCACAGCCATCGCCATGGTGCCGCTGCTGGTGATCAGCACCATCGTCATGATGGCGATCAGTGCCAGCGGCACGTGGTTGCCGGCGATGTTGAGCGCGAAGATCTCGCTGGGATTCGGCCACGGCACGGTCGTCGACATGCGCACGTTCATGTAGGAGGTGAGGAAGCACGTGAAGATGAACGTGTCGCTCAGCAGGAAGATCCACATCATCGCCTTGCCCCAGGGCACGGGGAAGGCCTGCTTGTCCGAGGCGAAGTCGGTGACGACGCCGGGCAGGCCCTCGACGGTGCCCGACGGCTCGATCGGTCGCGTCATGGTTTCGACAGCCATAGGCGTGCGGATCCCCGGGTTCAGGTGAGGCGCAACAGCGCGAACAGGACCAGCCAGACCAGCAGCAGGAAGTGCCAGTACAGCGTGCAGAGCTCGACGGTCAGGCGCGTGCGGCCGACCAGGGCGCTGCCCGGGCGCAGGCGCGACACGGCCCGGCTCCAGACGACGAGCCCGCCGAGCACGTGCAGCGCATGCACCGCCGTGAGCACGAAGAAGAATGCGTTGGCGGGGTTGCCGGCCGCGTAGACACCGGCGGCGCGCAGCTGCTGCCACGCGATCCACTGCCCGGCGAGGAAGGCCACGGCGAACGCGCCGCCGAACCACAGCCGCGCGCGCGCGTTGCGCGACTGGCCGCGGGCCACGGCCGCGCACGCCGCCTGCATGGCTACGCTGCCAAGCACGAGCAGGCCCGTGTTGACCCAGAGCACCTGCGGCTCGACGATCGGGCGCCAGTCGCGCACGACCACGCCGGCACCGACGTGCGGCGTCATGCGGATGAGGTAGGCCGCGATGAACAGCCCGAACAGCGCAGTGGCGACCCCGAAAAACACCCACAGGCCGACGCGCGTCGCCTCCGCGTCGAACGTTTCACCGGTGTCGCCCGCGACGCGACCGACCTGCGC
>JANNNQ010000415.1:0-12516 GCA_031398625.1 Pseudomonadota bacterium
CACCTGAACGGCATGCGGCTCGCGATTGCAGCGACGGATCGCCAGTCCGTGAACGCCTGGGTGGCACACCAGGCGGAAGCCCGCGGCATCGACGTGAACGTGGTGGACGACCGTGAACTCTCCCGCTTCATCATGCCGGCGATCGTCGACCGCTCGCCGATCATCGTTGCGGTGGCAAGCGGTGGCGATGCTCCCGTCCTGACGCGGCGCCTGCGCGAAAAGCTGGAAGCCTTCCTGCCGCACCGCCTGGGCGAGCTCGCGAAATTTGCAGGCCGCCTGCGTGCCAGAGTGAAGCAGCGCCTGCCGCAGGGCGACTCGCGACGGAAGTTCTGGGAGAAATTCTTCGATGGCCCCATTGCTGCGGATGTCCTGGCAGGACGCGATGCCGCGACAGCGGAGCGCAGCATCGAACTGGCGTTGGGGGAAGCAGCAGGCCGCGCAGTCGCGGCTCCCGGCGAAGTCGCCCTGGTGGGCGCAGGGCCAGGCGATCCGGGCTTGCTGACATTGCGGGCACTGCGCGTGCTGCAGAATGCCGATGTCGTGCTGTACGACCGCCTGGTGTCGGATGAAGTCCTCGATCTCGCCCGTCGCGACGCCGAACGCATCCATGTGGGAAAGGTGGCGGGCGACGCCGCCGGTTCGCAGGAGAAGATCAACGCCCTGCTGGTCGAGCTCGCGCTGGCCGGCAAGCGGGTGTGCCGATTGAAGGGAGGCGATTCCTTCATCTTCGGCCGCGGCGGCGAAGAGCTGGAGACACTTGCGCATCACGGTATCCGGTTCGAGGTGGTCCCCGGCGTCACTGCTGCGCTGGGTGCGGCGGCGTATGCCGGCATCCCGCTGACGCATCGTGAGCACGCCCAGTCGCTCACGTTCGTGACAGGCCACGGCAAGGACGACGCCGAAGCGCGCGTCGACTGGGCGGCCCTTGCGAAGCCGAACCAGACCGTGGTGTTCTACATGGCCCTCAAGCGTCTCGATCACATCGTGATGCAGCTGCTGCAGCATGGGGCGCCCGCTGATCGGGCTGCTGCGGTGATCGAGCAGGGCACGTGCGCCGGACAGCGTGTCATCACCGGAACCCTGGCAACCCTCGTTGGCAAGGTAGCGGCTGCCGGCATCAACTCGCCGAGCCTGCTGATCCTTGGCGAAGTCACGCGACTCCACGAGACGCTGCGCTGGTTCCAGTCCGCAGCCACGGACGCAACGCTGGCCCAGGGAAGGTTGTCCGCATGAGCCCCATCCGCATGAGCCCGATCGCCAACGGCTTCGCTGCCGCAGTCGGTTCCACGCCGCTCATCCGGCTCTCCACGTTCAGTGCGGAGACGGGTTGCGAGATACTGGCCAAGGCCGAGTTCATGAACCCGGGCGGGTCCGTGAAGGATCGCGCTGCGCTCGCGATCATCGAAGATGCCGAACGCAGCGGCCGGCTCAGGCCCGGTGGCACGGTCGTCGAAGGCACGGCCGGCAATACCGGCATCGGTCTCGCCCATGTCTGCAACGCACGGGGTTACAAGCTCGTCATCGCGATGCCGGACAACCAGTCCGAAGAGAAATTCCTGCTGCTGGCGACGCTCGGGGCCGACGTGCGACGGATCAAGACCGTGCCGTACAGCGACCCCAATCACTACCAGCGGGTCGCCCAGCGCCTGGCGCTGGAACTGCCTGAAGCAGTGTGGGCGAACCAGTTCGACAACACGGCGAATCGCGATGCCCACGAACGCACCACGGGCCCGGAGATCTGGGCGCAGACCGAGGGCAAGGTCGATGCCTTCGTGACTTCGACCGGTACCGGTGGCACGCTGGGCGGCGTTTCGCGTTATCTCAAGCGGCAGAACGCCAAGGTGCTCACTGTCCTCGCGGACCCGCAGGGCAGCTCGCTGTACGAGTGGGTATTGAATGGCCAGTTGCAGGTAACGGGTCCGGGTTCGATCACGGAAGGCATCGGCATCGGCCGGGTGACCGCGAACCTCGAGGGCGCACCGCTCGATACAGCCGTGCATGTGAACGATGCCGAGTGTGTACAGTACGTTTACCGCCTGCTGCGGGAGGAAGGCCTGTTCCTCGGCAGCACCAGCGGCGTCAATGTCGCCGCGGCCGTGCAGGTGGCGCGGCGTCTCGGGCCCGGCCACACGATCGTCACGATCCTGTGCGATACGGGCGCCAAGTATCAGTCACGTCTCTTCGATCGCAAGTGGCTTGCGGAGAAGGGCCTCAACGAGAGTATCGACAGTGTCGAACCCGGTATCCGAACCAATGCCCGAGCCCATGGTTAAGCCTTTCGAGCGTCCGGCCATCACCACCGACGTCGTCATCGTCGGTGCGGGCCCCTGCGGCCTGTTCCAGGTGTTCGAACTCGGCCTGCTGGGGCTGAAGGCGCAGGTCGTCGATGCCCTCGGCGCGACCGGCGGCCAGTGCATCGAGCTGTATCCCGACAAACCGATCTACGACATCCCGGCCGTGCCCGTGTGCACGGGCCAGGAGCTCACCGACCGGCTGCTCGAGCAGATCAAGCCGTTCCATCCCGAGTTCCATCTCGGGCAGGAAGTGACCACGGTCGAGAAGCAGGAGAACGGCCGCTTCAAGGTCGGCACGAACGCCGGCACGCTGTTCGAAGCGGGCGCAGTCGTGATCGCGGGCGGCGTCGGTTCGTTCCAGCCTCGCAAGCTCGATGTGCCGGGTGCTGCCGAACTCGAGCACCAGGCCGTGCACTATCGCGTGCGCGACCCGCAATCTTTCAAGGACAAGGATCTCGTCATCCTCGGCGGCGGCGATTCCGCGCTCGACTGGGCACTGGCGCTAGTCGACGTCGCCAACAGCGTCGTGCTCGTCCATCGTCGGCCGGATTTCCGTGGTGCACCGGCATCGGTTGCCAGGCTCATGGCCCTGCGCGACGAGCATCGCGCCGATGTCCTCATTGGTTCGGTGAAGGAGCTGCAGCAGGAAAATGGCGAGCTCAAGGCCGTGCGCGTCCAGGGTGGCGACGGGGTCGTACGCAGCGTCGATGCGCAGCAGGTGCTCGTTTTCTACGGGCTGTCGCCGAAGCTCGGGCCCATCGCCGAGTGGGGTCTTGAACTCAACAAGAAGCAGCTCACCGTCAACATGTCCACGTTCCAGACGAACGTGCCGGGCATCTATGCCGTCGGTGACATCAATACCTATCCGGGCAAGAAGAAGCTGATTCTCTCCGGTTTCCACGAAGCCGCACTGGCTGCCTTCGCGATCAAGGAATACCTCGAGCCGGGCAAGAAGGTGCACCTGCAGTACACCACCACGAGCCCGATCATGCACAAGCGGCTGGGCGTCGGGCCGGAAGGCGAGGCCCATGAAGCCAAGGCCTCTGACGTCGAGCGCAAGGCAGCGGCAGGCTAGGAGCCAGCAATGAGGATCGCGGCCATCCTGATCCTCCTCGCGGCGATCGTGTACATGGGGGTGCTGTTGTTCGGCTTCTGGCAGAACAGCCGCAAGCCGTTGCCGAAGAACCTGCCGCCGCCGTTGCCTGATGATCCGGAAGATCCCTGAAGGCGCTCCCGCGTACCTCGAACGCGGGACCGCTGTTTTCCGCCGCGCCAACTGGGCGCTCTTCCTCGCCGCCTTCTCCATCTTCGCGTCGCTGTACTCGGTGCAGCCGCTGCTGCCCGTCTTTGCCGGGCAGTTCGGCGTCGGCGCAGGTGGCAGCAGTCTCTCGCTCTCGGTGACCACGGCAACGCTCGCCATCGCGATGATCGTGGCCGGGGCGATCGCCGACAGCGTCGGGCGCAAGCGCCTCATGTTCGTGTCGCTGTTGCTGACAGCCCTGCTCAATTTCCTCGTGGCGCTTGCGCCGACGTGGACGGGACTGCTGGTTGCGCGCGGCCTGATGGGCCTGGTGCTGTCGGGCATTCCTGCGGTCGCCATGGCATACATCGCGGAAGAAGTCGAGCCGAGGGCAGCCGGATTCGCGATGGGACTTTACATCGGGGGAACGGCGATCGGAGGCATGGCGGGACGCCTGCTCATCGGCGTGGTGGCGGATCTCGCGTCGTGGCGGGTGGCCATCGGCATGATCGGCGTGCTCGTGTTGCTCAGCGCCGTGTTGCTGCTACGCCTGCTGCCCGAGTCGGCGCATTTCACGCGGCGCCCTTTCCGGCTCAATCAACTGCTGCCGGGGCTCGCCGTGTCGTTCCGCGATCCGGGTCTGCGCTGGCTCTTCGTGCAGGCGTTCCTGTTGATGGGGAGCTTCATCACCGTCTACAACTATCTGGGCTTCCGGCTCTCGATCGCACCCTACCTGTTGAGTCAATCCGCGATCGCCTTCGTTTTCCTGAGTTATCTCGTCGGCACTGGCAGTTCGGCGTGGGCGGGTGGACTGGCAGACCGCATCGGCCGCCACAAGGTGCTCCTGTGCATGGTCCTGGTCATGGGCGCGGGCGTTGCTGCCATGGCCCTCACCCCGCTTGCCGCAGTAATAGCGGGCGTGGTGATTCTCACGTCCGGTTTCTTCGGCGCCCACGCGATTGCGAGCGGCTGGGTCGGGCAGCGGGCAAGGGAAGCGAAAGCGCAGGCGTCCTCGCTCTACCTCTTTTTCTACTACATGGGTTCGAGCCTCATCGGTACCGCAGGCGGATGGGCATGGAATGCACATGCCTGGCCCGGCGTCAGCCTGGTCGTCGGCATCACGCTCATCGTTGCGCTGGGTGTGGCCATGCGCCTGTTCGCCCTGTCGCCACCACCTTGAACTTCCGCAGGCAGGGCAGCATCTGTCATGCTGCAGTCACCCGTGCATGACACGCTTCGCCCATGAGCAATTCACCCGCTGATCCGCGCTATTTCGGCAACATTCTCGAGCAACGCCTGACCCGTCGCGGGGTGTTGCAGGGAGCGCTCGCGGCTGCGCCGCTGCTCGCGGGAGGGTGGCAATGGAGTCCGGTTGCTGCTGCCGCCGCTCCGGGCCTGACCTTCACCTCCATCCAGGGCGGCAAGGACGACCGCGTCGTGCTCCCTCCGGGCTACACGTCTGATGTCGTGATCCGCTGGGGAGAGAGTCTCTATCCGGGAACGCCGGACCTGGACGCCTCATCGATTGCCGGTGGTGGACTGGTGACCGCCACTGCGGCCGCCCGACAGGCCCGGCAGTTCGGCTACAACTGCGATGCCATTCACTACTTTCCGCTGCGGGCCGGTTCGAATGGGGTCCTGTGCGTCAACAACGAGTACACCAACGACAACCTGCTGTTTCCCGGTTACGGTGGATCCGGAGCCAGGGCCACGTGGCTTGAGAAATTCGTGCGTGCCTATCCTGAAAGCGTGGCCTTCGCGAAGGCCGCTCACGGTGTATCCGTGGTCGCGGTTGGACGCGAAGGGCGGGGCGCTGCGTCGTGGACTGCGGACAAGTCTTCGCGCTTCAACCGCAGGATCACGGCCGATACGCCAATGGCGCTGCACGGTCCCGCGCGGGGCGCCGATCTGCTGCGAACGCACAGCGATCCCGATGCCGTACGCGTCAACGGCACGATCGGCAACTGTGCCGGTGGCAGGACACCGTGGGGCACATTTCTTTCAGCCGAAGAGAACATCGAGGACTATTTCGGCAACTACCGGGCCTTGAAAGCGCGCCGTGACGTGGACCGCGAGATCCTGGACGCTCACCGGCGCTTCTGGCTGTGGGAAACCGCATCGGCACATGGCTGGGAGTTCGTGGACCCGCGCTTCGATGCGGGCCAGGAGCCCGCGGAGGCGCTGCGTTTCGGCTGGGTCGTCGAGATCGATCCGCGCGATCCTGCGAAGATGCCAAAGAAGCGCACTGCCCTTGGCAGGTTCGCCCATGAAGGGGCGAGTCCGATCGTTGCCGCCAACGGGCGTATCGTCGTTTACATGGGTGATGACGAGAAGTTCGAGTACGTCTACAAGTTCGTGTCCCGGAATGCGTTTGATGCGCGCAATCCCGCAGCCAATACGGACCTGCTGGACGAGGGAGTGCTGCATGCGGCGCGGTTCAACGCGGATGGCACCGGCGAGTGGTTGCCGCTCGTGCATGACCCGAAAGGCCCCCTCAACGAAGCTACCGGCTTCCGCAGCCAGGCGGATGTCGTCATCAAGGCGCGCGCCGCGGCGGATGTGCTGGGAGCGACACCGATGGACCGGCCCGAGGATGTCGAGCCCAATCCGGTGAACGGCCGCATCTATATTGCCTGCACGAACAACGAGAACCGTTCCGGCGGCACGCTGGAGGTCAACGGGCGGACGATCGGCCTCGGACCGAATGCCGCGAATCCGCGTCGTGCCAACCAATGGGGCCACATCATCGAGCTGACCGAGGCCGAAGGCGATCACAGCGGCACGAAGTTCCGGTGGGAAGTGTTCCTGCTGGCAGGCGATCCTGCACGTGGCAAGATCATCACGCGGCTCGAGGACATCAAGCCGGGAGAGATCGGTGGCGACCAGGTGTACTACGCGGGCTTCGCCGACGCGAGCCGGCTGAGTCCGATCGGATCTCCCGACAACCTGGGTTTCGACCGGGCCGGCAATCTCTGGATCATCACCGACGGCACGCAGCCGAACGATACCAATGACGGCTGCTTCGTCTGCCCGACGAGTGGCCCTGAACGCGGTCTGCTCCGGCAGTTCATGAGTGGTCCCGTCGGTGCCGAAGTCTGCGGCTGCGAGTTCACGCCCGACGACCGCACGCTGTTCCTCGCCATCCAGCACCCGGGAGAAGCCGGTAACCCGAAGGAACCGAAGAGCAACTGGCCCGACGGCGGTGATTCCCAGCCTCGCCCCAGCGTCATCGCCGTCCGCCGCGAAGACGGGGGAGTGATCGGCAGCTGATTGCTACGTTCCGGAAACGGTTTCAAACTGCGGCAGCCCGTCGGTGATCACCACCCACGACAGCTTGTCGCATACCCAGATGTGGCACGCGGGTCGCAGGGCCTCCGGATCATCGAGCGTCGCCAAGGTGAGGTCGATTTCCCCGGGCCGCTGCTCGTGCGCATAGGTCAGCGAGCTACCGCAGTTCCGGCAGAATCCGCGCGACACCCCCGGTGAAGAGTGATGCACGGCCAGGTTTCCCCGGGTCACCGCGAACTGAACGTCAGTAAATGTCCCCCAGGGCACCACGGGCGCCCCCGCAGCGCGACGACAACTGGCACAGTGACAGAAGCAGAGATGCGACGGATCGCCCGCGACCGAATATCTCACGCTGCCGCAGAAGCATCCACCCTGGCGGACGAGCCCGTTCATGATCCTTCATCTACTCCAGCTTCAGCTCCATCCGCACCGCGCCCCCCGCCTGTGTGGCCAGATCGCGAGTCGTGAGGAACACGCGCTCAGGAGCAATCTCGCCCGTGCCCAGCAGCGCGGCCTGAACGGCTTCGGCGCGACTGCGTGCCAGCGCATCGAGCTGGATGTCGGTCGGTGCCAGTCGTGCCAGCAGAGCGTTCTCGACGAAATCGATCTGAGTCGGCAGGCTCTCTGTCGTCGGTGTTACGGGGGGCGTCCCTACCAGGCGTGTGTGCGCCAGCGTCAACGCCTGCAGTTGCTGCTGCAGCTGGCCGGGCTCATCGGCAGCCGGAGTGGCGGGTGCCAGGACATTCTGTTCCAGGGCTTCACGCGCGATGGCTTCTGCGTCGACGGCGGTAGTGACGTTGAGCGGAATGTCGAGCTTGAGCTGCGGCCTTTCCACAAGCGCCTTCGCTAGCGTGCCGAGCTTGGCCGCACTTTCCGCTGAGAGCTGCGCCGAGCCCGGCGTGAAATCCACGAAGGCCAGGTCTTCCCCGCCGCCGAACAGCGAACCCAGCAGCGCGAACGGAGCGGTGACGATCTTCGTGAGCAATCCGACCACCGCCTTCCAGATGAGGGGGCTGAGACGGAATGTCGGGTCGTCGAGGCTGCCGCGTACGGGGAGATTGATGTCGATGACGCCATTGCGATCCTTGAGCAGGGCAACCGCCAGCTTGATTGGCAGCGGCACGGCGTCCTTGCTGTCGGTGGCGGCACCGAACTCGAGCTGGTCGAGGACGACGTGGTGCTCGGCTTCGAGCTGGCGGTTGTCGACCTTGTACTTGAGTTCCGTGGTGAGCTTGCCCTTGGCAATGTTGTAGCCCGCGAACTTGCCCGAATACGGATTGAACGTCGTGAGTTCCATGTTGCTGAAGCTCATCGCGAGATCGGTATAGAGCGCGGCCGACAGCAGGTTCACTTCACCGGCGATCACCACCGGCGAGAAGCGATCCACCGCGCCCTTGAGATCCACTTTCGCGCGGGTCGACTCGTTCGACGACAGGCCCTGTACGGTTCCGGCCAGCGACTGGATGCCCGTGGCGAAGGAAGGTTCGAGGGAGTAATCGGCGAAGTCGGCCGAGCCGTTCTCCACGACGATCGTATTGATGCGAACAGGCATAGCATTCGCAATGCCGGGCTGTGGGGTGTGGGCTGTGGGCTGCAGGTCAGACTCCGCTTCCGGATTCAAGACTTGCGTGACATTGAGTTTGGCGTCCTGGCTGATCACGACGCGCGCGTACGGGTCGCGGGCGAGGATGCGCTGGATCGTGAGCCGGTCCGGTGCCATCGAGTAGTCGATGCCGGTAACGCTCAAGAGACCGAACTTCAGGAAATCCTGCTTCAGGAAATCGTCCTTCGAGGCAAAACCGTTGAGGTCGATGCCGCCCGTGAAAGCCAGCTGCGGCTGCGGGCTTACGGGTTCGGCGGCATAGGTGACGTGGCCCTTTACGCCAAACTGCCCGGACTCGACCGTCATGGTAGTGGCTGCTGCGATGTAGGGCTGCAGGGCCGGCACCCCGAAGCCCGTGAGCTCGACATCGATGTCTGCAAGCAAGCTCTGCGGCCTCAAGGTGCCATTCACCTGCAGCCTTGCCAGGCCATTGATACCGACATCCGCATTCAACGCGAAGGACTGGGTGAGATCCGACTTCACGCCGGTGAGCGTGATCGCAATGGGCGAGAGGGACATCGTCACTGCAGGTTCGATGCCGCGGTCCGTTGCTTCCACGGTGGTGTTGCGGACTTCAACCACGGCAAATTCTGCCTGCCACGGCGAAGCGGATGCGGCCGGCTCGTTTGTTGCAACCGGCACTTCGGCTGTCGGCGCTGCACCGCTCCCTGCGAGTCGCTGCAGGTTCAGGGTGCCATCGGTCTCCCGGACGACCGTGATGCGCGCGCCGTCGACACCCACCTTGCCCACGGTGAGGCGTCGTTCGCCGAGGGCGAAACGGGTGTCCGCCAAGGCCAGCAAGGGCAGGGAAATCCAGGGTGTTCCATCACCCTCCAGCGGGGCGACAGTGAAATCGCTGAAGCGGATCCCGGGTAGCGCGAGGTCCAAAGCGACGCGATTGTCGGCTCCCACCGCCAGGTTGTAGGTGCCATTGAGATCGATCGTACCCGACGGCAATGTGAACGCGACCTGGTCGCGCACGTACGCCCAGAGCGTGGATGCCTTGAGCGCGCCGATCGAGAAGCTGCCCGTCGAACCGAGCGGCTGGACCGAAAACTGCCCAGACCATTCGAGCTGTTCACCGGCCTGGGTCGTACCTGCGAACCGGTAGGCGTTCTGGTAGTCGACCGTGGTGCGGAAGTCATTCAGCGTGAACTGGATCGGCGTGATCGTCGCGCGAAACGGCGTGCTGCGCGTCTGGTCCTCGAGCCCCACGCGGCCACTGTCCACTTCCAGCAGGCCGATGCGGATCGCCGGCAACGTGGCGGGTACCGTTGGCTCCTCCGGTTTCGCAGCGGGCGGCACCAGCGCCGCGAGGTTGAGTTCGCCCGCGCGATTGATCACGGCGTCGATCTCGGGCTGCACGAGCCGGATCTCGGCGAAAGTGATCGCACGATTCCACAGGGTGGAGAGCTGCACGTTCACCAGCAGATCCGAGAAGCTGATGAGGGGTCTGCCATCCATTTCCGTCAGGCGGAAGCCCGTCACCTCGGCTGCGAGCGTAAAAGGATTGAAAGTCAGGTTCTCGATCGCCACCTGGCGCTGCAGCCGCTCCGCGACGAAGTCTTCGATCGCCCCGCGCGCGAGCCGCGGGACAAGAAAGAAACCAGCGAGCGCATAAAGCAGCAGCAATCCTGCCGCACCCGCCAGCCAGGGCCATCCAGTTCTCATCCTTGTGAACAGGACCTGCAAGCTAGACCACCTTTCCCGGATTCATGATGCCTTTGGGATCCAGGGCGCCCTTGATGGCGCGCATCACGTCGAGCTCGGCCTCGCTCTTGTAACGTCTGAGCTCGTCGCGTTTCAGCCGGCCGATCCCGTGTTCCGCGCTGATGCTGCCGCGATAGCGGGCGATGAGATCGTGGATCGCGCGATTGATGGCCGGCGCCTGGGCGAGGAACGCAGCGTCGTTACCCCTGAGCGGTGCGCTCACGTTGAAATGCAGGTTGCCATCCCCGAGATGGCCGTACGCCACCAGTCGCCCCGTGGGGCACAGTTCACGCACGATCGCGGCGCCTTCCTCCATGAAGGCGGGCAGGGCGCTGATGGTGACGGATACATCGTGCTTGATGCTCGCGCCTTCCTGCCGCTGGGCTTCGGGGATCTGCTCACGGATGCGCCAGAACATCAGTCGCTGCGCCTCGCTGCGGGCGACCACCGCGTCGGTCACGAGACCGGCTTCCATCGCGTCGCCCAGTGCCGCTTCCATCAGGTCCTCGAGCGGATCGTTGGCCCGCGGGCTGCTCGCCTCGGCCAGCACATACCACGGCGATGGGGCATCGAACGGATCGCTGACGCCATTGATGTGCTTCAGCGTGAGGTCGAGACCGATGCGGGGCATGAGTTCGAACGTCGTCAGCGCGCCCGTTGCCGACCGCAGGCGCGAAAGCAGTTCGACGGCAGCTTGCGGCGAAGGTACGGCGATGAGTGCGGTTGCGACGGACAGGGGGCGCGGAAACAGCTTGCAAGTTGCAGCGGTGATGATGCCGAGCGTGCCTTCGGCACCGATAAACAGGTCGCGCCAGTCGTAACCGGTGTTGTCCTTGCGCAAGCCCTTGAGGCCATCGAGCACGCGGCCATCCGCGAGCACAACTTCGAGGCCCAGCACCAGGTCGCGCATCATCCCGTAGTGCAGGACTGCCGTGCCGCCGGCATTTGTCGACAGATTGCCGCCGAGCTGGCACGAACCCTCCGAGCCGAGGCTCAGAGGAAACAGCCGATCGGCTGCGGTGGCGGCCTCCTGCACGGCAGCGAGCACGCAACCCGCTTCGGCGATCATCGTGTTGTTGACGGCATCGACGCTGCGGATCTTCTTCAGCCGCGCCAGGGAGACCACGATCTCATCGCCGGCTTCATGCGGCGTCGCGCCGCCGACGTAACTCGTATTCCCCCCAGCCGGCACGACCGGCACCCACGCCGCATTGCACGCCACGAGGATCGCGCTCACCTGTTCCGTCGAGTCCGGCCGCAGCACCAGCGGCGTTGCACCCCGGTACAGCTTTCGGTGATCGACGAGATAAGGCTCGAGGTCCGCGGGCTGGTCGAAGTAGCCCTTGGGGCCGACGAGAGAGCGGAGGTGGTCAAGTAATTCCGGGGTTGGCATGGCCGGATTCTAGCGGACCAGCCCGGAAGACGGGCATCCATAGCCTGTTCGGGCAGGTTCGCTGCGGTTATGCTTTGGCGGCAGGAAATCCCATGACAAGCCAAAACAACGCCATCCGCGAAGCAGAGCGCGCCGGATTCGATCTGAGCCTGGTCGACGAGGCCCTGCGGTCGTCCTGCGAGCAGCGTGCGCTACAGCATCAGGCAGCGCTGGATCTTGCAATTCAGCTGGAAAAGGCAGGACAGGAGCTCCGTGACCGAACTCAACCGCCTGCTACAGCGCCTCTGCGACGCTGAGATCGATTTTGTGATCGTCGGTGGCTTTGCGGCGATGCTGCATGGGTCATCGTTGCTCACCCGGGATCTGGACGTCTGTGCTGTATTGACGGCGGGCAATCTCGAGAAGCTTCGCGAAGTATTCAGGGAGCTTCATCCTGTCCATCGCATGACGCCCCAGCGGTTGTCCTTTCTCGACATCCCGGAGCCCGGCGTTGACCTGAAGAATCTGTATCTGCAGACGGACCTGGGCGCGGTCGATCTCTTGAGCACGATCACAGGGATTGGCGACTTTGATCGTGTCCGGGCGTCCGCCGTTACAGTTGAATTGTTTGGCCGTAGTGTGAAGGTCATGGCCATCGACGATCTCATCAAGGCCAAGGAAGCCTTGGGAAGAGAGAAGGACCACCTGACAGTAAAGGAGTTGCGGGCAATCATTGCGAAGCAGAAACCGTAGTTCCATCGGAATCTGCTACGTCAAGCATAGTGATCTGCATGCCGGGAAATCTGCAAAAACACCGGCAAAAACAGTTGATTTCGATACTCAGAAGAGTACGATACTGTACGTAAGAAAGGGGTATCCACTTAGCTCCACTCCCTACCACATCAGGTGTGCTTGGGTTTGGCGGCTGCAACGTGCCGGTAGGTGACTGGCGCTGCAGTCACAGCTTGCGTCAGCAATCGATAGAACAGCAGTCCTCGCGAGCGCGAGG
>JANNNQ010000010.1:0-14105 GCA_031398625.1 Pseudomonadota bacterium
GCCGTCCTCCCAAGCTGTGACCAGAGTTTGTGCTTGGGTTTCTAAATCCTCCGCCAATGTAGTGAGATAAGCGCATGTTTTGGATGAAATAGCACCGAGTGCGCCGATGAAGAGCTACGATCCGCTGAAAGTCGTGAATACGCTCATGAACAGCGACGCGAACGGCAAGATCGAGAAGAACGACCGCTGCTGCGGCGAGTCCGGCACGCTCGCGATTACGCGCCCCGACATCTCGACCCAGGTCCGCTTCCGCAAAGAAGAGGAAGTCCGCGTCGGCGTCGACAAGATCCGCAAGGCTGGCCACACCGGCGACGTGAAGGTCCTGACCTCGTGCCCGTCCTGCCTGCAAGGCCTCAAGCGCTACAACGACGACGCCGACCTCGATGCCGATTACATCGTCGTCGAGATCGCGAAGCACATCTTGGGCAAGGACTGGTTGCCGGAGTATGTGAAGAAGGCGAATGAGGGGGGGATAGAGAGAGTGCTGGTCTGAGTAGCGGATAGACCGGCCGACTTGGTCGGCAAGTAGGCCTCTGGCAAGGGGGTCGCTTCGCGACAAAGGGGCCTGTCGGCAGGCCAGAGGGCTGGCAAGTAGCGGATGGCGACATCAACCAGGGTGCCGGCATCGTTATCCGTCCAGGCGTTGCTTCAGCGTTCGGTGACAACAACGATGGCGCACTCCTTGAATACCCACGGCGCGCCGACGCTGTGGAGATAGACATTGCCGGCGGTTCCCTTCTCCATGAAGAAGGAGAGCCGATCACCTCTGCGCGCGACGGGCATGTCGCGGCGGTTCGCCCGTTCGCGCCCGCCCTCGAACCGCGAGGCCAGGAACGATTGCGCGTCACCGGCGACGAGGCAGTCGACCGCGTAGCCCGCGCCCGAATCCGCCGTCCAGATCAGCTGCGCCCGCGGTACGGGCAGGGTCTCGTCCCTCCCGGGGCCTAGCCGGGCGAGATTCCCATCCGTGTTGAAGAGGTCGACCGCGGCGAACGCCACGCGCGCTGCCTCAGTCCAGGGCGCGCGAACCGAAACGACGCTTGCCACGCCGGCAGCGTACTTCGCCGGATCCAGGCCGGCGCGAACGATGGCTTCGGAACCCGCGTCCTGTGCGAAGGCGGTTGTTGTCAATGCCATGGCCGCGATGACAGCGGCGCTTGACCGGTTTTTCATCGATCGGTCTCCTGTGAGCTATGGCGGATGTCGGCAATTTCATTCGATCTGGTGATCTATATCCACCGCTTCACTGCTTCCGCAGTATCTCCGGGATTTGTATTGAAGCAGATCCGCGCGCCGGGTGCATGCTCGTGGATGATATTGATCATCTTCTCGAAGAGGAGAAAGTGCGTGGCGACGGCCCTGACTCCAGCGCCGACCATGACACAGTCGTATGCCCTGGTCTTCAGCTCGTTCCGCAACACGTCTTCTGCGGTGTCGCCAAAATCAGTGAGGCAAAAGCCCACGCCAAGCCCCAGTGCGGCGAGATTGGCGGCGCTGGCGTTCAGGCCTTCCATCACCTTGTCTGCGTTCAATCCCGGGAAGGCAGCGAACTCCGGACCCGAGAAGTCGATCAGTTGAGGTTGCAGACCGACAATGAGAACCTGTTTTGCGGTGGTCATGCTTCGTTCCTGGACAACAATAGATCGCGGATGAGGGTGGGAATTGCCTTCGGGTGCTGCAGCGCGTCTTGGAAGATAAGGTACGTTGCCGGCCCGGCACCGACGGCGCTGACACTCCGATTGAGCGTGGGGCAGGGGGATGCGAAACGCTTTGCATCAAATTGTCATGGCGCGCGTGGGATGCCGAGCATTGGTTTGAATCCTGCCGCGATGAGGCGCCTGCCGTCGAACGCCGGCGGCTGACCCTCGAATTGCATTCGTGGATCGCTGGTGAGCTTCTCCATGCCTGTGTGGCGGGTCTGCTTGTCCGGCCACTCCACGAATGACATGACGACCGTCTCTCCTGGCCTGGCTCCGGCTGCGTGGGTGAACGAACCGTACTCCGGGGATTCGAGCCTCACTTCCGCCCCGTGGTAGGTGGCGGCGTCAGGTCTGCTTTCGTCCAACCAGCACTCCATGACACGAGTGGCCCCGCACTCGAGAAGCACTTCCTCCGAGACGCGTGCGAGTTCTTCGTATGCGGCGCGGTTCTCTTTGGGGACTGGTGCGAGGTAGCAGTCATAGTAGGGCACGTGATGGCTCCGATTGCGAGGCCCAACGATTGCGATCAGCGGCGACGCGCTGGCGGCACGCCGGTTGTGGAGGCAAGCGGCGTGACGGTAAGCGACCTCCGTTGGATCGCTTGGCTATGTGCGCTATTCTTGCAGGAGCGAGATCATTCAACGCCGAGGTAGATGCGATGGCCAGTCGGAATACTGAACGCTTGCGCAGCGAGGCACTTGAGCTACCCCAAGCCGATAGGGCCGAACTTGCCCACGACCTTGTCAGAAGTCTGGACGGGCCGACGGACCCCACTGTCGCCAGCGCATGGGAGGAAGAGATCCTGCGTCGACTTGATGAGGTCGAAACTGGCGCTGCCAGGACTCTGGATCGCCAGGAATTCGCAAAGCGCATACGAGAATGCATTAGCCGCCTCTGATGCGCGGCGTCCGCATTCTTGAGGCTGCTTCCCTTGAGGCGATCGAAGCTGCCTCTTGGTACGAACGCGAGAGGCCAGGTCTGGGCGCAGAATTCGATAGAGCAATTCAAGCAGCCCTCGATCTCCTTAGAAACAGACGTCGTGCCCCTCTCGGTAATGCCGGGTGCTGCAGGCTCCCGCGGCGTCAAGCGCCTCATCCTCAAACGTTTCCCCTTCGACGTGATTGTCACCGAAAGTCACGGAGAGTTCCTCGTGATTGCTTTTGCCCATCATGCGAGGCTACCGGGCTACTGGCGCGATCGTAAGCGAACATAACGAGACTGTAGAAAAAACCTTCTAGAGAAAATGCTTTCAATAGGGCGCGATATGAGCCACGATTTTCTTGCAAGCGCCGCCCAGAGTCCTTCAGAACCAGAATAACGCGCAAAGACGACGATCATCGGCCAGATCCTTGGCGCCGGATCAACCGAGAAGAACAGCGGGGTATTGTCGAGGTGGGAAGTTCGCATTTTTTTGGGGTTCTTCTACAGCCTCAACGTTCCGGCTGAGCCGCGAGCAAAGGCGCATCGCTTTTGCGAGTCGGGCGCGCACGGCGCGCGAACTCCAGCCGATTGTTAGCTGTCATGACTTCAGCACCCGCTCAAGTGACTTCAACTGACGGACTGCCGCGTTCAGAGAACGTCGTGCACGCGCACCCTGTGCCTGAGACCTCCAGAAAACTAGACCCGAGCTCCAGCCAAGCGCCTTAGTGACCTCAAGGCAATGGCGACAGATACTGGGCAAGCCGGCTAACTCAATGGACCACCCTTGTGCTCCGAAGTGGATGAAGCCATTCCTCAAGTCATTTAGTCGGCGCACAGCATCGTCGTGATCAGCCGAGAGGCTGTTCGCTGGCAGGCGAATCTTTGCTTTCTTGTAAAGTTCCAAGAAGTAATCGAGATCCATCTTCTGCGGCCAAGGCCCGCCGCTTCGATACGCTTTCAACCAAGCAGCGGCGTGCGGCCCCTTCAGCGTAAGGAGGCCGTTACCCATAGACAAAGAAAGGACGAGCATACCTTGAGTTGCGGAATGAACAGCAATGAGCAGCCATTTCCACTCCGTCGAGTCCTGGTGCGCTGCTGCCGCTAAGGTAGCGGCCTTGGACAGCGACCCTACGGTGTCCAAGTACTCGTCCGTCCGCAGCCAACGCTTAGATCGCTTCCTCATTACTTCTGAGAGCTAACTCAATCTATGCGGCGATTGCGCCGGGATTAAATGCGGCATGTTTGCCGTATAACATGGTCGGAAGTCGTGCATATTGTTGATTCGACTAGATCATGGCAGTGGAGCTGCCGTCAATCGTCCTGGATGTTATGCGGCTGCTGCCAGGTCTTCCCTTTGCACGCTTTCATCGTCAAGCTACGTCGGGGAATGCAAGGCACCGCTGGCATCGCACTGCTGCATGGCGCAGACTATACAAGTGATCCTTTCGTACAGAAACCATGAGCCAAGAGTTCAAGCCCGGCGATCTCGTCCAGCCGCTGAGCGGCGGGCAGGTGATGAGTGTCACGCGGATCATCAACGGGCGCGTCGAAGTGAAGTGGATGGCCAACTGCAACATCCAGGTCAAGGCGTTCGATCCCGAGGTGTTGAGGAAGGTGGAGCCGGAGGGGCATTAGAAGAATGTCGGCGGACGTTGTCCGCAAGTAGTCGCAAAGTCGAGGGCCTCCCGGCAAGTGGGTCTATCGACAAGCAGGTCTGGCGACACGTAGGCCTATCGGCAGGCCAGAAGGGAAGTCGGAAGAATCCAGTTTCCGAACTGGGCGGCGCCAACAACGGCGCGCAACCAGAAGTCGCCCACTACCGATACCTGTTTTTGAGTTTACCCTGCCTGCCGGCAGGCCCCCCCTGCCGATAGGCCTCCTTGTCGATAGACCCACTTGCGAACAGAGTTCGCCGTCCCTTATCTCAGAACCGGAAGGTGTAGTTGAGCTTCAGCGCTCCATCAGCCCGCTGCGAACGGAACGAGCCATCGGCTTCCTCGTCTAGAAGATTGTGGTTGTAGACAAGGAACATCTCGCGGCCGGCCTGCGGGATCCAGCGGATGCGACTGTGGGCGGCGACGCTGTCGGAGTCGTTGTCGTACTGGATCAGCGTGACCCAGGACCACGTGGCGTTGAACATGACGTCGAATCGAGTGGACATGAGGCGCACGATGAAGTCGCCTTCCGGCAGCGTCACGTCGTTGTATTCATAAGCGCCGGTGAACCAGAAGTGCGGTGAGACCTTCCACACGAGGTCCGTCTGGAGTTTCCAGTGTTCGCCCGAGTAGAAGTCGCCCTGCGTCCAGGTCACGCTGCCTGAGAGCTTGCGCGCACCCGTCGGCTCGATCGTGATCTCGTATTCGTCAAAGCTGTAGTCGCCAGGGGCGAGCACAATGCCGTCGGAGATCTCGAAGGGTTCATCCAGCACTTCTTCATTGGAGACATAGAACACCTTCAGCTGGTCATTGCGTCGCGAGAACCCTTCGAGCAGCCGGTACGTGATGACCCGGCTTTCGAGGTCGCCGCTCTCCAGGTTGTCGAACTGCTGGAAGTCGACGGCCGTGCGCGCCGCTTGGACGAAACCGGTCTGGAAGCGGCGCGTATAGCCGAATTCGCCCGTGTAGTTGCTGACGTTGCGGCGATTCACGTAGCCCATCGCGGGATTGAAGTTCGCCTCGAGCTCCTTGAGGCCCAAACCACCATACCAGCCAGTGTTGTTCGGGCTGCGCAGCCGCAGGCCCCACGCGAGGTCATCGTCATCGAGTCCCTCGGTGTCACTCTGCTGCACCCACGCTTCGCCTTCGAGTGTGCGGGTGCCGGTAAAACGGCTGTTCGTGTACCTGAAATCCGCACCGACGACGGAGTTGTCGAGGTTCGAACGGGGATCGCCGCTCGTGGCCATGAAGCCCAGCGAAGACTCGGAAAGGACGTTGGCCACGGCGCGCGCAACGAACAGGTTGGCGGCGTCGACTGTCGGCTGTTCATCCTGGCGAATGGCGAGCGCACCCACGTTGAAACCACCCACGCGGCCTGACAGCTTGGCGCCGGCGATGAGATCAACCGGCTCGCCGGCAGCGCCGAGACCGATCCGCCGCGAGAAAAAAGGCCTGCCATTCTCGAGTGAAGGCCGCGAGAACGTGGGGCCGATGATGCCGCCGGTGTCGCCCCCCTTCAGCCTGCCGAACTCGAAGATGTCGGATTCACGCAGGAAGAAGCCGCGCTTCTCGGGAAAGAACAGGCTGAAGCGGCTCAGGTTGACCTGCCTCGCATCCACCTCGGTCGCCGAGAAATCGGTGTTGAATGTCAGCGCCGCATTCAGACCCGAAGTCACCTTGTAGTAGACGTCCAGCGAAGGGTCCACGTCGAATTCGCCGGAACCCGCTGCATGCACCTTCTGCTGCTTGAAGCTGACGCCCGGCACGGCATCGAGGCCCAACCCCTGGTTCATGTCCCTCAGGCCGGTGACTATCCCTGAGTTTCCGGGATTCTGCGTGCGATTGCGGAACGACCAGCCGATGCGTTCGTTCTTGCGCGCAACCAGGCGGGCGAAGTTGATACCCCAGGTGTCGCTCTCCGGGTTGAAGGACAGCGTCTTGAAGGGGATTGCCATCTCCGCCGTCCAGCCGTCGGCATCCCGCGTGGCCTGTGCGACGTAAATGCCCTCCCATTCCCATTGCTGTGTCGTCGTATCGATGTACAGCGCGTCATCGCGGATGCCGTTCGGGTTGACTTCGAAGCGGTAGCCATTGCGTTTGTCGTTGAACGTATCGAGGATCACGGCGATCTTGTCGTCGTTGTTCATGCGCTCGCCCTGGCGCAGGATGTTCGCGGTGAGGTTGTCGGGTTCGGAGTCCCACAGTTTCGCGCCGATGTAGAGGGTGTCCTTGTCGTACATCACGTAGAAGCGCGAGCGCTCGGAGGGTTCGGTGCCCTCGTTCGGCTGGAACTGCCTGAGGTCATCGATCTGTGCAGCGCGCTGCCAGGCGGCGTCATCGATGCGGCCGTCGATGGTTGGCGCCTCTGACTCCGCGATCCGGACGATTTCGAAGCGCTTGAGCGGGGCCTCGGGGGTCGCGGCCAGCGCCGCCGGGATACCTGTCAGGCAATGGAGGGCCAACAGGCCGCGAGTCATGGCAATCGGCCCCGCGGGCCGGCTTGGCATCGAATTCTTCAACTTGAGTACCCCAAAAACCCTGTCGCGACAGCGGTCTGGGGCAAGGATGGCCGCAGTCCTGTCGGGCGTGCGCAGCCTAGCCGGGATGAATGCGGGAGTCGAGGGAATGACGCGGGCCGTGCCCGGAAAAACCGGCAGGCTTCGAGGCGTCAGCGGTTCAGGCGCTCGGCCACCAGGCTGGCGACCACACCCGGATCGGCCAGGGTCGAGATATCGCCCAGCTGGTCGTGCTCGTTCGCGGCGATCTTGCGCAGGATGCGGCGCATGATCTTGCCGGAGCGGGTCTTCGGCAGCCCCGGGGCCCACTGGATGAAATCCGGCGTGGCAATCGGGCCGATCTCCTTCCGCACCCAGTCGCGCAGTTCGGCCCGCAGGGACTCGGTGGGCTCGACCTCCATGACCAGCGTGACGAAGACATAGATGCCCTGGCCCTTGATGTCATGCGGGCAGCCGACGACGGCTGCTTCAGCGACCCTGGGATGAGCCACCATGGCGCTTTCGATTTCAGCGGTACCGAGACGGTGTCCGGCGACATTGAGCACGTCATCGACGCGGCCGGTGATCCAGTAGTAACCATCCCCGTCGCGCTTCGCGCCATCGCCGGTGAAGTAGGTACCCGGGAAAGTCCTGAAATACGTCTCGATGAAACGGGCATGGTCGCCGAAGACCGTCCGCATCTGGCCGGGCCAGCTCGTCGTGAGGACGAGGTTGCCTTCGCACTCACCCTCGAGCACCTTGCCTGCGCCGTCGACGATGGCGGGTATGATGCCGAAGAAGGGCAACGTCGCCGAGCCGGGCTTCTGGTCTATTGCACCCGGCAGGGGCGTGATCAGGATGCCTCCGGTTTCCGTCTGCCACCACGTATCGACGATGGGGCAACGGCTGTCACCGACCACGCGGTGATACCACTCCCAGGCCTCCGGATTGATCGGTTCGCCCACACTCCCGAGCAAACGCAGCGAACGCCGTGACCAGTGCTTCACCGGTTCCTCGCCCTCGCGCATGAGCGCGCGAATGGCAGTGGGCGCGGTATACAGCAGGGTGACCTGGTGGCGATCGACCGTCTGCCACAGCCGGCCCGCATCCGGATAGTTCGGCACGCCTTCGAACATCAGCGTCGTCGCGCCATTCGCGAGCGGCCCGTAGACGACATAGCTGTGACCCGTCACCCAGCCGACATCGGCCGTACACCAGTAGACGTCGTCTTCCTGCACATCGAACACCAGCTCGTGCGTCATCGAGGCGTACACGAGGTAGCCGCCGCTCGTATGGAGCACGCCCTTCGGCTTGCCGGTGGAACCCGAGGTATAGAGGATGAACAGCGGATCCTCCGCGTCGACCGCCACTGCCGGGCACTCGATCGACTGTGCGCCGACGAGTTCCTCGAACCACTGGTCGCGGGGTATGTGCATCGGGACGCGAGTACCGGTGCGGCGAACGACGAGGACTTTCCGGACGCATTCAGTGCCGGTGGTGGCAAGCGCCAGGTCGACATTGGTTTTCAGCGGGACGCGCTTGCCGCCGCGGATGCCTTCATCCGCCGTGATCACGACTGTTGATCTGCAATCGGCAATGCGCCCTGCCAGCGAGTCCGGCGAAAAGCCGCCGAACACAACGGAGTGAACCGCGCCGATGCGTGCGCATGCCAGCATGGCGACGGCCGCTTCGGGGATCATCGGCAGGTAAAGGGTGACGCGATCGCCCTTCTGTACGCCGAGAGATCTGAGCGCATTGGCGCATTGGCAGACGCGCGCGTGCAGTTCCCGGTACGTGATGTGCTCGGAGAGCCGGGGATCGTCCCCTTCCCAGATGATGGCCGTCTTGTCGCCGCGGGTGACGAGATGGCGATCCAGGCAGTTCGCAGCGACATTCAGCTGCCCGTCGGCATACCAGCGGATATGCAGGTCGGCCGCATCGAAGCTCACGTCCTGCACCTGCGTGTACGGCTTGATCCAGTCCAGGCGCTTGCCCATGCGGCTCCAGAACCCGTCCGGGTTGCTGACTGATTCCGCGTACAGGCGGCGATAGTCTTCAGCGCCCACGTGCGCGCGTGCGGCAAAGGTCGCAGGAACGGGGTACAGCTTCTGGCTCATGGGCGCATCAATGAATGGGTGGGCGAATGTCCGGGTGCCGGGGCGAGCGTGCAAGCATATAAACGAGAGGTTTCCTACTGGGCAGCGAGAGCGGCGCGAATGCGTTCAGCATGGGTGGCGAGCGTGGCACTGTCGGCTGCGAGCCGCGCATGGGTTTCCAGTTCCTTGCCCATGTAACGGGGCAGGATGTGGAAATGGATATGGAATATGGTCTGGCCGGCTGCGGCGCCATTGAACTGCATCAGTGCGAGCCCATCCGGCTTGAACGCCGCACGCACGCCCTCAGCCACTTTCTGCGTGGTCTGGATCAATGCTGCCAGGTCCGCCGCTGGCAGGTCGAACAGGCCCTTGGCTGCGGTCTTCGGAATGACCAGGGTGTGGCCTTCCGTCTGCGGCATGACGTCCATGAACGCCAGGGTGCGTGCGTCCTCGAAGACCTTATGGGCCGGAATCTGGCCGCGCAGGATACGCGCGAAGATGTTGTTGTCGTCGTACGCCATGCGCAAGACTTTGGCTCATTGCTGCGCGGGTCGCAACTCCTTCCGCCCCATTGTCCGGCTGTCGGGATGCACGCTGCTGCGTCAGCACCGGCAGCGTCGGCAGGATCGATGCCCTCATCGACAGCCCTGCCGGACGCGCCGGATCAATCCTTACCGGGTCAACGCATCGGCACGTGCTTCGCGTACTCGGTCATCGTCAGTGCCCCGTCCTTGTCGGCATCCAGAGTCGTGAAGCTCGCATTCAGCCCGCGATCAGCGGCCGCTTCCGCCTTGCTGATCTTCTGGTCGGCGTTCTGGTCGAGTGATGCAAAGCTGGTTGCACCGCCCGGCGCAGGGGTGGGTTGAGCTGGCGCTGGCTGGCCCTGTGCGAAGGCGCCGGCCGCAAAGGCGGAAGCAACGAGTATCGGTAGTGTCTTGTTCATGAAACTTCTCCGTGAGTGAAATGGCAGTCGTGGCATGCAAGCCCCAGGCTTGCCGGACAAGGGAGAAGGAGCAAGCATCGTGCCAGCGGCCCGCATCCCGTGAAAGAATGGAAATGCCGGCAGAAAGCGCAAGAAGAATCGTGATGTGTCGTCAGCGCAAGACGGAATCCACGCGCTCGCGTCGCAGGTTCGATGATTCGTCGGCAGGGGCCGACAAGGCGATGATTCAGGCTGCCAGCATGCGCGAATGCCGATGTAATGAAGCGCGCACGAATTTCGCAAAGCGGTAAGGGTTACTGCCTGGGGGGAGATCAGATGCCTGCCTTGCCCAGGGCATCGACCACGCTGCGAATCGCCGTGCCGAGTTTCGGGTGCTCCGCTTCGAAACCGACGGCCAAAACTTCGAGGCGCTCGGTAAGGGGTTCATCCGGCGGGGAGTTCCAGCGGGAGTTCTCAAGGAGGCGAGTGATGTCGCCGAGCAGCGTGACGAGCGCCTGTCGCGATTCGCTGTCCACGGTCGTGGCGGCTGCGAGTTCTGCATGCAGGTCTTCGACGTGCCTGCGCAAGGTGGTAGTCATGAACATCGCTCCCGGAAATTCCAACGATGCGAATGCCCGATGAGGGCATCCCGGCGACAGGATCGCCGCGGGTCGATGGTAGGAGCGGTCCAGCCTCACGCGCAAGCACGAGGCTGGACGCTGTCCGGTCAGCGAGTTCTTCCAGAGCGGCTACTTGACGGGCTTGTCGGCCAGCCTGTCGACCGACGTATCGATCCTGGCCTGCCCGAGCTTCACCCTGTACTGCTCGCCGAGGACCGCGAGGCCCGCGTCGTCAAGGCGTTCCATGCCCTGGATCGTCGAACGCTCCGTGAAGTTGCCGTTCGGGGTGACAATCTGGTCCATCCCGAACCCGCACAGCCTGCCGTCGCCATTGCGATCGAGGAACGCGACGTTTTCCTGCGTCTTGAGGTCATGGAGCGGGAAGCCAAGCGTTACGTGGTACGCATCCTTGCGGTTTGGCGCCCAGATCACGAGATTGCGGGAATCGAGGACCCGCCAGTCGTGGACCGTGCGCGCGAAAATGCAGGAGTTTTCATCCCCCTTCTGCGCCGCTTCCTCCATGGCGAGTGCGGTCTGGCTCAGGAACGCCGCCGGGAGCAGGGCGCCAGCGGCAACGCCAGCCAGCCATCCGGTCCTGCGAATGCATAGGTTGCTCATGATCGCTTCTCCATACAGGCAACTGACCGTTGGACTGCACCCGCAGCGCGGAAGTTGCCTTCTTGCCGCCATGCTCGCCCCGGTCCGCTGAATCGTGACTGAACGGCAGCGCCCGGAACAGCGAGGGGGACAGTCCCCGAATGCTTTTGGCGGAACTCATTTACCGCGGGGTTTCGCCCTGGCAGTCGGCTCGGCCTCGAGGGGGTTGTCCGGCCAGTAGTTCCTGGGGTAACGGCCTTTCAGTTCCTTCCTGACTTCGGCGTAACCCCGCGCCCAGAAACTCTTTAGGTCACGCGTCACCTGCACCGGTCGCCTCGCAGGGGAGAGGAGATGCAGGGTTACCGGAACCGTGCCGCCACCCAGGCGGGGCGTTTCGGTCAGGCCGAAGACTTCCTGCAGCCGTACCGACAGGGTTGGGCCGTCGGATCCGTAGTCGATGGGCAGCCGCGACCCGCTGGGGACTTCAAGGTGGGTGGGCGCGATCTCATCGAGTCGTTGCTGCTGCGGCCAATCGAGGAGCGCGCGCAGGATGTGACTCACGTCGAGTCGCCCGAGATGATCCCGGCGCGTGATGCCATCGAGCCATGGTTCGAGCCAGGTATCGAGCGTTGCCGTGAGGCTACCGTCATCGACGGCGGGCCACGGCCTGGCAGCGCGAACGTCGGCTCCACGGGCAAACTCCATGCGTGCCTGCAGCGCTCTCGATTCCCGGGTCCACGGCAGGGATTCAAGGCCCAGCTCTCGAACTCCCGTGAGCATCGCCTGCCGCACTGCCTGGCTGTCAGGTTGGGCCAGTCCGCGTTCTTCCAGCTTGAGTGCACCCAGCCACCGTTCGCGGCTTGCCGTCACCGAGCTGCTCCGGCTATCCCAGGCAATGCGTTCCGTCTCCCGGATGGCCGCTGCAAATGTCGTCTCGAGTTGCTGCGCAGTCAGGGGTGCTGCAAGACGGATCACTGCCTCCCGGTCTCCGGCATCGAGGTCGGCCACCACCAGGTACGGCGCGCGGCCCAGGATCTGCGGATCCTTGAGACAGGCTCCACGTCCGCCTGACAACAGGTAGCGCGAGGCTTCGCCCGGGTTGCCGTTGCGCGCCTGCGCAATCCGGTCCGGATAGGCGAAAGCCAACAGGATGCCGGCCATGTCGTCCGTTACCGTGCCGGGCTGGTCCTGTCCGCCCCCAACCTGCCGAATGAGCAGGTCCGCCGTCTGCTGGATGCGCTTGCGGGACCCGTGATCGATCTCGACGCCCGCTGGCAGTTGTCCGGGGCGGCGCAAGGCATCGATGCGCGTTCGCAGGTCCACGTCGCGCGCATTGTCACGGCCTCGCAGCAGGTCTCTGTCTCCCAGGAGTGCCGCCAGTTCCGCGCCGAGCCTCGGGACCCGCAGGTCCCTGGCCTTGAGCAGCAGATGTGCGAGGCGGGGATGCGTCCCCAATGCCGCCATCTCCCGCCCGTGTGCCGTGAGCCGCCCCTGGAGGTCGACAGCCTCGAGGTCGAGCAGCAGATCCCTCGCCCGGGAAAAGCTCGCAGCGGGAGGAGCATCGAGCCAGCGCAGGCTTGCAGCGTCGGGCGTGCCCCATTGCGTGATCTCGAGCGCGAGCGGCGCCAGATCGGTTTCGAGAATCTCTGCAGGCGTCTGGGCACTCAGTGCCGCATGGTCCGATTCGGTCCACAGTCGATAGCACACGCCGGACACAAGCCGACCCGCGCGTCCGCGCCGTTGATCCGCAGACGCGCGTGAAATGCGAACGGTATCGAGGCGGTTCATGCCGGTGGCAGGATCGAAACGCGAACGCCTTACCCAGCCGGAATCGACGACGATGCGGACGCCTTCGATGGTGAGACTGGTCTCGGCAAGATTGGTCGCGAGCACGACCTTGCGGTGTCCGGGATCACTCGGCAGCAAGACGGCGTCCTGTTCCGCCGGACCCAGTTCGCCGTACAGCGGCATGATCCGTGTCGAAGGCGCAAGCCCGGCCTCCAGCAGGAGTCGTTCCGTGCGCCGGATTTCACCCTGGCCCGGCAGAAAAACGAGCACGTCCCCCGGATCCGCTTCGAGTGCGCGCATCACCATCCGCGCGACGGGGCCTGCGATGTCATTGAAGCCGGAAGTTTGCCGGGAAGCGGTACTCTGGTAGGTCGTCTCTACGGCAAACAATCGCCCTGCGGAAGCGATGCGCGGTGCGTTGCCGAGCAGTCGGGCCACGCTCTCGCCGTCGAGTGTCGCCGACATGACGAGCAGGCGCAGGTCTTCACGCAGCGTGTCCTGGACTTCGAGGCAGAGCGCCAGCCCCAGGTCCGCATGCACGCTGCGTTCGTGGAACTCATCGAAGATCACGATACCCACACCCTCGAGTTCCGGGTCGTTCTGCAGGCGGCGGGTGAGGATTCCTTCCGTGACGACTTCGATGCGGGTGCGGCTGCTGACTTTCGATTCGAGCCGCGTGCGGTAGCCGACAGTCTGGCCTACGGGTTCCCCCAGCAGGGTTGCCATGCGGGTCGCGACGGCACGTGCCGCCAGCCTGCGCGGCTCGAGCATCAGGATGCGATTGGACTGCAGCCACGGAGCGGCAAGCAGGGCGAGCGGTACGCCGGTGGACTTGCCTGCGCCTGGAGGCGCTTCGACCACGGCGTTACGATGCGATTCGAGCGCCGCCAGGAGGCGCGGCAGCGCTTCATTGATCGGTAGCGTCAAGGGATGCTCTAAGTAAGCGGGATCCGCTTCCGGCTCCCGGCATCCGCCAGAGACAGAAAGAGAATCACGGCGAGTTCCGGTCTCTCACCTGTAGCCTGTAGCCTGTAGCCTGTAGCCTGTAGCCTGTAGCCTTAGGGAAGCTCCGATTCACCCACATGTGCCAGGCGAACAGCGATGCAACTGACTGAAAGACCATGGTTGAAAATGCGTCGACAGTTTCAGATGGCAGTATTTCAGAGGTTCCCTAGTGTGATGTCCCATATGTAACTTTACATACTGGGTTCGGTCCAAGGAGTATCCTTGGAAGCCGGAGTGCTGGAGCATGAAAGTCGGAAGACCTGCCAAAGAACTGAAGGTAACGATGGCCGATCGGACGCAGCTGGA
>JANNNQ010000017.1:0-8338 GCA_031398625.1 Pseudomonadota bacterium
CGTCATCACGTCATCACGTTTCTGACGATCCCCACGATCCGCTCGACTGCGCCACCGTTCGCACCAATGACGGCGATCCCCGCCCTGCCACGTGCCTGACTCCCTGCAGGGTCGCGCAGCAGGGCGATCACCTGCTCGCCCAGCTCTTTTCCGGAATGCACTTCCTGCGCCACTCCCGCAGCCAGCAGCAGTCGGGCAACTTCGGGCGCATTGAAGACATGAGGCCCCGTGAGGACGGGGAGTCCCAGCGCCGCAGGTTCAAGCAGGTTGTGGCCGCCCACCGGGACCAGCGTGCCGCCGACAAAACCCACCTCGGCGGCTGCATAGAACTGGAGCAATTCGCCCAGCGTATCGACTAGCAGCACGCTGGTTTGCGCGAGGACGGGAGCGCCGCTCGATCGCGTTACATGCGGAATCCCGCTCTTCTCGAGCAGTGTCTGCACCGCGGCGAATCGCTGCGGATGCCGCGGCACGAGGACCAGCAGCGTCGCCGGCAGTGCAGCCTGCACGAGCCGGTGCGCTTCGAGGACCTGTTCCTCTTCCTGCTCCCGGGTGCTCCCCGCCACCCACACGGGACGAGCTGCTCCGAGACCTTGACGCAATTGCCTGCCGTCTTCGCGTACCTGCGCCGGGATGGAGAGATCGAACTTCACGTTTCCTGCAACGTGCATTCGCGCAGCGGCGACTCCGATCTCGCGGTAGCGTTCTGCATCGAGCGGCGTCTGCGCGGCCACAGTCACGTTGTCCTTGAGTGCTGGCCGCAGCAAACCAGTCCAAGGCCGGTAACGCCGTGCGGAGCGCTCGGAAAGGCGGGCACTCGCGATGACCAGCGGGATGTGGCGCCTTGCACATTCGAGGTACAGGTTCGGCCAGATCTCCGTTTCCATCACGATGCCCATGCGCGGCTGCACGCGATCTAGGAACCGTCTGACGGCTCGCGGCAGATCGAAGGGAAGGTAGACATGGCGCACGGCGTCGCCGAACAGGTCCTGCACCTGCCGCGCGCCGGTCAGCGTGGTCGTCGTCATCACGACCGGCAGGTCCGGCCACTGTTTCCTGAGGGAGGGCAACAGGATCGCCGCGGCGCGGACTTCTCCGACCGACACCGCATGCACCCACAGCACGGACGTGGTGGATTGTGGCGCATGCCCCCAGCACTCGCCGGCACGGTCACGAGCACCCCGGCACCACTGTCCGAGAAAGACGAGTGGCGCCAGCAGCGTGATCAGGAAGGTATAGAGGAACTGCAATTAGGAAACCTGAGCTACCATGCGGCGTTGCCGGGGAACCGCATCATAACCGCATGACCCAGAAGACTTCTTCACCTGAGAATCAACTCGCCCGCTTTGCGGGTCCACGCTACTGGGGCGTGTGGCTCGGGCTCGCCTTCATCCGGTTCGTCACCCTGCTGCCGTTCCCCGCCATCCTGGCCGTCGGGCGTGGTGTGGGTCTTGTGGCCTGGATATTCAGCCGGCGCGACAAGCACATCGCCCGGGTCAACGTGGCTTTATGCCTGCCGGAACTCGACGCAGCAGGACAGGCGCGTCTCGTACGCCGGCACTTCGAGGCACTGGGGCAAGCGGTGTTTGAAACGGGCCTGGTCTGGTGGGGATCCGATGCACGGCTTGATCGCTGGATCCGGCTCGAAGGGACGCACCATCTCGCCAATGCGCTGAAGCGTGGCAAGGGCGCGATTCTCCTGAGCGCGCATTTCACGTGCCTCGAGATGGGCGCCCGCGCACTGACCATCCACACGCCGACGAGCATCATGTACATGACGCCGCAGAATCCGCTCATTGCGGAGTTCGCGCGTCGGAGCCGAGGCCGGCATGCCGTGCGGGCGATCGCGAGCGACCAGGTCCGCGACATCCTGCGCAGCCTTGGCGAAAACCTCACGGTGTGGTACGCGCCTGACCAGCGGTATACCGACAAGATGAGTGCGATCGTGCCGTTCTTCGGCCAGCCGGCAGCGACGAACATCGCCACCTCGCGGCTGGCGCGGATTTCCGGCGCCCGGGTGTTGCCCTATTTTCCGGAGCGCCTGCCCGGTGCGCAGGGTTACGTGATGCGGATCGGGGAGCCCCTGGAAGACTTTCCTTCGGACGATCCCATTGCCGATGCGCAGCGGTTTCATGCCTTGATCGAGGCCCATGTCAGGCGCTGCCCCGAGCAATACCTGTGGACCTACAAGCGCTTCAAACTGCCGGGCCCTGAGGGAGATCTCTACAAGCTCGGTGCACGTTCATGAGTCGCGGATCCTCCCGCTTTGCGCCCCGCTACTGGCCCACTTGGGCAGGACTCGGACTGCTGCGAGTGTTCGAGCCCTTGCCCTGGCGAATCCAGATGTGGCTGGGCCGCCGGCTCGGCGAGTTCATTCGCCTGGTGCCTTCCGGTTTCAAGCGCTACGCGCGACGCAATCTCGATCTGTGCTATCCGGAGCTGTCCGCGACAGATCGCGAGGCCATCCTCAAGGATCATTTCCGCAGCTTAGGGATGGGTCTGTTCGAAACGGGCATCACGTGGTGGAGCCCGGCAGAACGGTTGCTCAAACTGACCGAAGTCGCCGGCCTCGAGCATCTCGATGCAGTCCTGGCCCGCGGCCAGGGCGTGATCCTGCTGAGCGCCCACTTCACGACGCTTGAGATCGGCGCCCGCGCGATCTGTGCACGCCGGCCCACGAGCATCATGTACCGGCCCACGAAGAACGCCGTGCTCGAACGCTTCCTGCAGCACAACCGCGGCCGGCACGCGAAACGGGCGATCCCGCGGGATGACATCCGCTCGCTGATCGGTGCGCTCAAGGCCAACGAGATCGTGTGGTATGCGCCCGACCAGGCCTATCGCAAGAAGGGAGCGGAAATGGTGCCATTCTTCGGCATCCCCGCTGCAACGAATACCGCGACCTCACGCCTCGCCAAGCTCACCGGAGCAGCGGTTCTGCCCTACTTCCCCGAACGTCTGCCTGGAAGTCGCGGCTACCGCATGGTGATCCAGCCTGCCCTAGAGGATTTTCCGGGCGAGAGTCCTGCACTCGATGCGCTGCGCTTCAACAAGTTGATCGAGACACAGATTCGCCGCGTGCCTGATCAGTATCTCTGGATCCATCGCCGGTTCAAGGGCACGACACCGGATTACCCCGATTACTACAAGAAGCGATGAGGGGCGTGGGGTTCGGGGAACTTGGGGGGGAAGAGATTGCGCTCCGGTCTTCGGCTTCGCGCATTGCCGATTTCTAGAGCGGGATGGCTTCCTGCCAGAGCAATTTTCAGCGACGTCGTGAATCCGTCTGCTGCACTGTCCCTGTTCCGCAGCCGGTCCGGGGTGGCTATCCGTTGCCACCCGCGATGCGGGCGAAACACGTTTCGCAAATGAGCCGCATCGCCCCTGGAGGCTCTGGGTTCGACTCCATGTCTCACACAGCCCTGAAAATTGCTCTGGCAGGAAGCCATCCCGCGGAACCCTGCGTGCATCCCTTGCAACCGAGTAACCGATTGCTGGCACCGTTCGCCATCCAAGTGCTCTTCGGATACTTCAACGTCGTGTTTTCTTCAGCCAAGAAAGAATCCCCGGCAATGTTTCAACCGTGTAACAGCCGACACCGACTGTGCTGGTGGCCAATAGTGCAAGCCACAGCCAGCGCATAGAATGCGCGAGAAGCGCTATAGTTAGATAGCCGCCAATTCCGATGAAGAACAGCCGCATTCCGACTCTTTGTGCACGATTGAGGATCATTCTTCACACTCGCATGGCGCATTCAAGCATGCAAGTAGCGCAAAGCGGAACAAGCGCTGAATTGTACCGGGTAGAACTTATTGCGTTGTTTTGGATGAAAGGCGAAACAGATCCGTCGCACCTGCAGCCCATCATCTTCCGTGCTTGCATTGATCCCGGCCGATCCTTGGGGCACCGCTCAAGATAAAGCAACAAGCTCTACCCGGTACAGTTCGCAACTCGGTTCGCTCGGCATCGAGACCCAACCCCGACCAAACCGCAAGATGCCCATAGCTCCTGGCAGATCCGCGCCGCCGGGACGGACATAGGGGAGTGGCCTGGCCGTCTGGTAGTGAATCACTGCTGGCGCCCACCTCGAGAAGACGTTGGCGTATCAGGTTGCCACACCAGCAGTTGGTGGCAGCGAGCGCGGAGCGTCTCGCGGGCAACCTAAGAGACGGCATAGTTCACACGTCGTCGGGCACCCTTGAAGACGATGGCACCCGCTTCACAGGTCATACCGGACGGGCCACTCCCCTGTGGCCGGCACGGCTCGGAGAATCCTCTGTCTGATCGGATCAGCTCCTGAACTCCGGCGGGTTCACTGACCCATGGCCCACCGATACCCCGCCATCAATTCCGCCCACTCCGCCTCTCCGAACCGCACGCTGGCATCCTCGCGCTTGATCTTGTCCAGCGAGCGCCGTAACCGGCCGAGCACCGCATCTTCCCAAGCGCCCCGCTCACGGAGTCTGCCGCGGTCGAAGTCGATGACGTAAACGGCGTTCGCGGCATCGAGCAGCACGTTGTGGGCATTGAGATCGACATGATGGACGCCGCGCCGGTGGAGCCGCGCAATGACAGCACCCACCTCCCGCCAGCACGCAGCATCGAGCGGCTTGCCGGTGATGCGCTTAGCCAACGTCGCGGTGTCCGGAATCTCCATCGTCATCAGGTCCGCGCGGTAGACGAGGCCCGACCGTTCGCAACGAGCGGCCACGGGCTGAGGGACGGGAAAGCCTTCCGCGAAAAGCGTAGCCAGGAGACGCCATTCCCGGTACGACCGCGTGCGCGCCAGCCCCAGCCAGAGAAAGGTATCGGTGAGGAAACGCGAGACGAAGCCACCGCGCCGGTAGTGACGCAGTACCCAACGCCGGTTTGCCTCGCGGATGAACGCAACCTGCCCACGACCCGCGGTCACTTCGGACAACGCGTTGCGCCCCGCCCAGAACGCCCGGTCGAACCAGCGTGCATCGGGCTTAACCCCTTGAGCGGCATCGTATAGGATGCTCGCGCGCCCGGTGCGAAGCTCCTGTTCGTCGATAGCGGGTGGCGGGGCGGACATGCCTTCATTGTCGCGTAGGGATGGCAACGGCGGAACCCTCAATCGTTGCGAAAGCGCTGGCGCCAACAAGAACAAGCATCCCGCCCCATGAATCCGCTCTTCCGTTCCCAGCCGCTTGAAGTCTGCATCCTGAGACTCTCGGCGATCGGCGACGTCTGCCATGTGCTGGCCGTGGTCCGCACGCTGCAACATGCCTGGCCCGGGACCCGCTTCACGTGGGTGATCGGCAAGCTGGAAGCGAAGCTGCTGGGAGCAATCCCCGACATCGAGTTCATCGTCTTCGACAAGCGGCAAGGGGTTGGAGCCTACGCAGCGCTGCGCCGGGCGATGAAGGGCAGGCAATTCGACCTGCTCCTGCACATGCAGCTCGCCTTCCGGGCAAGCATCGCCGCCTTCCTCATCCCCGCGCGCATCAAGCTGGGCTTCGATCGCGAGCGGGCCCGCGAACTGCAGTGGCTGTTCACTACGCACCGTATCCGCCCGGACCAGCGCCAGCATGTGCTCGACGGCCTGTTCGGGTTTGCCGAGCGCGTCGGGGTGTTCGATAAACTGCTGCGTTGGGAGATCCCGGTCAACGCCGCCGCGCGCGACCATGCCGAGCGGGTGATTCCGGACGGCCAACCGACCCTGGTCATCAGTCCCTGCTCGAGTCATCCCGCCCGCAACTGGAGTGCGGAGCACTATGCCGCGGTTGCCGATCATGCCGTGGGCGTGCTGGGCCTCAAGGTCCTGCTGTGCGGCGGTCCGAGCCAGCTTGAGCGGCAGATGGGCGATGCCATCCTCGCCCGCATGCAGCAACCGTGTACCGACCTGATCGGACAGGACACGCTGCCCGCCCTGCTCGCGACGCTTGGCCGGGCCGCTGCCTTGCTGACGCCTGACTCCGGCCCGGCTCACATGGCCACGACGGTCGGCTGTCCGGTTATCGGGCTGTATGCCGCGACCAATCCGGCGCGCAGCGGTCCTTACCTGAGCCGCCAGTGGTGTGTGGACCGGTACGACGCGGCGGCGCGCCGGTTCCTCGGCAAGCCTGCAACCGGGATTCCCTGGTCGACGAAGATCGAGGCACCCGGCGTCATGGATCTCATCCAGCCCGAAGACGTGGTCCGGAAGCTGCATGCGGTGCTCGCGCAGCAGAATCGCCGCACAACCGGGCGCGAGTGACCTCCTTCAACGGGTCAGCCGCCGCAGGTTCTCGAGCGATTCGGCATAGAGGCGGGCGGCGAAGTCCTGCAGCGACAGCTGCATGCGGCCGTACGATTCCTGGTTCATCGCCACCGCCTTGCCCATGGCCACGGCGAGATCCGCATTGTCTGCATACACGAGGCTGTTGGCGCTGTCGAACCCGTTGATGCCGGCAAACCTGGCTGCGATCAGGCACGGCTTGGCGAAACCATAGATCAGCTGGAACGTCCCGCTGGTGCCGGTCGTGATGTACCGGTCGTGGCGGGCATTGTCGGGGTCGAGCAGGGGCAGGAAGAAATCGGCGTCCTCAACCGCCGCATACATTCCTGAAAAATCGACCCGGCCGCGGATGTCGAAGTACTGCCGGACTGCCGGCGGCACGTCCCTGAGACTGCCCCTGCCGATGAGCGTGATCCTGAAGTCGCGGATCCCCCGCTCGTGGAGCGCAGACACCGCGTCGACCAGCAGCCGCGTATTGCGGCGTTTGCCGCGCAGTGCGCCAATGGTGATGAAGGTCACGGTGCCGGGATTCTTGGGCGTGACGCGCACCTCGCCGAAGTAGTGCGGATTCACGACCGTGCTGGCGGCATTCCCGTAGTCGATCCTTCTGAGCGTGATGATGTCCGGACTGAAGGAGCCGTTGTCCGCGGGCTGCTTCACGTCGTGCTCGACCAGCAGGAGCTTCTGTTCCGCAGACCGTTCCGCGAACAGCGCCCGTTCTGCTGCATACGTATCACCGCCGCTGATCTTCCTCGCCGTGGTGATGAGCACGCCCTTCGCCTGCGCGAGGCCATGCTTCGCAAAGTAACGGCGTATCGCCCGCTGCGGCAGCCTGTTGAACGTGATGCGGCTGTCTTCGAACCGCGAGAACAGGCCTTCTTCGTACCGCCGCGGCGTCACGAGCACCGAGACGTCGAACCCCAGGTCCAGCAGATACTTCACGTAGCCGGGAACGACCTCGGCATGCGAATGGGTACAGGGCTCCCAGACAAGAAAGGTATTGGGGGAGAGGGTCGGGACGCTGCCACCGGCAAACAGACCTTCGAGCCAGCCTTTCACGCGGGTGAGCATCGGGCGGCGACTGTAACGGACTTGACGCCCGAGCCGCAAACGCCAGGGCCGGCGAGAATCCTGGCTCGAAAAGGGAGCAACCCGGTCGAGGTCTCCCTCAACCGGGTCTGCTCAAGCTTGATACCCTTTCCTGGCCGGTTACCTCGGCTGCTGCTCGGGGTGGTAGTAGTTCGGGATGCCAGCCGGCGTGTCGTAGATCGTGCCGCCGATGATGGTGTGCAAGACCCTGATGTCCTTGATCTTCAGCGGATCGATGGTGAAGATGTCCTCGGCCAGTACCGCAAAGTCGGCGAACTTGCCCGGCTCGATCGAGCCGCGGTTCTTCTCGTCGAAGGTCTGCCAGGCCGCATCGATGGTGTAGGCACGAAGGGCTTCCTGCAGGGTGATGGCCTCTTCGGGACCATACACCTTGCCGTCGGCACAGCGGCGGGTGACGGCGGCGCACCGCTTCTGTCGTTGCAACCCTCCATCCGATGCGCATACTTGCGCCTCCTATCCTGACGTTGCCGGACACGCGCATGACCGAAATCCTGGTGCCCATTTCCCCGGGCGAGCTCATCGACAAGCTCACCATCCTCGAGATCAAGTCCGAGCGCATGTCGGACCCGAAGAAGGTGGCGAACGTGAAGCTGGAACTCGCGCTTCTGACAGAGACCTGGAAGGCCTCCGACTACGCGCGGACGGACATCAGCCGCGAATGGGCGGATCTCAAGCGCATCAACGAGAAACTGTGGGTGGTCGAGGACGACATCCGCGACCAGGAACGCGCCCGGACCTTCGGGGATCGGTTCATCGAACTCGCCCGCGCCGTCTACGTGATCAATGACGAGCGCGCCGCCGTCAAGCGCGTCATCAATGAGCGGCTGGGCTCGAAGATCGTCGAGGAAAAAAGCTACGCGGCGTACTGAGGCTACAGGCTACAGGCTACAGGCTACAGGCTACAGGCTACAGGCTACAGGCTACAGGCTACAGGCTACAGGCTACAGGCTACAGGCTACAGGCGAAGAGAAGCGCAGTTGCGCTGCA
>JANNNQ010000019.1:0-8586 GCA_031398625.1 Pseudomonadota bacterium
GAGGGCGTCGCGCGGCAGGTTTGCCAGCCACCTGCTGACGTTGTTGCCGAACTCCACCCCGCTGACCAGCACGACGTTGGGGGCTCCCGTACCTCGCACGGCATCCAGCATCGCCTGCATGCCGGCAGAGGTCCATGTCACCGTGATGTTCCGGTAGTTGTTGGTGCCGCTGGAGGCGGGATAGTAACTGAACGTGCCCCCGTTCATGAGGGCGCTCCACTCGTCCTGTGGCGAGTTCAGCCCGAAGAAGAACGGCTCGTTGTAGAGCGAGAACATCACGGCGGAATTGGCCATGAACGTCGTGGCGACGGACGTCCAGAAGGCGATGGAATGATCCATGTTTGCCATCTGCGTCTGCACCATGGGACAGGTGTTGCCCGGAGCGGCCCAATGCAGCTCGAGAATGACATGCAGCCCCGCAGCGGTGGCCTGCTGAACCTGCGTCGCAATCGCCGCTCGATAGTTGTCACCCGGGTCGCCGTCACGCGTAACGCCGTCGGTATCGATGCAGGTCAGTCCCAACCACGAAGTTTCGTTCAGCGTAAGGCGAACGGTGTTCGCACCCCAGGCCTTGACTGCAGACCACTTCGGGCCATTGGGCTGCCCTGCCTGCCCGCCGGAGGGATCCGTCGGACTCCAGCCGCCGATTGCAACGAACTCGAAGCCGCTGAAGCTGACGCCTCGCAGCTGCAGCAGGTTGCCGGCCGCATCGATCAGCCGGTTGCCCTTCACGCTCACGGCGGGTGCGGTGGTGGGCGCAGCAGAAGTGATGCTGACGGTGGCAGTGGCGGGTGTTCCGAGCGTCAACGTGTTGGTGGGATTCGTCAGCGCGACATTGAACGTCTTGTCGCTTGAACTCGGCACTGCATTGGTGATCGGCAGCGAGATGGTCTTCGGTGCCGTATCGCCACTGGCCCAGGCAAGCGTGCCGCTTCTGGCGGTGTAGTCGGTACCCGCTATCCCCGTCCCGTTGGCGGTGGCGTAGCCGACGGTCACATCGCGTGATCCATCAGCGCGATTCACGGTAACCGTCAACAAACCGGTGCTTTGGGCGACGGCATAGCTGCTCGCCGACAGGGAGACCGTGCCTGCCGGCAAGGGCGGCGCGGGAGGAGCGCTGCTGTCACCTCCGCCTCCGCATCCGGTGAGAAGCAGGACGGCCGCGAGTCCGGGAGCGGTCAATGAGGATGGCATGAGCCCCTGCGGTATGAGCCGTCCGAGCTTCGGCCCATGTTGTGGAGTATCGCCGCAAAATGCCATGCCTTCAGCGCGCGCGCTGTTCGGTAGCGAACGCACGCAGCACATCGCAGGACGCACAGGGATCAGGGGCGTGGCTTGCTGCCGCACTCCGCCTTTGCCGGGCCCGTAAGCCCGGCCTGGCGTCGCGCCGCGCCGCGCAGGCAGTTCATGACGAACGTCGCGGCAGAGGCCGCTTTGAGTACAATGCCCGGCCAGATCCGAAGGGGAGCCCGCCTCCTCCTTATCTCCTCAAGGCGAAGGGCCCCTCAATGACCACCCTCGAACCTACTGCCGCCGACCCTGCAGCGGCCGACAGTCCGTTTCCGGGCCTGCGCCTGAAGAACGGCGAAGATCGTCGCCTGTCAGCGGGGCACCTCTGGATTTTCTCGAACGAAGTGGACACGGCCGCCACGCCGCTGGGCAATTTCGCAAAGGGCGCGATCTGCAGGGTCCTCTCCAGCCGGGACAAGTTCCTCGGGTATGCGTACGTCAATCCGAACTCCCTGATCTCGGCCCGCATCCTCGGGCGCGACTCGCGCTATCCCCCGGGGCGCTCGCTGCTGGTCCATCGCCTGCAGGTTGCGATGAGCCTCCGCGAGAGGTTGTACGCCCAGCCGTTCTACCGGCTCGTTTACGGTGAGTCCGATGGTCTGCCGGGCCTCGTACTCGACCGCTTCGGTGACATCGTGATCGGCCAGATCGCCACCGCCGGCATGGAGGCGATGAAGGACGACATCGTCGCGGCCGTAAACAAGGTGCTGGCTCCGAAGGCGCTGCTGTGGAAGAACGACAGCGGCGCGCGCGATCTCGAAGGCCTGGCCGCTTACATCGAGACCGCGTTCGGCACGGTCCCCGGCCAGCTCGAGGTCGAGGAGAACGGGGTCCGCTTCAAGGTGCCGGCGACGACGGGCCAGAAGACCGGCTGGTTCTTCGACCAGGCCGCGAATCGCCGCGCGTTCCTCAAATACGTGGAGGGGAAGCGGGTACTCGATGTGTTCAGCTACCTCGGTGCCTGGGGATTGAGCGCCGCCCGTGCCGGGGCGAGCGAAGTCACGTGCGTCGATTCCTCCGCCGCGGCACTCGAGCTGCTGGAGGCCAGCGCCGTGGACAACGGCCTGGGCGTTGCCGCGATCAAGGGCGACGCCTTTACCGTGCTCGAACAACTGCATGAGGAGCGGCGCAAGTTCGACGTCGTGGTGATCGATCCGCCCGCCTTCATCAAGCGCAAGAAAGACGGGCCCAAGGGCGAGGCCGCCTACCGCCGGCTGAACCAGCTCGCCATGCAGCTGCTGGATCGGGATGGCATCCTCGTGTCGTGCTCCTGCTCGTGGCATCTCGAGTCCGACCAGCTGGTGGGGGCGATCAACAAGGCGGGCCGCCACGTGAGCCGCTTCGTGCAGATCATCGAGACCGGCGGCCAGGCGCCCGACCATCCGATCCATCCCGCCATTCCCGAGACCCGGTACCTGAAGGCGTACTTCTGCAGGGTAGTACAGGAATAGGCGGTAGACCGCAGGCCGGAGACTGTAGGTAGAATTGCACCGCCTTGGCCTGGCTCCATCAGACTTTCATTGTTTCTCGCCTACAGCCTTGTTCATTTATCCCGACATCGATCCGGTCGCGCTGTCCCTAGGGCCGCTCAAGGTCCGCTGGTATGGGCTGATGTATGTCATCGGCTTCATCTCGGCGTGGTGGCTGGCCCGCCGGCGTGCGGCGCAGCCCGGTTCAACCTGGCGGCCGGTGGATGTCGATGACCTGATTTTCTACGCGGCCCTCGGGGTGATCCTGGGTGGGCGGCTGGGCTGGGTCCTGTTCTATGGGCTCGAAGGCATGGCGGACAACCCGCTGCAGGTCCTCAAGGTGTGGGAGGGCGGCATGTCCTTCCACGGCGGCCTGCTGGGGGTGATGACTGCAATTGCCGTGTTCGCCCGGCAGCGGGGCCGGCACATCGCCGATGTCTTCGACTTCTCGGCGCCATTGCCGGCCATCGGCCTGCTCGCCGGACGGATCGGGAACTTCATCAATGGCGAGCTCTGGGGCAAGCCGACGGATTTTCCGCTCGCGTTCATCGTGAATGGCGAAGGCCGGCATGCCTCGCAACTGTACGAAGCGGCCCTCGAAGGCGGGGTGCTGTTCCTGATCCTGTGGTTCTACACGGCGAAAGCCCGCCCCCGGTACGCGCCATCCGGCCTGTTCCTGCTCGGTTACGGCACGTTCCGCTTCGGGGTGGAGTTCGTGCGCGAACCCGATCTCAATCGCGGCTACCTGCTGTTTGACTGGGTCACGATGGGCCAGGTCCTGTCCCTCCCCATGATCGCCGCGGGGATCGTCCTGCTGGTCATCGCCCATCGCCGCAAGGAAGCGAGCGGTAATCTCGCGCACGAACGCCGGGTCGCAGCGGCAGGGAGCGCTGCCTGATGCAGCAGTACCTGGAACTGCTGCGCCTCGTGCGTCATCAGGGTGTGCGGAAGACGGACCGCACGGGTACGGGCACCCTCTCGGTGTTCGGGCACCAGATGCGCTTCGACCTTGAAGCAGGCTTTCCGCTCGTGACGACCAAGCAGCTGCATCTCAAGTCGATCGTGCACGAGCTCTTGTGGTTCCTGCGGGGCGAGACCAATGTCGCTTACCTGCGCGAACACGGCGTCACGATCTGGGATGAGTGGGCCGACGAGAATGGCGAGCTCGGGCCGGTCTACGGCCGGCAGTGGCGGTCCTGGCCGACGCCGGATGGCCGCTACATCGACCAGATGAGCCGCACGCTCGACCTCATCCGCCGCGATCCGAACTCGCGACGCATCGTGGTCAGCGCCTGGAACGTCGGCGAACTCGAGCAGATGGCGCTGACTCCCTGTCATGCGCTGTTCCAGTTCTGGGTCGGCGATGGCCGACTGTCCTGCCAGTTGTACCAGCGCAGCGCCGACGTGTTTCTTGGCGTCCCGTTCAACATCGCGTCCTACGCCCTGCTGACGCACATGGTGGCGGAGCAGTGTGGCCTGGAAGCCGGCGATTTCATCTGGACCGGCGGCGACTGCCATCTCTATCTCAATCACCTGGAGCAGGCCGACCTGCAGCTCTCCCGCGAGCCGCATCCGTTGCCGCGTCTCAAGGTCAGGCGCCGGCCGCCATCGATCTTCGAATACGCGTTCGGCGATTTCGAGATTGAAGGCTATGCGGCGCATCCCGCGATCAAGGCGCCGATTGCAGTCTGAACGAGGCAAGGGCAGGGGACTACCGGCTTCAGGGAAGCCCTGATTTACCTACAGGTGCCAGGCAAACGGCGGAGCAACTGATTGAAAGACCAGGGTTGAAAATGCGTCGACGGTTTCAGATGGCAGTGTTTCAGGGGTTCCTTGGCCGGAATCCTGATCCAAAGCCCGGATTTCCCCCATAACCCTTCTGCAGATCAATGCAACGCAAACGCGACATGGCAAAGAAGAAGACGAAGAAGACCGGCAAGACGAACAAGTCCGGCAAGAACCCACGCTCGCCGGCGCTGCAGAAGCGCAAATCGGCAGCAGCGAAAGTCTCGTCGACCCCGACTTCCCCGCTGATCGAGGTGCGCAACTCCGCGATCCATGGCCGCGGTGTGTACGCGAAGCACCGGATCGTGAAGGGCGGACGCATCATCGAATACATGGGCGATCGCGTCACGCATGCCGAGGCGGATCGCCGCTACGAACTGAAGCCGGAGAACGACGGCCATACGTTCCTGTTCATCGTCGACAAGCGCACGGTGATCGACGGCGGCGTAGGCGGCAACGAAGCCCGCTACATCAATCACGGCTGCGACCCGAACTGCGAGACCGTCACCGAGAAGCGCCGGATCTTCATCGAGGCGATCCGTGACATCAAGCCGGGCGAAGAGTTGTGCTACGACTACCAGCTCACGTGGGAGAGCACGGACGATCCGGAAGAGAACGCACTTTACGCGTGCCGCTGTGGCGCGAAGCAGTGCCGCGGTTCGATGCTCGATGTCGAGCCGCTCGACAAGAAGAAAAAGAAGCAGGCTGCGAGGAAGGCCGCCGGCAAAGCCGCGAAGAAAACGGCCAGGAAAAGCCGCAAGTAAAACGACCTGGAAAAGGTAGCGGCGTGCGGCGTTACCGCAAGCGATCGGTAGCCGCGATCAGTTCCCGGGTGTTGCCGGCCTCGAATGCGGAATGGCCCGCATCTGGCACGACGCGAAAATCGGCTTCAGGCCAGGCCAGGTGCAGATCCCATGCAGACTGCATCGGGCACACGACGTCGTAGCGTCCCTGGACGATGACAGCCGGGATATGGCGGATGCGATCGATGTTCTCGAGCAGCAGGTTTTCGCGCGCGAAGAAGCCCTTGTTTACGAAGTAGTGGCATTCGATGCGCGAGATGGCAATCGCGAAAGCGGCGTCATTCCACTTGCGCAGATTCTCCGCATCCACGTGCAGGAAGCTCGTGGCGGCCTCCCAGATCGACCACGCCCGTGCTGCTGCCAGCTGTTCGCCAGGATCATTGCCTGTCAGCCGCTTGTGGAACGCGGTGATGAGGTCATGGCGTTCGGCAGAGGGGATGACGGCAACGTAGTCGGCGTAGTAATCGGGGAACAGGGCATGCGTTCCCGCCTGGTAGAACCACTGCAGTTCCCACTGGCGCAGCAGGAAAATGCCGCGCAACACGAGCGCGGACACCCTGTCGGGGTGGCTCTGTGCATAGGCGAGGGCAAGGGTCGAGCCCCACGATCCGCCGAACACCAGCCAGCGCTCGATCCCGAGATGCAGCCGCAGCTTCTCGATGTCATCGATGAGATGCCAGGTGGTGTTGTCGACGAGGCTCGCGTGAGGGCGGCTGCGGCCGCAGCCACGCTGGTCGAACACGACGATGCGATACGCCTTGGGGTCGAAGAAGCGCCGCGCGCGCCCATCGGCACCTGCCCCGGGACCGCCGTGGAGGAAGACTGCCGGCTTGCCCGCCGGATTGCCGCTTTCCTCGTAGTAGAGCTCGTGCAGGTCCGAGACCCGCAGGTAGCCGGAGCGGTAGGGTTCGAGGGGAGGGTAGAGCGCGGAGGCAGGCGTAGGTGTCATCATTGCGTGAAAGCTAGCCGAATCGTGCAAAGCCGGCAAACAGGCAGGCGCAGAAGCGACCGGCCGACTTCGTCGGCAAGTAGGCCTCGCGGCAGGTAGGCCTACCGGCAAGTAGGCTGACTTCGTCAGCAAGCCAGAGTCTGGCCTGGCGTCAGCCCTACCTGGCGCGTCTGTGCCCCACCCTGCCGGCAGGCCTACTTGCCGACGAAGTCGGCCGTCCCTGTTACTACCTCCGGTACGGCTCAATCGTGCTCTCCGCCAGCGAATAGGCCGACGCACCCAGCCGCGTCATCTTTTCCGCCGTCTGCAGCGTTCCGGTCAGCCAGTAAGGGGTCTGCAGCGAAGCCAGCGTGAAAGGCGTCTTGAGCACCACGTGGATGATCTGGTTGGGAGGCGGGGGAGGCAGGTGGATGCAGGCACCGAAATACGGGACCAGGAAGAACTCGAGCACGCGGCCCGCCGAGTCGAGTTCCAGGGGGACAACGAAGCCCGGCACCTTCACTTTCCTGCCTGCCAGTTCCGGATTGATTGCGAACGACATTTCCTGCGGCAAGGCCGGGCCCGCCGCTTCGTTGAGGAAGTTGTGCTCGGGTGGCAGGGATTGATCACCCTGGTTGCGCTCGTTGGCCGGCAACAGCTCGAGCCAGTCGAGCACGGGATAGTCCTGGCTGGCAGCTGCCGGCGAAGCAGCGGACGAGAGTTGCGTGGTGCTCAAGGCTGTCATCAGGCACAGCAGTGCCAGCAGGCGGGGAGATCTCGGGCCGGACATCGTGACAACTCCTTTCGATACCAATGCATTCATGGAAGGTGCTAGACGCGGATGGTGAGGCCGTCGGCAAGCGTATTCCGGTAGGCGCGCCACGCCGGGACCGCTCCCGCGACCAGGGCCGCGACGATGACGGCGGCTCCCAATGCCAGCTCGAATCCACCGGGCCCTGCCGTGGACAGGAACAGTCCATAGCGCGCTTCAATCAGCGGGCGCAGCAGTGCGAGCGATCCATGGAGCAGCGCCATCCCGAGCAGCACGCCAGCGAGTCCCAGGAACGCGGCTTCGCTCATCAGCAGCAGGAACACGAATCCGGGGCGCGCTCCCACCGAGCGCAGGATCGCCATCTCGCGACGCCGCTCGTTCAGGCTCGTGAGAATGGCGGTCAGCATGCCAAGCAGTCCTGCAATGACGACGCACGCTGCGACGACCAGCAAGGCCGACTCCGCTATCCCCACGGTTTCCCACAGCTGCTGCAGGGCGACGCCAGGCAGGATCGCCAGCAGGGCCTCGCCGCGGAACTCGTTGATGGCGCGCTGGATCTGGAAGACGGCTGCCCGATTATCGAGTCCCACAATGAAAGCGGTGATCGAGTCGGGCGTGAGCGCCCCGGGTTCGCCGTCCGCGCCGGGAGCAAACGAAGAAGGCGCGCGCTCGGCCGCGTGGATCGCTTCGATCGCTTCGAGGCTGACGTGAACAGTACGATCCGCGGGCGTACCGGTCCGCGCGAGGATGCCGCTGACCGTGAACGGATCCGCGTCGTGGTTGGCAAAGCTGACGTCGCCCAGGCCGTGGCCGAGAACGATCTGCCGGCCCACCGCGTAGTCGAGTTTCGCCGCCACTTCCGCCCCGATCACGGCATCGTGCAGGTCCGTGAAAGCCTGGCCCGCCACGAATTCCAGCGCCCGCGTCTGCGCGAAGCGGTAGTGCTCGAAGTAGTCGAGGGTCGTGCCGAGCACGCGGAAACCGTCATGCGCATCGCCCAGCGAAAGCGGAATGGTCCAGGCGACATCGGGGTGCGCCGCCACCCGCTGGTACACCGACCACGAGACATTGTTCGTGGCTTCCCCCAGGCGAAACACCGAATACAGCAGCAGGTTGATCGAGCCGCTGCGGGCGCCCACGATGAGGTCGGCACCGGAGACGGTATTGGCGAAACTCGAGCGGACATCGGTACGCAGCTTCTCCACGCCGAGCAGCAGGGCAACACTCACGGCGATGCCGAGTACGGTGAGCAGTGCCGTCCCGCGGCGATTCCAGAGGCTGGCGAAGGCAAGCCGCAACGCGATCATGCCGCCGTCCGGTTGAGACGCGCGAACGCAACGGACCGGTCGAACAACCGGCTCAAGGAGGCGTCGTGGCTGACGAACAGCACCGAGGTTCCTGCTGCTGCACATTCCTGCATCAGCAGGTCGAGGAACGACTCACGCGTAGCGGCGTCGAGCGCCGACGTCGGCTCATCCGCAATCAACAGTTCGGGGCTGCCGAGCAGCGCCCGCGCGGCCGCGACCCGTTGCTGTTGGC
>JANNNQ010000095.1:0-3222 GCA_031398625.1 Pseudomonadota bacterium
CTTCGCGGCCGCTGGCCGGATCGCGGTAGCGCACGTCCCACCACCAGTTGTGCGCGGTCACGGTCACCAGCAGCGCGTGCTTGTCGTGCGATGCGCTCATTCGGCTGTCGCCCCCGTACACCCACACCATCAGGCCCGAGAGCACTGTGGCCGGAAAGAAAACGCCTGCCCCAAGCAGCCAGATCCTGAGATTCGCGGGTGTGCGTTGACGTCGCAGCAGCGCCCAGACCAATACGCTCATCACCAGCGCGAAGACGATGCCGGCGCCGACGATCAACACCCACGACACGCTGGCCGCGTGCGCCGCCGAGGGCGAGGCTGGCGCCAGCACCGAAGGCCAGTTGGTCAACGCAGGCTCCGCAGGTAGGCCGTCATCTCGCGCGCATCGGCGGGCGAGACGCCCATCGCTGGCATCGCGGTGCCAGGCACCAGCGCGGTGGGTTCCACCAGCCAGCGCGCGAGGTTCTCATCGGTGTTGGGCACGCGCCCGGCGATGTAGCTGCGCCGGCCGAAGGCCTTCAAGGTGATGGCGATCTGCCCTTGCGCCGCCGGCACCCCGGGGATCACATGGCAGCTGCCGCAGTGGTGCTGCGCGAGCAACTGGCGGCCGCGTTCATCGGGATTGGCCGGTGCGCAACCGGCCGCCATGAACACCATCGCGCCGAGGGAACACAACTTGCGATTCATCGGCAGGGCGGTACGCATCCCCCTACCCATCAAGAAGTGTTCCAACACCCGCTCCCATGCCAGCACCCGATTCGCCTTCGGTAAAGCCTACGAACCCACCACCGGGTGTGCCGAAAGAATTACGCGTGGGCTGGCGGCGCTTCACCCTGGTTGTCACTACTTTGCTGGTGGCGATGCTGCTGGCAGCTAGCGGCGGCGCGCTGTTCATTGCGGGCGGTTTCTACGACATCAGCGTCACCGCGCAGCACACGCAGCCGGTGTACTCGCTGCTGGAGACGACCATGGCGCATTCGGTCAAGCGGCGTGCGCGCGAACTCAGCCCACCACCGCCCTTGGGCGCCGAGCCGCAAGTGCAGCGCGGTGCCATCTGCTACCGCGACAAGTGCCAGCAGTGCCACGGCGGCCCCGGCGTGGCGCAGGGCGAGATCGGCCTGAGCATGCAGCCGTTGCCCGGCCCGCTGGTGGATGCGGCGGCGCGCTGGGATGCACGCGAGCTGTACTGGATCACGCGCGAAGGCATCAAGATGAGCGGCATGCCCGCGTGGCGCTACCGTTTGTCGAACGACGATCTGTGGGCGGTGGTGGCGTTTCTGCAGCGCCTGCCGCAGTTGAACCCGCAGCAGTTCCAGGCCGTGCTGGCCGCGTCGGCTGCGTCGTGCGCGGCAACGCCAGTGGATGAACTCAACGCAGCGCCCGATGCCGAGCGCGGCAAGCTCGCGCTGCACCAGCACGCCTGCACCGCCTGCCACATCATCCCCGGCCTGGCCGGCGCGCGGGTGCATGTGGGCCCGCCGCTCGAAGGCCTGGCGCGGCGCCAGCTGATCGCGGGGGCGGTACCCAACACGCCCGAGCAACTCGTGCGGTGGATACGCGACCCGCACGCCATCGATCCGCACACCGCGATGCCGGCGCTGGGCGTGTCGGAATCGAGCGCGCGAGACATGGCGGCCTACCTCGCCACGCTGCGCTGAACAAGCGCTGATTCGTTCGGCATGCACCTTGCTGATGCATGCTGACCCCAGCTCAACGAGGCCGCCATGTCCATTCAATCCACCGCCGCGTTGATCGCTGCCGCGCTGGCCCTGGTGGCCTGCGGTGAAACGGCCACCTTGCCGGTGTCTGACGGCACCGGGCCGTCTCCGAAATTGCCCGCGCCCAACAAGACGCTCATCCCCACGCTGAACATTGCGCCGGCCAAGGGCTGGCCGCCGGGTGGCAAGCCGGTCACCGCCGAGGGCTCCACGGTCGGCCTGTTCGCCGACAAGCTCGACCACCCGCGCTGGGTCTACGTGCTGCCCAACGGCGACGTGCTGGTGGCCGAATCGAATGCGCCCCCCAAGCCCGAGGGCAGTGACAGCGGCGGCATCCGCGGTTGGGTGATGGGCAAGGTGATGGCCAAGGCGGGCGCGCGCGTGCCCAGCGCCAACCGCATCACCCTGCTGCGCGATGCCAATGGCGATGGCGTGGCCGAGGTGCGCAGCGTCTTTCTGCAAGGCCTCACCTCGCCCTTCGGCATGGCGCTCGTGGGTGGCGAGTTCTTCGTGGCCAATGCCGATGCGCTGGTGAAGTTTCCGTACAAGGAAGGCGACACGCAGATCAGCGCGCCGGCCATCAAAGTGGTCGACTTGCCGGCGGGCATCAACCACCACTGGACCAAGAACGTCATCGCCAACAAAGACGGCAGCAAGCTCTACGTGACGGTGGGCTCCAACAGCAACGTGGCCGAGAAGGGCATGGAGATCGAAACCGGCCGCGCGGCCGTCTGGGAGGTCGATACCAAGACCGGCGCCAACCGCATCTTTGCCTCGGGCTTGCGCAACCCCAACGGCATGGCCTGGGATCCGTCGGGCGTGCTGTGGACGGTGGTCAACGAGCGCGACGAGATCGGCAGCGATCTGGTGCCCGACTACCTGAGTTCCGTGCGCGACGGCGCCTTCTACGGCTGGCCCTACAGCTACTACGGCCAGCATGTCGACGAGCGCGTGAAGCCGCCGCGGCCCGATCTCGTGGCCAAGGCGGTGGTGCCCGATTACGCGCTCGGCCCGCACACCGCCTCGCTCGGCCTGGCCTGGTCGGAGGGCAACACCCTGCCGCCGCCGTTTGCCAGCGGCATGTTCATCGGCCAGCACGGCTCGTGGAACCGCAAGCCCCACAGCGGCTACAAGGTGATCTTCGTGCCGTTCAGTGGGAGCAAGCCCAGCGGCCCGCCGGTCGATGTGCTCACTGGGTTTCTCACACCCGAAGGCGACGCCCTCGGCCGCCCGGTGGGTGTGGCGCTCGACAAGCGCGGCGCGTTGCTGGTGGCCGACGATGTGGGCAATGTGGTCTGGCGGGTGAGCGCCGGGCGCTGAGCCTGCGCCACGCAAGAATATCGCAGATATTGCGAATCCACGAACAAAGTCCAGCACTGGCGCGGCTTCACAGCCGTTTTCGCCCTGGAAGCCGCGCCAATGCTGGAGATGTGAACTTGTAGCCGGATTATTGAGTGTTTCATAACTGAGTGACAGTGATTCCCTTGCAGGGCGCATGGCCCGC
>JANNNQ010000156.1:0-1798 GCA_031398625.1 Pseudomonadota bacterium
AACCGCGCCGCGCTCGATGTTGAATCGGTGCGGGTCTCGCAAAAGCAGGTCAACGACTTCGTGACCGAGGTCGACCACGCGGCCGAAGCGGTCATCATCGAGACACTGCTCACCGCCTACCCGCATCACGCAATCTGGGCCGAGGAGTCGGGGAAGACGCACGGCGCGCAAGGCTCCGATTTCGTCTGGATCATCGATCCGCTGGACGGCACCACCAACTTCATCCACGGCTTCCCCGTTTATTGCATCAGCATCGCGCTGGCCGTCAAGGGCAAGGTCGAGCAGGCCGTGATCTACGACCCCAGCCGCAACGACCTGTTCACTGCGACCAACGGGCGCGGCGCCTACATGAACGAGCGGCGAATTCGCGTCTCCAAACGCACCGAGCTCAAGCAATGCCTGGTCTCCACCGGCTTTCCCTTCCGGCCGGGGGACGACTTCAACAACTACCTGCGCATGATGACCGATGTGATGCAGCGCACCGCCGGCCTGCGCCGGCCTGGCGCGGCGGCACTCGACCTGGCTTACGTGGCAGCGGGCTTTACCGACGGTTTTTTCGAGACCGGCCTGTCGCCCTGGGACGTGGCCGCCGGCTCGCTGCTGGTCACCGAGGCCGGCGGCCTGGTCGGCAACTTCACCGGCGAGGCCGACTATTTGTACCAGCGTGAAGTGGTGGCCGGGAATCCGAAGGTCTACGCGCAACTGGTCAGCATCCTGGCGCCGTACTCACGCGTCGCCGAGGAGCGCGCCGCGGGCGCGGTGGCGGGCGCGGCGCCTGCCCTGCCGTCAGACACGCCAGAGGCAGTGCTCGATCGCGCCGTTGCAACGGCCGTCACTTTCCCCGTCAACGCGACCGTCAACGCGACCGTCAGCGCGATCGACGCCGCGCCGCCGCCCAGAGCGGCGGTACGCATCCGCAAGGCCGACCTCGGCTGATCGTTCCAGCGCGAACGCGCAATGAGCGAACAAGCGCTCGCGGCTCACACGCCGATGATGCAGCAGTACCTGCGCATCAAGGCCGAGTTCGCCGACACGCTCGTGTTCTACCGGATGGGCGACTTCTACGAGTTGTTCTTCGACGACGCGCGGCGCGCCAATCAGTTGCTCGACATCACGCTGACGAGCCGCGGCCAGTCGGCCGGGGAGCCGATCGCGATGGCCGGCGTGCCGGTGCATGCGCTCGAAACCTATCTCGCGCGGCTGATCAAGCTCGGCGAGGCGGTGGCGATCTGCGAGCAGGTCGGCGACGTGGCCACCGCCAAGGGCCCGGTCGAACGCAAGGTCGTGCGCGTGGTCACGCCGGGCACCGTGACCGACAGCGCGCTGCTGGCCGACAAGAGCGATTCGCTGCTGCTGGCGCTCAGCCTGCAAGGCGCGACCTGGGGCCTGGCGTGGCTGGGCCTCAGCAGCGGACAGCTCTTCCTGAGCGAATGCAGCGAACGCGAACTGCCGGGCTGGCTGGCGCGGCTGGGTGCCGCCGAAACGCTGGTCGATCGCGAGCGCGTACCGGGCGCCTTGCAGCAAGCGAAGACCGCCGTCACGCACCGCCCCGCCTGGCAGTTCGACGCCGCGCTCGGCCAGCGCAAGCTGTGCGCGCAACTCGGCGTGGCCAGCCTGGCCGGTTTCAACGCGCAGGAGATGCCGGCCGCGCAGGCCGCGGCTGCGGCGCTGTTGAGCTACGCCGAGCACACGCAAGGCCAGGCGCTGGCGCACGTGCGCACGTTGCAGGTCGAGCGGGCAAGCGAGCTGATCGACCTGCCGCCGGCCACGCAACGCAACCTCGAACTCACGCAGACGC
>JANNNQ010000157.1:0-9132 GCA_031398625.1 Pseudomonadota bacterium
CGCTGTGGCGCAGGAGCGGAAAGCCGTGCGTCCGCGCCACGAGATTCCAGGTCAGCGCGGAGAGGGAACGGTTCCGGGGCGGCTGCGGCGGCACGGCGCTGATGATCGAACCGCCAAAGCGGCCGACGCTGATTGCAGCGATGTCCGCGTTCATGACCACGGAGTCCGCAGGCAGTCGTTCGCCGCTCCGTAGCACGACGCCGGCGATGTGGCCTGCCTCAAGCTGTACTTCGCGGGCTTCACTCGCATAGCGGAAGGTGGCGCCATGGCGGGCCGCAAGCTGCGCCAGGGCACTCGCGATCCGGTGCATGCCGCCAGCCACGGTCCAGACGCCTTCCTGTTCGACATGCGCAACGAGCATCAGGGTCGCCGGGGCGCGGAATGGAGACGAACCGCAGTAAGTCGCATAGCGGCCGAACAGCTGTCGCAGGCGTGGATCGTGGAAATGGTCACCCAGCGCCCGCCAGAGCGTCGCAAACGGATTGATGCCGGCAAGCGCCCCGAGTCCACGCCAGCCTGCGTGACGCAACAGGCCGGGCAAACTTGGCCGGTTCGAGCGGATGAAGGAGTGCTCCAGGGTCCGGTAGATGCGTCGCGAACGGGCAGTGAATTCCTGGAAGCGTCGCGCTTCGCCGGCGCCTGCGAAATCGCCGATGGCCGCCGTCGAGCGCCCGATGTCGGCGAACAGATCCAGGTGGCCGCGGTCATCCCACGCGTGCCTGGCGAGCACCTGTGCGGGCTGCAGCGTGAGGAAGTCGCTCAAGGAAGCGCCGGCGGCCGCGAAGACTTCCTCGAAGATCGAACGCAGCGTGAACACGGTGGGGCCCGCGTCGAGCGCTTCGCTCCCGATGCGCACTTCACGCAGCTTGCCGCCCGGCGTCGCGGCCCGTTCAACGACGGTGACCGCGAGGCCGCGGGCCGCAAGTTCCGCAGCCGCGACCAGGCCCGCGATACCGGCTCCGACGATGACGACTCGCTGCGTGGTCACGAATTTCCTGATGGCCGTTGACGGTGGGCACCGTGGTGTCTATATTCGATTACAGTGTAAATTGACAAGTACAGATTACAACTCCGGACATCGAATGGCGCGGAGGCTTACTGTGAATGCGGTCGAGCGGGTCGAGCGGGTGCTGGCACAGGTGATCGATCGGGCCGAGAGCGTCAACTCTCCCCCGGGACTCATGGCGGCAGTGCGCTATGCGGTCTTTCCCGGCGGAGCGCGCATCCGGCCGCGGCTCTGCCTGTCGGTTGCCCGTGCCTGCGGTGATGAAACTCCGGTCTGCGCGACCGCCGCTGCCGCGGCCATCGAACTGCTTCACTGTGCTTCGCTGGTCCATGACGACCTTCCGTGTTTCGACGACGCGGCGCTGCGCAGGGGTCGTCCATCCGTACCGCGTGCTTTCGGCGAGCGCATTGCGGTACTCACGGGCGATGCGCTCATCGTCCTCGCGTTCCAGGCACTGGCGCGGGCCGGCGATGCCATGCCAGGGCGCTTGCCCATGCTGCTCACCATCATCGCCCGCGGTTCCGGACTGCCGTGCGGGATCGTTGCGGGCCAGGCGTGGGAATGCGAACCGCAGGTGGGACTGTCCGAATACCAGAAGGCCAAGACCGGGGCCCTGTTCGGCGCAGCCATGGCCGCCGGTGCGGCAGCGGCCGGAGCCGAGGCCGGTCCCTGGCACACGATGGGAGAGCACATCGGCGAGGCTTACCAGGTCGCCGACGATATCCGCGACTGTCATGCGGAAGCGGAGGAGCTCGGCAAGCCTGCGGGTCAGGACGAATTGCTAGGGCGGCCCAATGCGGTTCACCAGCTTGGCCTGGCAGGCGCCCTTGCGCGGCTGGAGACCCTGGTGGGTGCGGCGCTCGATTCAATGCCGCCGTGTCCCGGCGCCGTCGAACTGCGCACGCAGATCCTTGCGGAAACCCAGCGACTGCTGCCACGCAAGCTGTCCAGACCGGCTGCATGAGCCGGTCCGAAGCCACGCTGCCGCAGATGCCTGAAGGACGGGCACTGTCAGCAGCGTGGGCAGGCAAGCTGCTCGGTATCCGCAATCGCTGGCTGGCGAGCCCGCGCTTCCAGTCCTGGGCTGCGCGTTTTCCCCTTACCCGTCCGTTCGCGCGCCAGCATGCCCGCGCGCTGTTCGATCTCTGCGCCGGCTTCGTCTATTCCCAGATCCTCCTCAGTTGCGTGCAGCTGCGTGTCTTCGAGGTGCTGGGCGAAGGGCCGCAGGATAGTGCCACGGTGGCCGCCCGCTGCGGCCTGTCTGTCGATGCAAGCCGGCGGTTGCTCGAGGCGGCTGCCAGCCTGCAGCTGCTGGAGCGCACTTCCGGCGATCGCTTCGGTCTCGGCATACTGGGTGCCGCGTTGTCCGCCAATCCCGCAGTGCTTGCCATGATCCGGCATCACCCGATGCTGTATCGCGATCTCGGCGATCCGGTCGCGTTGCTGCGCGGCACGGTCGTCAGGACGGAGCTGGCAGACTACTGGGCGTACGCGCGGAACGGCGCCCCGGCCGCCCTCGATGCGACAGAGACGGCTGCTTACACGACGCTGATGACCGACTCGCAACCGCTGGTCGCGGCAGAAGTGCTGGATGGGTATCCGGTGCATCGCCACCGCCGCGTGCTCGATGTGGGTGGGGGCGAGGGCGGGTTCCTGCTGTCAGTGGCCGAGCGTGCTCCCCATCTTGAACTGCAGCTGTTCGATCTGCCCTCGGTGGTGGTGCGAGCCCAGGCGCGGTTCGCCGCCGCGGGGCTTGGACGTCGGGCGAGCGTGGCCGGGGGCGATTTTCTGGCCGGTCCGTTGCCGGGCGGGGCAGACCTCGTGACGCTCATTCGTGTCCTGCATGACCACGACGATGCAGCCGTGCTCACGCTGCTGGCCAATGTCCTGCAGGCGTTGCCCCCTGGCGGCACGGTCCTGATCGCAGAGCCGTTGGCCAACACGCCCGGAGCCGAAACCGTGGGAGCTGCGTACTTCGCGTTCTACTTTCTCGCGATGGGGCAGGGACGTGCACGCACGCAAGCCGAGCTCACGCAGCTGCTGCGGCGCGCCGGCTTCGTCGATGTCCGGCTGCGGCCTACGGCGCAAGCGCTGCAAACCGGCCTGCTGAGTGCCCGTCGGCCTGCCGGGTGACCAACAAAAGTGTTAATCCAGCTTGACATCAGAAGCAGTAATAGTATCGTGACACTTGGTCACGTGACGCCCGCTGCACATCGAACTACAAGGTTCCGCACGACCCAATGAATCCGCAGGATTCGCCGCCGCTTCTCCATGCCCTCGCCGTCGTCCTGCGGGAACCGGAGCAGCTGGAACTCCGCCGCCTTGAGCTTGACTCGCCGGGCGATGCCGATGTCGTCGTGGATATGGAGTGGAGTGGCATCAGCACCGGCACGGAGCGGTTGCTCTGGGCCGGGCGCATGCCGCCGTTCCCTGGCCTCGGCTACCCACTCGTGCCGGGCTATGAATCGGTCGGACGCATCACCAGTGTCGGTCCCGACTCCGGTCGCAGCATTGGCGAGCGCGTATTCGTTCCCGGCTCCCGCTGCTTCGGTAGCGTGCGCGGCCTGTTTGGCGGTGCTGCGCAGCGTGTTGTCGTTCCGGGTTTGCGTGTGGTTCCCCTCGACATTCAGCTGGGTGAGGAAGGGGTGCTGCTGGCGCTGGCCGCGACGGCATACCACGTCACGGCCGCTCCCGGTGCGGTGCAGCCGGATCTCATCATCGGTCATGGCGTGCTCGGCCGGTTGCTGGCGCGACTGGCAGTGCTGGGAGGCGGCGCACCCGTCGTCTGGGAACGCAATGCTGCCCGTGTCGATGGCGCGAGCGGCTATCGCGTGATCCATCCGGACACGGATGAACGCCGCGACTACCGCTGCATCTGCGATGTCAGTGGCGACAGCCAGATACTCGATTCCCTGGTGGCCAGACTGGCCCCGGGTGGCGAAATCATCCTCGCCGGCTTCTACAGCGAGCCGCTGGCATTCGCGTTTCCACCTGCCTTCATGCGTGAGGCCCGGCTCCGCGTCGCCGCCGAATGGCGCGAGCAGGACCTCTGGGCGGTCAAGCACCTCGTGGAAGCCGGCCGTCTCGACCTCAAGGGGCTCATCACCCATCGCGAGGCAGCCAGCGATGCTTCAGGCGCGTATCGCACCGCCTTCAACGATCCCACGTGCCTGAAAATGATCCTCGACTGGAGAGCGTGCGCATGAGCACAGCGGCAAGTTCAATGGCGTTGCTCAAGGAGCAGGCCCGCATCAACCAGCTGCGCGCGGAGGCAGCGCAGGAACCCGATCCGGTGGCTTCGGGGACCGCGACGAAGGCAACGCAGGTCATCGCGATCTACGGCAAGGGAGGCATCGGCAAGAGCTTCACGCTCGCCAACCTCTCCTACATGATGGCCCAGCAGGGTAAGAAGGTCCTGCTCATCGGCTGCGACCCGAAGAGCGATACCACGTCGCTGCTGTTCGGCGGCCGTGCCTGCCCCACGATCATCGAGACTTCGGCGAAGAAAAAGCACGCTGGCGAGCAGGTCGCCATCGGCGACGTGTGCTTCAAGCGCGACGGCGTGTTCGCAATGGAACTTGGCGGGCCGGAGGTGGGGCGCGGCTGCGGTGGGCGCGGCATCATCCACGGCTTCGAGCTGCTGGAGAAACTCGGCTTCCACGAGTGGGGCTTCGACTATGTCCTCCTCGACTTCCTCGGGGATGTGGTGTGCGGCGGTTTTGGGCTGCCGATCGCCCGCGACATGTGCCAGAAGGTGATTGTCGTCGGTTCGAACGACCTGCAATCACTGTACGTCGCGAACAACGTGTGTTCCGCAGTCGACTACTTCCGGAATCTCGGCGGCAACGTGGGGGTCGCGGGCATGGTCATCAACAAGGATGACGGCACGGGCGAGGCCCAGGCCTTTGCCGCTGCGGTCGGCATCCCGGTCCTGGCCGCGATTCCCGCTCACGATGACATCCGCCGCAAGAGTGCCAACTACGAAATCATCGGTCGTCCCGGGGACGCGTGGGCACCCGTGTTCGAGGAACTCGCACAGAACGTGGCGGATGCGCCGCCAGTCCGTCCGAAGCCCCTGCAGCAGGATGGCCTGCTCGGGCTCTTCAAGGGCGAGGCAGTCGGCCGCGGCGTCAAGCTCGAGCCGGCAACGCTCGCGGACATGTGCGGCAAGACCCATCTCGAGAAGGCGACGCTGGAAGTCGTCTACGACACCGTCTGATGAGCACCGCTACCCTCAATACCGGGCCAGTCGACGCGCCAGCCGGGAACACCGGTATCGGGTGTCATGCCGGTCGCGATGAGATGCGCCGTGCCGCCGCCGCTGCCGGCAAGAGCGAAGTCCTCGACCAGTATGCAGCCGACTATCCACTCGGCCCACACGACCAGCCACAAAGCATGTGCCCGGCGTTCGGCTCGTTGCGCGTCGGGCTGCGCATGAGGCGCACGGCAACCATCCTGTCCGGTTCGGCCTGCTGCGTGTACGGCCTGACTTTCACTTCGCATTTCTACGGCGCCAGGCGTAGCGTGGGTTACGTCCCCTTCAACTCCGAGACGCTCGTCACCGGCAAGCTCTTCGAGGATATCCGGGAGGCCGTCTTCGGCATGGCGGATCCGGACAAGTACGATGCGATCGTCATTACGAACCTGTGCGTCCCGACGGCTTCAGGCGTGCCATTGCGGTTGCTACCGAAGGAGATCAACGGCGTCCGCATCATCGGTATCGATGTTCCCGGTTTCGGCATTCCAACGCACGCCGAAGCCAAGGATGTACTCGCAGGAGCGATGCTGAAGTACGCGCGCACCGAGGCTGAACAGGGTCCTGTGCAGGCACCGCGTGCCGGCATCAGCAGCAAGCCGACGGTCACCCTGGTCGGTGAGATGTTCCCTGCGGATCCGGTTGGCATCGGCATGCTGCTGGAACCGCTGGGGTTGGCGGCAGGTCCGGTCGTGCCGACCCGGGAATGGCGTGAGCTCTATGCCGCGCTCGACTGTGCCGTCGTCGCAGCGATTCATCCTTTCTACACGGCTTCGTTCCGGGAGTTCGAGGCAGCGGGCCGGGCTATCGTGGGCTCGGCGCCGGTAGGACGGGAGGGTACGGCGGCATGGCTCGATGCCATCGGCGAGGCCTGCGGCATTGCTCGTGAAAAGGTCGATGCCGCCAAGAACAAATGGCTGCCGGCGATTGCCGGAGCCCTGGCGGGCGCACCCATCAAGGGACGGATTACGCTCTCGGGTTACGAGGGTTCCGAGCTGCTGGTCGCGAGGTTGCTGATCGAAAGCGGTGCCGACCTGCGCTACGTCGGATCGGCGTGCCCGCGTACGGTGTGGTCCGATCCGGATCGCGAGTGGCTCGAAGCCCGCGGTGTGCGGGTACAGTATCGTGCCTCGCTGGAGCAGGACATTGCCGCCCTCCGCGAGTTCGAGCCCGAGCTCGCGATCGGCACCACGCCGGTCGTGCAGTATGCAAAGCAGCGTGCCATCCCCGCCCTGTATTTCACCAACCTGATCTCGGCCCGTCCGCTGATGGGGGCCGCTGGTGCAGGCTCCCTCGCGCAGGTCGTCAACGCCGCGCTCGGCAACAAGGCGCGCTTCCAGGAGTTCGAGAGCTTCTTCGCAGGCGTCGGTGCAGGCGACGCGGCGGGGATCTGGGAGGACGTCCCCCAGGACCGCACGGAGTACCGCGAGCAGTATCGGCGTTCGCTGGCCAAGCAGAATGCAAAGCGCAAAGCCGAGGAGATGATCTGATGCTCGTCATCGATCATGACCGGGCAGGCGGCTACTGGGGGTCGGTGTACGTATTCACCGCCATCAAGGGCCTGCAGGTCATCATCGACGGGCCGGTCGGTTGCGAGAACCTGCCGGTCACCTCCGTCCTGCACTACACCGATGCGTTGCCGCCCCACGAGCTGCCCATCGTCGTTACCGGCATCTCGGAGGAAGAGCTCGGCCAGCACGGTACCGAGGCCGCGATGAAACGCGCGCATCGCACGCTCGACCCGGACAGCCCCTGCGTGGTGGTGACGGGATCGATCGCGGAAATGATCGGCGGGGGCGTCACGCCAGCGGGCACGAACATCCAGCGCTTCCTGCCGCGCACGATCGACGAGGACCAGTGGCAGAGTGCGAACCGCGCGATGTGCTGGCTCTGGACGCAGTACGGCAGGAAGCGGATTCCGGAACGCAAGCCCCGGGCCGCGGGCGAGAAGCCGCGCGTCAACCTCATCGGTCCCATCTACGGGCAGTTCAACACGGCTTCGGATCTCGCGGAGATCCGGCGGCTGGTGGAAGGCATCGGCGCGGAGGTGAATCTCGCGTTCCCGCTCGGCAGCCATCTGACGGACATCCCGCGACTCGTGGACGCCGACGTCAACGTCTGCCTGTATCGCGAATTTGGTCGCCTGCTGTGTGAAACGCTGGAGCGACCCTACCTGCAGGCACCGATCGGCCTGCACAGCACCACCAAGTTCCTGCGCAAGCTCGGTGAGTTGCTCGGGCTCGATCCCGAACCCTTCATCGAACGCGAGAAGCACACGACCATCAAGCCACTGTGGGATCTCTGGCGTTCGGTCACGCAGGATTTCTTCGGTACCGCCAGTTTCGCCATCGTCGCCAACGAAACCTATGCCCGCGGCGTGCGTCATTTCCTCGAGACGGAGATGGGGCTGCCTTGCCAGTTCGCGTTCGCGCGCAAGGCCGGCGTCAAGCCGGACAACGAAGCCGTGCGCGAAGCCATTCGTGCCAGGCCGCCGCTCGTGCTGTTCGGCAGCTATAACGAGCGCATGTATGCAGCCGAGAGTGGTGCGCGTTGCATGTACATCCCGGCGTCGTTTCCCGGGGCGATCATCCGCCGCCATACCGGCACGCCGTTCATGGGCTACAGCGGTGCCACCTACCTGGTTCAGGAGGTGTGCAATGCGCTCTTCGATGCGCTGTTCCACATCCTGCCCCTGGGGAGCGAGCTCGACAAGGTCGATCCCACGCCGGCGCGCCAGCACCAGGAGCTGTCTTGGAGCGATGCCGCGAAGGAGACCTTCGATATCTATGTCGAGTCGCAGCCCGTGCTGGTCAGGATCTCGGCGGCAAAGCGGCTGCGGGATGATGCCGAGCGCGCCGCACGGCGCGCGGGTGCCGGGGAAGTGGATGCCGACCGGGTACGGCAGGCCGTTCCTGGCGGACGGGTGGGAACACCATGATCCCCCTCGTCACCTGGTGCCAGCTGCGACGCAGGCGCCTGCCGCGTGCCCGCCGCCCGCTGTGCAGGGAAGAGTCAGTGCCCGGGGCCGGAAGGGCCCCGGGATGCAAGGTTCGTGATGGTGGCCGGGTCCGCCATGACGATCCCTGCCGCGCGGGACATGCGCGGTAACGACCGCAAGGTCTGTTGAGGAGGTCATGTAAATGGCTGAAGAGAGACGAGGCTCGCTGTCGGGCCTGACCGAAAACGAGGCGAAGGAGTTTCACGGGATCTTCGTGACGAGCTTCATCGTTTTCACATTGATTGCCATCGTTGCCCACTTCCTGGTGTGGCAGTGGCGTCCGTGGCTGTGACCTGCCGCCAGGTCATTCCGCATCACTGCTAAAGACTTAAGGAGACTGGAAAATGTGGCGCATCTGGCTGCTGTTCGATCCACGCAGAGTGTTGATAGCCCTGTTCACGTTCCTGTTCGTGCTCGCATTGCTGATTCATTTCATCCTGCTCAGCACGAACAAGTTCAACTGGATAGAGGGATCCAGCGCATCGCCCGCAGCGGCGGTGCAGGAGATTTCCCCGACTCCGGAGAGGGTGGCGTCACTGAACTGACGCAAGAGGCGAAGGACAGCGGACGCACACTGGACCGTATTGCCATGTTCGTCCGCTGTCTGCCAGGCGCGATTGTCGCGATTACTCGGGAAGTATCGGGCGCGAGGGCTTCATCATGGCGAGCTTGAGTTTCGAGAAAAAATACCGCGTCCGCGGGGGCACGCTGGTGGGTGGCGACCTGTTCGACCCAGAAGTCGAACAGGTCGCCACCCACCAGCGTGCCCCCGCGGACGCGGTATTTTTTCTCGAAACTCAAGCTCGCCATGATGAAGCCCTCGCGCCCGATACTTCCCGAGTAATCGCGACAATCGCGCCTGGCAGACAGCGG
>JANNNQ010000202.1:0-2100 GCA_031398625.1 Pseudomonadota bacterium
AACCCGGTGTTGAACCGCACGCGGGTCGGCGCGCTGATCCGCAAGAACCCGGGCAAGTTGCCGCTGTTCACCGCTGTGCTGCCGCATCTGGAGGGCATTTCGTATGAGAGCCACTTTGCGGTCGCGCTCGATCGGGTCATCGCCGGAATAGAGCCGGCTTCGCCTCTTCGAACGGAATCTGACTGACGATAAGTGCACTCACCTGGAAACGCGCACAAGAGCTCGACCTGACACGAAGACAATCTACTCCCACTCGATTGTCAACACGAACAGAGATGCCCGAGCGTCGCAAGGCGTGCGAACCGACGCAGGCTTCTTGGTACCGCCACCGATACCGACAAGCGGCCCTGCCTCTGTCCTATCCATCCAACTGGTCTCATCCAGGTTCATGTTGGTCCATCGCCGATGTGTGGCCACAAGACCCGCAGTCATAGGCATCTGCTCGCGGTGTGTTCATGCTTGCGTTCACGCTTGCGCGGCAACAACGCGCACGCCGATCATGTCGGCCAGGGTCAGGAGTTCCATGTAAGCCGGCCCATCGTCGAGCAAGGCGCGCGAAGCCCCCCGTCGCGTCAACACGCCTGCGCCAATGCGGTCGCCGAACAGCATCACCGCCATGGCGCTGTCGTCCTGCCGCGAGGTCCAGCACAGGCCCTGAATGTGCGCGTGCTGCGCATGGATCGCGGCGGCCCACTTGCGGGTCTGGCCGTAGGTGTCCTTCTCGGCGTCGATCAACTCCTTGCGCTCGACACCCAGCTTGCGCAGCGGCACATTGCGCAGATCGGCCAGGGTCAGTGCCGTCGTGGAGGCCAGCACCGAGTGCAGTTGTCCTTCAAGCTTGTGCCTGGCGTAGGTCTTCAGTCCGGGCGCGAAGGGCACGTCGTGGAAGACGGTTTCCATGGCCGCGCAGTTGAAGCTGGTGCCGCCGTAGAGCGTCGGGATCGGCTTTCCGGCGGCGTTGACGATTGGGCTGAACCTGGCGTTGCCTTTGATGCCTGGGTTGAACGCCTCTGCCGCGTAAGCATTGAGGTGAACGCGGTGGAGCGCAGCGCCAGCCTTCCAACTCGCTGGGGTGATGTGCAGAACCGCTGGCGGGTCCGGCACAGCGCTGGCCAACACGGCCTTCGACTTCGACGCGCCGGTGCGCCGCGGACGGCTTGCGCCGGCCGCGTCAACCATGGGCGATCTCGGCCATCTCGTCGGCGGCCGCCGCAAGCACTCGATCGGGCGACTTGGGCAGCACGTCCTGAGGCCGCTTGCCGCCGAGAAAGCTGTTGGCCGAGGCGAACCAGTAGGCCAGGCCCCAGCCATCCTTGCCCGTCCCAAATGCCGCGAGGACAGGCGCCAGCGACTTCAGGGGCCTGTAGCCCGTCTCGGCGTCCAGGCCGTAGGCCGGAAAATAATCCAGGCCCTGGTGGCGGATGGCAAAGATCTGCCCTTCCTTCTTCCACTTGTTCGGCTGCGCGCTGAGGTTCGAGCTGCTGAAGCCCGCCAGTTCAGCCACCTGCGCTGCGCTCAGCCAGTCACCCGAGGCTAGGACCACGCTGCGCGCGTGCGCCGTCATGCGCGCCTCCACCATCATGTGCTCCGGCAGGGGCACGGTCGGCACCAGTGCATCAACGATCTTGTCCAGTGCCTCGCGCTGGCGCCGCTTGATCAGGCCCGCCACCATCGGGGCCAGGCTGCCCAGCGCATCGGCAATCGCGCGTACGGTGCGTTCGCTCTCATGGGCGAAAGTCATGGCGATGGCGCGCTCGGCGCGGGAATGCCGCAACTGCTCGCCGATCTCCCTGGGCGTGCCGGCCAGCGTGCCCACGCCCGAAGGCGCTACCCGCTCATCGTTGACTTGACGCATCACGGCCCCTAAAGTGATGACAAATATTATCATCATTGCTCGATCACTTTCATCACCGAGAGAAGGTTGACACCGGGCGCGCCGCCCGCAGGCCATGTTCAACAGAGCCTTTTTTACCCGCTCACTCCCACTCGATCGTCGCCGGCGGCTTGCTGCTCACGTCGTACGTTACTCGGTTGATGCCACGCACCTCGTTGATGATGCGGCTCGAGACCTTCTTCAGCAACGAGTAGGGCAGCTCGGCC
>JANNNQ010000208.1:0-1993 GCA_031398625.1 Pseudomonadota bacterium
CGACGGCGGCAGCAAGTATCCAGTGTCACGGTTGATCGGTCGAAAGTTGCTCATGGCGGAGATCATTCCAGAGGAAACTGTTCGTGATTATCGCTTATCCGTTGATCTTGTATCCATCGCTAAGCCCGACAGGCTGCTAGCGTCGTTTTTTCATGGCGGGCACGCCCATCCAGGTGATCGTCGGTCTCGGCAATCCGGGGCCGGGGCATGCGCACGACCGTCACAATGCCGGCTTCTGGTTTGTCGACCAGCTGGCCGAACGCTCCACGGCGCGTTTTCGTCCGCATGCGAAATACCAGGGTGAGATCTGCCGGGTCGAGCTGGCGGGACGCGAAGTCACGCTGCTCAAGCCGCACACGTACATGAATCGCAGCGGCCTCTCCATCCGTGCGCTCGCTGACTACCTGAAGGTGCCGCCCGGCGAGATGCTCATTGCCCATGACGAGCTCGATCTGCCGGTCGGCGTTGCCCGCTTCAAGCTGGGCGGTGGCCACGGCGGGCACAACGGGCTGCGCGACACGATCCTGCACCTCGGTGCGGATTTCTGGCGGTTGCGTATCGGTGTCGGCCACCCAGGCGACAAGTCGCTGGTCATCGACTATGTGCTCAAGCGCGCTCCGAAGGCCGAGGAAGACCTCATCATCGCTGCCACTGCCGATGCAGCGGATTACCTGCCGGTCTTCGTCGCCGAGGGCAGCGACAAGGCGATGAACAAGCTGCATTCGAACAAGTCACCGGACCAAGGGAACTGATGGGCATCAAGTGCGGCATCGTCGGCCTGCCGAATGTCGGCAAATCGACGCTATTCAACGCCCTGACGCGGGCGCAGATCGCGGCGGAGAACTATCCGTTCTGCACGATCGATCCCAACATCGGGGTGGTCCCGGTGCCTGATCCGCGCCTCGCGGTGCTGGCGGCGATCGTCAAGCCCGAGCGCATCCTTCCCGCGACGGTGGAATTCGTGGATATAGCCGGCCTGGTGGCAGGGGCATCGAAAGGCGAGGGCCTGGGCAACAAGTTCCTGGCCCACATCCGTGAGACGGATGCGATCGCCCATGTCGTGCGCTGCTTCGAGAATGATGACGTCATCCACGTCGCAGGCAAGGTGCGGCCGCTCGACGACATCGCGGTGATCAATACGGAGCTCGCCCTCGCCGATCTCGACACGGTCGAGAAGACCGTCGTGCGCGCCGAGAAGAATGCCAAGGCCGGCGACAAGGATGCGATCAAACTGCGTGACCTGCTGAAGCGTCTGCGCGAGCACCTCGACGGCGGCAGTCCGGCGCGGTCGTTCACTCGCGACGCCGACGACCTGCGGCTGCTGCGCGACCTGCATCTCATCACGCTCAAGCCGCTCATGTACGTCGCCAACGTTGCGGAGGATGGCTTTGCCGACAACCCCCACCTGGATGCGGTGCGCGAGCTTGCGAAGCAGGAAGCCGCCGTCGTCGTGCCGGTGTGCGCGTCGATCGAAGCGGAAATCGCGCAGCTGGAAGAGGCGGACCGGGCCGAGTTCCTCCGGGACATCGGCCTTGACGAGCCGGGCCTCAACCGGGTGATCCGTGCGGGTTACTCGCTGCTGGGTCTCCAGACCTATTTCACCGCCGGGGTGAAGGAAGTCAGGGCCTGGACCGTCCGTGCGGGTTCGACCGCCCCACAGGCGGCCGGGGTCATCCATACCGACTTCGAAAAGGGCTTCATCCGGGCCGAGGTCATCGCCTATGCCGACTACGTGACCTGCAAGGGCGAGCAGGGCGCCAAGGAAGTCGGCAAGCTCCGGCTCGAAGGCAAGGAATACCTCGTCCAGGAAGGCGATGTCATGCATTTCCGGTTCAACGTCTGACCCCTCGTGATTCCTTGACAGCCGGGGCACTGCCTCGGACAATCCCACCCCCGCAAATGGTGAGGTAGCTCAGACGGTTAGAGCCCAAGGAAGGATATGAGCTGCATCTACGCCCGCCGATAGGGTGCACGCCAGTTTTGGCAAGCGCTG
>JANNNQ010000221.1:0-17678 GCA_031398625.1 Pseudomonadota bacterium
ACGTCAAAGGTGAATGGAATCTGGTGACCATGAGCTGGAACATCAGACGAATGTTCGCCCTGCAATCCCGTTGAGGGCCTCGCCGCAGAACGCCGCTCACTATTTTCGTCCAGACTCGTCATGAATCTACTTGTATCACCCATATCTGTTCGCTCAACCGACAACCTCAGTCCGACAGGCTCCTAGGGAAGCGGCAATGCAGAACGCTTCGGCCATCCATTGCGGGATGGCCGAAAGCGTTGCACCCTACTTCTTGCCGCCGTCCTTCTTCGGAGCAGCCGCAGCCGGCTTCGCCCCCGCTGCCGGCTTCGCACCTGCAGCCTTGTCATCCTTCTTCGCGTCGCCCGCAGCCGGAGCTGCACCTGCTGCCGGAGCAGCAGCATCGGCCACAGCGGCCACTGGCGCCTCTTCCTTCTCGGCGCGCGGATGATGGATCGAGACCACTGCCGTGTCGCGGCCATGCGTGAGATCGACGAGCTCGACGCCAGCGGGCAGCGGAATGTCGGACAGCCGCTTGTGGTCGTTGATGTTCATCTCGGACATGTCGATCTCGAGGAACTCGGGCAGGTCCTTCGGCAGGCACAGCACTTCGACGTCATTGCGCAGGTGCGACACGATGCCACCTTGCGTCTTCACGCCCGGCGCGCCAGCGGCTCCCCTGAAGTGCAGCGGGATCGTCATGCGGATCTTCTCGTTGTCGAGGACACGCTGGAGGTCCACGTGCAGGACGACGTTCTTCGCCGGATGCCGCTGGATGTCCTTGAGGATTGCCGGCTGCATCTTGTCGCCCACCTTGATGGCGAGGATCGACGAATAGAATTTCTCGTTGTCGAGCATCACCAGCAGTTTCTGGTGCTCGAGCGCGAGCTGGCTGGCATCGGCATGCCCGCCGTAGAGGATCGCCGGAACTTTGCCGGAACGGCGCAGGAGGCGGCTCGCACTCTTCCCCTGGCCATTCCGAAGCTCGGCGACGAGTTCGAAAGAAGTTTTCATGAATCTCTCCAGTCAAGGCGTTTCCGGACCATCCGGAAACTTTAGGTCGGCCATCCGTCCCGCGACCAGGCGCGGACAGCCGGTGAATCAACCAGTCAATCTATGTAGAGCGAACTCACGCTTTCTTCGTCCCGGATCCGGCGCATCGTCTCGGCCAGCAACCCCGCGACCGACAGCTGCCGGATGCGCGGGCATTTCTGCGCGGCATCCCGCAACGGGATCGTGTCGGTGACCACCAGTTCGTCGAGTTGCGAGGTCGTCACCCGCTCCACGGCCGGCCCCGACAGCACGGCATGGGTGATGTAGGCCACGACGCGCTTGGCGCCGGCGGCTTTCAGCGCGCCTGCCGCGTGGCACAGCGTGCCGGCCGTATCGATGAGGTCGTCGATGAGCACGCAGGTCTTGCCCGCCACTTCACCGATGATGTTCATCACTTCGGACTCATTCGCCTTCGGACGGCGCTTGTCGATGATCGCGAGATCCGCATCGTCGAGACGTTTCGCGAGGGCCCGTGCGCGCACCACACCGCCGACATCCGGCGACACCACCACGATGTCGTCGTACTTCTGTTTCCACACATCGCCCAGCAGGACCGGCGACGCATACACATTGTCCACGGGCATGTCGAAAAAGCCCTGGATCTGGTCGGCGTGCAGGTCGACCGTCAGCAGTCGATTCACGCCCGCGCTTGCAATCATGTTCGCGACCAGCTTCGCCGTGATCGGCACGCGCATGGCGCGCGGCCGGCGATCCTGCCGGGCGTAACCGAAGTACGGCACCACGGCCGTGATGCGCGCTGCCGATGCCCGCCGGCAGGCATCGACCATCACGAGCAGCTCCATGATGTGCTCGTTGGTCGGCGGGGACGTCGGCTGCACGATGAACACGTCGCGGCCACGCACGTTGTCGAGCAGTTCGACGGTGATCTCGCCATCGCTGAAACGGCCCACCGCAGCCCGGCCGAGCGGAACGGTCAGGTGCCGTGCGATCTCGTGGGCAAGCGGCAGGTTCGCATTGCCCGAAAACACGGCCATGGTGGCGCGATCCATCAAATACTCCAGACCTTGAACCAACCAACCCACTCCGGGGACACCGGATGGCTGGGGCGGAAGGATTCGAACCTCCGAATGGCGGGATCAAAACCCGCTGCCTTACCACTTGGCGACGCCCCAGCAAAACTCTTCAGGCCAACACTGCCTCGAGCCGCTCGAGCAGCGGCGAACGGTTGCAGCCCCGGACCACGAAACCCTGCCAACGCGGGGGCAAGAGCCCGTGAACGCGCTCGGCTTGAGCCCTGTCGGCAAAGCCCGCAAAGATGCACGACCCGGTTCCCGTCAGTCGCGCGACCGAGAAACCCCCAAGCCAATCAAGCGCTTCGGAGACTTGCCTGTAACGCCGTCGAACTACCGGAGTGCAGTCGTTGCGACCGCCCCCCGCCAGAAAGGCGCGTATTGTGGTGAGGGGGGAATTTCGTGTCAATTCAGCGGCCTGAAACACCTCCGCCGTACTCACTGCAACGTCCGGCCGAACCACCAGGTAGACCTCCTCCGGGAAGTCCTGTGGCGTCAGCTGCTCGCCCACGCCTTCTGCCCAGGCGGCCTGGCCCTGGACGAACACGGGAACGTCTGCCCCGAGCCGCAATCCCAGCCCGGCCAGCTCTGCTGTCGAAAGTTTCAGGTCCCAGAGCACGTTGAGGGCAACGAGGACAGTGGCTGCATTGGAACTCCCGCCGCCGAGCCCGCCCTGGACAGGGATGCGCTTGTTGACCGCAATGGCGACACCGCGTTTGGCCCCGGTGTGTTCGGCAAGCAGACGGGCCGCGCGCACCGTCAGATCCTGGTCCGCAGGAATGTCCACCGGCCCCGCAACGCGCTCGATCACGCCGGCCGGCCGCTCATCGAAAGTGATTTCGTCGCACAGGTCGATGAACTGGAAAGCCGTCTGCAGCAGGTGATAACCGTCAGCGCGACGGCCAACGATGTGCAGGCACAGATTGAGCTTGGCGGGTGCCGGCCACGAAGAGACCACGACTCACTCAGGCCCAAGCTGCCAGCGATCGATGATGATCCGCACCCGCGATTCGCCGCTAGTCGCCGTGAGACGTGTCGGCAAACGCATTCGGGGACTGTCCCCGAATTGGGGACTGTCCCCAAAGCGTTCGTAGGCAATCTGCCAGGAATCCTGCTCGAGCGTCGCCAGGGGCGGCTCAACCGGCAGCCATTCAAATGCCCCGGGCGCCGGTATGCCCAGCAACCAGTACCGCAGGTTCCGCGCAGGCACCGGGACCCCGAGTCGCGCCTCCAGTTCGGTCCACGCAGCTTCCGCTTGCACCCGCCGGCCATCGCCGGATTCGAGGGCCACCGCATCCCCGTCCAGCTCGAGCCGCAGGCCGCCAATCCCGACGGGACCCTGGATGCGAACCGCGGTTTTCGTTCCCCGCTGTTCCCAGTCGAACGAGCCGGAACCCCCTGTTCCCGCGGCAGCGACGGCAATCCGGCCGCTGGCATGCCAGTCCTGCAAGGTGGCGAGATCGACAGGTTGCTGCGGTCCGTCGATCCGGGGCACTGTCGTGCAGCCAGCGAGAACCAGCCATGGCAAGACCACCGCGAACCGGACACCGGCGCGCATCGCTCGGCTCACTGCGGGAAATGCCGCTCGAGACGTTCGCTGAAGGCGGCTTCGTCAGGATGCCGCTCGCTGCCCTGGCTCCAGGTCGTGCGTGCGTCTTCCTTGCGGCCGAGCGCCCAGAACACGTCGCCGATGTGCAATTCGATCTCCGGATCGTAGATCCGCTCGCGGGCCCGCTCGAGGTACGGCAATGCCTCTGCATCCCGGCCAAGGCGATGCAAGGCCCACCCCATGCTGTCCAGGACGGGGCCACTGTCCGGGGTCTGTTCATGCGCCTGCCGAACGAACTCGAAGCCTTCCTTGTGGCGCCGCGTGCGATCGACCAGCAGGTACCCCAGCGCATTCAGGACGACGGGATCGTCGCTTCGCGACGCCTGCAGGGTTTCCAGATCGGCGACGGCACCGCGCAAGTCGTCGGTCCGTTCCAGCAGGTAGCTGCGGGACAGCAGGAGATCATGCGCATCGGGATAGGCCTCGAGCCCCTCGTCGAGCAGCAATCGCGCGCCGCTCACATCGCCGCTTTCTTCCAGCAGCCGCGACCGGGCGACGATCATCTCGACGGCGTACTGCGGCTTCTGGTCGGCGAAATCGGCCAGCCACGCGAGCGCGGCATCGAGCGTCGCATGCTGGTTCAGGATACGGGCAATGCGGGTCTGTGCCTGCACCGCATAGTCACCGCTGACGATGCGCGAGTAGTTCCGGCGCGCCTCCTCCCAGGATTCCTTCTGCTCGGCGAGCCCACCGAGGAAGAACAGCGATTCATAGACGAAAGCGCCCTTGCGGATCAGGCCGTCGAAGCGCTGGGCCGCGGCATCGACACGACCGGCTTCAAGATCGCGCAAGGCAAGGACGCGCTCCCTGACTGCCGCCGCATCCTCGCTCGTCGTGCCATAGGCCTCGAGTTCCGTGAGCCCCTCCTCTTCCCGGTCGGCTGCCAGCAGCAGCAAGGCATTCTCCAGCCGGTTGCCGGGCGAGCCATCCTGTTCGACGACGGTCCGCGCGGTGGCGAGTCCCGCATCGGTCTCGCCGGCCACCATCTGCATCCGCGCGAGCAGCAGGCCGGCCGGCGCCCAATAGGGCGACAACTGCCGCGCACGCGCCGCGCTCTGCTGCGCCAGCGGGATGTTCTCCGAACGGAGAGCGGCCTGCGCCAGGGCACGATGGCCTTCCGCCACGTCCGGATGCTTTGCCACCAGCCGTTGCAGCACCGCCGTCACGGCTGCCGGTGAACCGTTGTCGGAGAGCTGCGGTTCGAGGCCCAGGAATCCGGCCGCCGCATTGATATAGGCCGCCCCGAGCAGCGCATCGAAATGAGTGACCGCCTCATCGATCTGGTAAAGATCGAGCGCGGCAAAGGCCGCATACCGGGTACCCGCCTCGCTCGTGGGGTTGAGCCTAAGCCAGTGCGCCGTGATGTGCTTCACCGCGGTCATCTGGCCAAAGTCGTACGCGACCTTGGCTGCCTGGGCAATCAGGGTTTCGTCCTCGGTCAACCGGGCCGCATGGGTATAGAGTTCAGCCGCCTCACGGTAGCGCTTGGCCGCAAGGGCCGTCTCGGCCCGCAGGAGGAGGGTGTCCGGGTCGAGGACGGCAGGGGCGGACTCCGCCGCAGCCTGTGGCGCACGCGGCTCGGGTCCCGCAGTGCAACCAGCCAGCAAAGGCCAAGCCATGCACCAGGCCATGAGGCCTGGTCCGAAAGACGTCGATGGGAGGTAAGTCATGGGTGACTCACTATATAGCACGGTGCTCCCCACTCGGCGCCTTGGGCCCGGCGGGAAGGGGGCCGCTTGTTTTGCCCCCCTCGCATCCGTGACAATCCGCGCCGTTCCACGATCCTCCTATAAAGGAACCAGGTAACCCGGCGGTTCCCCTTTCCCCGCATGCCATTTCTCGTCCTAGGGCTCAACCACCGCTCGGCTCCCGTCGAGCTCCGTGAACAGGTGGTGTTCGCGGGGAGCGACCTTGCCACCGCATTGGGCGAACTCGGCAAGCTGCCCGGCGTGCGGGAATCCGTCATCGTCTCGACCTGCAACCGCACCGAGCTGTACTGCCATACCGATTCCGCTGCGGTCGACCCCGCAGAGTGGCTGGAGCAGAAGCATGGGCTCAATGCAGCGCGGCTGCGTGACTCCCTGTACCGCATTGAAGACACCCGCGCAGTGGCCCATGTTTTTTCGGTGGCAGCCGGCCTCGACTCGATGGTCCTCGGCGAGCCCCAGATCCTGGGGCAGATCAAGGAGGCATATCGCGTTGCCCAGGAATCCGGCACGACCGGCCCGTACCTCAACCGCCTCATGCAGGCGACCTTCTCGGTGGCGAAACGGGTCCGCACCCAGACCCGCATCGGCGAGAACTCCGTGTCCGTCGCCGCTGCCGCCGTGAGTCTCGCACGCAATGTGTTCGCCGATTTCGGGAACCATACCGCCCTGCTCGTCGGCGCGGGCGAAACCATCGAACTCGCTGCGCGCCATCTGCGTGCCAACGGCCTCAAGCGCATGATCATCGCCAACCGCAGCCTCGAACGCGCCCGGCAGCTGGCGGAGGAATTCAACGGGTCGGCCATCACGCTCGAAGCGTTGGCGGACCACCTGGCCGAAGCGGACATCGTGATCAGCTCCACCGCCAGCCCGACTCCCGTGATCGGTCTCGATGCCGCCCGGGCTGCCGTCCGCGCCCGCAAGCGCCGCCCGATCTTCATGGTCGACATCGCCGTACCCCGCGACATCGAACCGGAAGTGGCGCAGCTCGAGGACGTCTATCTCTTCACCATCGACGACCTGCAGAACGTCGTCAGCGAGAACCTCGAATCGCGTCGGGAAGCCGCGCGTGACGCGGACCGGCTCATCGCCACCGAGGTCGACCGGTTCGAGCAGCAGCTGAAAACGCTCGACGCCGTACCCGCGATCCGCCAGCTGCGCTCCGAGGCGGAAGCCGTGAAGGCCCAGACGCTGGAGCAGGCGCGCAAGCTGCTCGCCACCGGCCGGGATCCGCAGGAAGTGGTGGAATTCCTCGCTGCCACGCTGACCAATCGCCTGCTGCATGCGCCCAGCCAGCGCCTGCGTTCCGCCGCGGAACGCGGCGAAGCCGACCTGATCCGCACCGCGCTGGAACTCTTCGCAGCGCCAGCCGACGGCAAGGCGACCCGGGACGACCCTCCCCCGAAATGAAAGAGTCCATTGCCGCCAAGCTCGAGAGGCTGGCAGAGCGCTACGACGAAGTGAGTGCCCTGCTCTCCGAGCCCGAAGTGATCGGCGACAACAACCGCTTCCGCGAACTCTCGATGGAGTACGCTCGCCTGGAACCCGTGGTGTCCCGCTTCCGTGCATACGGCGCCTTGTTGCAGGAACGGGAGGCGGCACGACTCCTGGCCAACGGGGAGGACGCGGAGATGCGGGAGCTGGGGCAGGACGAGCTGCTCGCGCTTGGGCTCCGCATCGAGCATGAGGAAGTAGAACTCGCCAGGCTGCTGATCCCGAAGGATCCGCGCGACGATGCGAATATCTTCCTGGAAGTGCGGGCTGGCACCGGCGGTGACGAGGCGGCCATCTTCGCCGGCGATCTCTTCCGCATGTATTCCCGCTACGCGGCCAACCAGGGCTGGAATGTCGAAGTGCTGTCGGAAAGTACGGGAGAGCACGGCGGCTATCGCGAGATCATCAGCCGGATCGTTGGCCGTGGGGCCTATTCGCGTTTCAAGTTCGAGTCGGGAACGCACCGCGTCCAGCGCGTACCGGCCACCGAGGCGCAGGGACGCATCCATACGTCCGCCTGCACGGTGGCCATCCTCCCCGAAGTGGAGGAAGTGGATGCCATCGAGCTGAACCCGGCGGATCTCAAGATCGATACGTACCGCGCCTCGGGCGCCGGCGGCCAGCACGTCAACAAGACGGACTCCGCCATCCGCATCACGCACCTCCCGACGGGCACGGTCGTGGAATGCCAGGACGAACGCTCGCAGCACAAGAACCGGTCGCGTGCCATGTCGCTGCTGAAGGCAAGGCTGCTGGCCGCCGAGCAGGAAAAGCAGCAGAAGGCGCAGGCCTTGTCCCGCAAGCTGCAGGTGGGATCGGGAGACCGGTCAGAGCGCATCCGGACGTACAACTTCCCGCAAGGCCGCGTGACGGATCACCGCATCAACCTCACGCTCTACAAGATCGACACGATCGTGAACGGCGCGCTGGACGACGTGATCCAGCCGTTGCAGCAGGAATACCAGGCCGAGCAGCTCGCCAGCGTCACGGAGTAACGCGATGCCAGGGGCAACGGCAACCGAACTGCTGCGTTCACTCACCGAGGGGCTGCGTCAATCGAGTGATGTCCCGGGACTCGAAGCGGCCCTGCTGCTGGAAAAGGTTACAGGCCTCTCGAGAACCGCGCTTGTCAGCGGGTCCCGGACCCCGCTCTCGCCACGACAGACAGAGACCGTCGAATCGATGCTGGCCCGGAGGCTCCAGGGCGAACCCCTCGCCTACCTCCTCGGTACGCGCGACTTCTGGACACTGACACTTGACGTCACTCCTGCCGTGCTGATTCCGCGGCCGGAAACCGAGCTGGTCGTCGAACAGGCGCTGGCACACCTGCCACCGAAGCAACCAGGCGCGGTACTCGATCTCGCAACGGGCAGCGGCGCGATTGCGCTGTCGATTGCGAGCGAGCGGCCGCAACTCCAGGTGACGGCGACGGATCTCTCCCCGGAGGCCTTGCACGTAGCCACGGCAAACGCGAGCAAGCTGGGTCTGGAACGTGTCCGCCTCCTGCAGGGAAGCTGGTTCGCGCCGCTCCGGGACGAACGCTTTACGGTCATCACGAGCAATCCCCCTTACATCGCAGCCGGCGACCCGGACCTGGCGACCGACGTGCGTGATTTCGAGCCGGAGATGGCGTTGATCTCGGGCCCGACCGGAATGGAATGCCTGGGGCAGATCGTGGCCTCCGCACCGGCCCACCTCGAACCCGGCGGCTGGCTCATACTCGAGCACGGCTGGCACCAGGCGGACGCCGTCCGGAATCTGCTTGAACGGGCCGGCTTCAGTCACGTAACCTCCCACGCCGATCTGGCCGGTCACCTCCGCGTGACCGAAGGCCAGTTCTTCCCCTCCCAGCCTTAAGGTTTTCCCATGCTGAAATTCAAGACGTCCAAGGGCGAATTCACCGTCGAGCTCTTCCCGAACGAGGCGCCCGTCTCGACCGAGAATTTCCTCGCCTACGTGGACAGCGGCCACTTCGACGGTACCGTGTTCCACCGCGTCATCCCGGGCTTCATGATCCAGGGCGGCGGGATGACACCGGACCTGAAGCAGAAGCCGACGCTCCCACCGATCACGAACGAGGCGAAGAACGGCCTCAAGAATACGCGCGGCACGCTGTCGATGGCCCGCACCAACGACATCAACAGCGCGACCTCGCAGTTCTTCGTCAACGTCGCCGACAACGATTTCCTCGACAACAAGCCGGGCAGCTACGGCTATGCCGTGTTCGGCAAGGTCACCTCCGGCATGGACGTGGTCGATGCGATCGTCGCGGTCAAGCGCGGCAACAAGGGTGGCCACCAGGACGTGCCGGTCGAGCCGGTCGTCATCGAAAGCGTCACGCGCGAGGCCTGATCGCCGCACATGGCAGCCCGCCGCAGCCTCGGCGCCCGGATTGTCCGCGGCTTGCTGTGGGTGGTCGCTGGCTGGTTGCTGCTTACGGGCGGCACGGTGCTGCTGCTGCGCTGGGTCGATCCACCCACTTCCGCCTTCATGCTTCGCGAGCGCGTCGTCGCCTGGTGGGGGGATGACGACGCGTTCCGTTTCCGCCACGAATGGGCGGACTGGAAAGCCATTTCCCAACAGGCGAAGGTCGCCGTGATCGCCGCCGAAGACCAGAAGTTTCCCGACCACTGGGGCTTCGACTTCCAGTCGATTGGTGACGCGCTCGAGGACCGGCGCAACGGCGGCAGCAGCCGCGGTGCCAGCACGCTGACGCAGCAGGTGGCGAAGAACCTGTTCCTCTGGCCGGGCCAGAGCTGGGTACGCAAGGGACTGGAAGCGTGGTTCACGCTGCTGATCGAAACCCTGTGGAGCAAGCAGCGGATCCTCGAGGTGTACCTCAACGTCGCCGAATTCGGGAAAGGCATCTACGGCGTGGGCGCGGCGAGCAGCGTGTTCTACAAGAAGCCTGCCGCGAGGTTGAACGCGCAGGAAGCCGCCCTGCTGGCTGCCGTGCTGCCGAACCCGAAACGCTTCCGGGTCACCGCACCGTCGAACTACGTCCGCGGCAGGCAGCGGTGGATCCAGGGACAGATGCGGGCACTGGGCGGAGCCGCGCTCGTGAAGCAACTCGATTCCTGACCGCCGCTATTCCTGCCTCCCCGCCTTGGTCTTCAGACGCTCTCCCACCCGCACGATGGCGTTGATCACGGGGATCAGCTCGCGCCCCAGCTCTGTCAGCAGGTATTCCGCCGATGGGGGCGATGTCGGCACAAGCCTCCGGCTCAGCACTCCCTTTTCCTCCAGCGCCCTGAGACGCGTGCTCAGCACCTTCGCCGAAATCCCCGGAATGTCAGTCCGTAGTTCGCCGAACCGGCGCGGCGTGCCGCTCAGGTACCAAAGGATATTGGGCGTCCAGCGCCCGCCGACGAGCTTCATGCATTCCGTCAACGGGCAGGCGGGAGGGGGTGGCGGCACGCGGCTCTTGCGCATCTTCAGGGCCATGACATTCCTGCGACGGATACGAGGTTACCGCGTGGATACCACTTTCGATCGATATCCTCAAGTTACCTGGTAGCAAAAGGTAACCATGAGCTGGTAGGCTCGCGGCCTCTGTGGGGAGGGGTCATGACCGGCAAAGACGTTGCGCACCGGCTGGAGACGAGGTACCCGATCGTTCAGGGTCCGTTCGGTGGCGGGCTGTCGACCGCGACGCTGGCAGCCGCTGTCTCGAATCTCGGCGGTCTCGGCTCCTACGGCGCCCATAATCTCCCGCCGGAAGAGATCGGCGGAGTGGTGACAGCCATTCGCTCGCTGACTTCGAATCCCTTTGCGCTCAATCTGTGGATCTCGGATCACGATCCGGGAGGCCTGGAGATGGATCCAGGACAGTACGAGCAGGTGATCCGGCTGCTGCTGCCCTACTTCCGTGAACTGGACCTTGAACCGCCACCGCCGCCTCGCAGTTTCACGCATCGGTTCGAGGACCAGATGGAGGCGTTGCTCGCGGCGCGGCCGCCCGTCTTCAGTTTCGTCTTCGGCATTCCTTCGCCCAGACTGCTTGCAGAGTGCCGGCGCCTGCATATCGTGACCATCGGCGCCGCGACTTCCACGGCCGAAGCCCAGGCACTCGAAGCGGCAGGGGTCGACCTGATCGTGGCGACCGGCTTCGAGGCCGGCGGTCATCGGCCGTCGTTCCTGGCACGCGCCGAGGACTCGCTGATGGGCACCTTTGTCCTGACGCAGCTCGTGTCACGTCGCGTGCGTACTCCCGTCATCGCCGCAGGCGGGATCGCAGACCGTACCGCCGTCGATGCTGCATTGATGCTGGGGGCACAGGGCGTTCAAATCGGCACCGCCTTCCTGGCCTGCGATGAATCAGGAGCCTCGCCCGAGCATCGCGCTGCCCTGTTCAGCGAAAGCGCCAGCCAGACTACGCTCACTCGGGTCTATACTGGCCGCCTCGCGCGCGGGATTCGCAACCGCCTGAGCGAGGAACTGGCACCGCATGTGCACGAGTTGCCGCCCTTCCCCATCCAGAGCTGGCTCGCGGCCCAGCTGAAGAAAGCAGCCATGCAGGCGGGCCGCAGCGACCTGCTTTCCCTCTGGAGCGGTCAGATCGCGCCGAACCTCAAGCACAGGACAGCGGCTGCATTGATGCAGTCGCTCGTCGCTGAATCCTCAACCCGTTCCGTCCACAGGAGATCCATGCAATGAAACTGCACTACATGCCCGGCGCCTGTTCGCTGGCCTCGCACATCGTCGCCCGCGAAGCGGGCGTCAACGTTGAACCGGTGAAGCTCGACCGTGCCACGCGCCGCACCGCCGACGGCCGTGACTATCTCGCGATCAACCCGAAGGGCTACGTCCCGGCGCTGGAATTCGACAATGGGCAGGTGCTGACCGAAGGCCCGGCGATCCTGCAGTACCTCGCCGACCAGAAGCCCGGCTCGGGCCTGGCCCCGGCGGCAGGCACGATGGAGCGTTATCGCCTGCAGGAAATGCTCACCTACATCAACGGCGAGATCCACAAGTCTTTCGGCGCCCTGTTCAATCCGGCGATCACGCCGGAAGCGCGCCAGGAACGGATCGACTATCTCAACAAGCGGTATCCGCTGATCGAGAAGCAGCTGGCCGGCAAGGCGTATCTCTTTGGCGATACGTTCACTGCCGCCGACGCCTACCTGTTCGTCGTGTCTCGCTGGGACACCATGCTGAAAGTGGACCTGTCGGCCTACCCCAATCTCCAGGCCTTCCAGCAGCGCGTCGCCGCCCGCCAGGCCGTGCAGGGCGCCATGAAAGCGGAGGGCCTGATCTAGAGCCTAAGGAAGCTCTGATTTACCTGCATGTGCCAGGCGAACAGCGATGCAACTGATTGAAAGACCATGATCGAAAATGCGTCGACAGTTTCAGATGGCAGTATTTCAGAGGTTCCCTAAAGCCCCAGGGCCTGCTTCACATCGCGCCAGTCGACCAGCTTGTAGTTCTGCTGGCCGCGATGGGGAGCATCGTTGTCGTCGTGCACGGCGATCAGACCTTCGGGATAAGTGCCGATCGGGCCACTGAATCCCGCGACTCCATCGGTGTTCGTCACGCCATCGATGACCGGCCCGTCGACGATCGCAAACCGCCCGACATAGGTGTGTGCAATACCCTCGATGCGGTAGACCGGATACGTGCTGTCGCCCTGGCTGGAGGCCACGAGGTACTTCCTGCCCCCATCGCGCATGATCGCGAGGCCTTCGATATCCGCCGCAAAGACGCGGTCATCCACCCCGGCAATCCGGGTGGCTTCCCCTGACGCAGCGGGATCGAAGCTGAATTGCCAGATCGCGACGTCTTCCTCGCCCGTATACAGCAACTGCGCCTCGTCATCGACGACACAGCCTTCCGGCTGCGTCCCGACTTTCAGCGTGCGCCTGACCGACGCCACGGGTCCGCTGGCTCCCGCGGTCAGCAGGATCTGCTGGATGACACCGTCCTTGTTGTTGATGACGGCGTAGATGTCGTTCCCGCGCTTGCCGAGACAGAAGCCATACGGCTCGCCGATATCGGTGGGAATGAACCCGTAGAACCGCGTCTGCAGCGTGTCCGGATCGAACAGGTAGGTGACGAGGCCGAACTTCTGCCGTTCGCTCGCGGCCACCAGCACCCACTCCCTGCCCTCGGCCCGGAATCCGTTGCGCACGTCCACGTTGTTGAGCGGCCCGACCGGGAAGAACTCCCGCACCGAGCCGTCGAGATGGTGGACATACAGGCCATCAGACTTGTCCGCAGCGAACAGCACCGCCCGGGACGGATCGCGGGGATCCGCCCACAACTCCGGGTCGTCCGCATCGACGGCCGGATCCGTGGTCACGACGGTTTCCACCACCGCCCTGACTGCTTTCGCCGGATCGCCCGGCGCCTCGATCCCGACCTTCGGCGCCACACAGCCGGACAGGACCAGGCCCGTGCCGACAAACAAATGAAGAAGCCGCATTTCTTCAACCATCAGAACGTGAACCGCACGCCCGCCTTGCCGGTCCACGAATACTCCTCGTACTGCAACAGGCGTTCGCGACCCGAGCCGCGCTGGAAGGCCGTGTAAGGCTCATCGTCCAGGTTGATGAACTCCACGAAGAGCTGCGCCTGCGGCGTGATGCGGTACTTGGCGCTCACGTCGTACTGGATGTGATCCTTGACGTACCGGTCTTCCGCGTCGCTGTCACCCAGCTCGTCGAGGTATTCGTCGCGATAGGTGGCAGCCAGGCGCAGGCTGAAGGGGCCCTGCTCGTACCCCAGCGAACCGTTCCACGTGTACTTCGCCGAGGCAGGCAGCGGAATCTCGCGGCCCAGCACATCGCCTTCGGAATCGGTGAACGTGAAATTGAAGCCGAGCAGGAAGCCATCGAACGGCAGCGGCAGGAACGACAGCGACTGCTGGTAGTTGAACTCGAAGCCGGTGACCGAGGCCTCGTCGCCGTTGATCGGAATGACCGCCTCATCGGCCGACACGCCATTGAATGTCACGTCCTCGAACACGGCGTTGACGATGAAGTTGTCGATGCGCTTGAAGAACATGCCGGCCTGCAGGACGCCGTTGCCCGAGAAGTACCACTCGGCCGACAGGTCGAGGTTGGTGGCATCGTAGGGTTCAAGGTCCGGATTGCCGAACTCGCCCTCACGTTCCCCCTCGTCGTTCTCCTCTACCAGGAATCGCGGCGCCAGCTGACCGATACCCGGTCGCACGACGCTGCGAAAGGCGCCGGCCCGGAGAATCACGTTCTCGGTTGCCTCGAAGCGGAAGTTCACGCTCGGTAGCCAGTCGGTGTACTCGCGCTCGAACTGGGTCGGCGTCACGAAGACGGTATCTTCATCCAGCACCGTGCCGTTGCGCGTGCCGCCTTCCTCCACGAGCTCCACCCGATTGCCACCGATGGTGTTTTCCGTGCGCTCCATGCGCATGCCCGCGATGAGCCGCATGCGGCGGGTGTCATAGGTGCCCATGACGTAGCCGGCGTAGATGTCTTCATCCACCGCGTAGTCGGCCACTGCGGATTCGAAGGTGGTATCGACGTCATTCAGCTCGAAGTCGGCGAAGTTGGCGCCGACGAAGTTCCTCACGCGCCGGAAATCCGGTACCGGGCTGATGTTCGCCAGGCCATACGTCTGGCCACCAGCCAGATCCGCCAGTGTGAGATCGCCATCGAAACCGTCGTACACGTCGAGCCGCAGGTCGTAGGTCTTTTCGCGCTGGCGGACCTTTGTACCCACCTTCATTTCAAGCTGGCCTGACCCCAGCGAGAACTCGCGCGCGACATCGAACCGCGCGGTGATCTCCTCGTCTTCGGAGAGGCTCAAGGTCGTACGCTCGATCTGGTCGAATTCGTATTCCTCCGGATCGTAGAACGCGAGCTGGCCTGCGGGCGAAATGCTGTACGTCGGGCGCGTCAGGTTTCCGTAGTCGAAGACGACGCTGAGTTCGCCGGGCTGATCGAATTCCCGCTGGAACTCGACCGGATCGAGTGAGCCGTTCTCCTTCTCGCGCGCCTTGGACCACGCGGCGCTGTACCCATAGGTCCACGCGCCGGCGAAGGTCTCGCCCCCGAGCACCAGCGAGGTGATGTCCTGGGATTCAAAGCGGTCCTTGAGGTCGCGCACGACCTGGATCTCGCCATCGTCCGACGTGAAGGCCGCGCGCGGCGTGACCGGGTTGCCCGGCAGGGGCTCTTCAGCCATCTCGAAGATCAGCCGGCCACGGTATTCCTGGTCGTCAAACTGGCTCGCTACCAGCCGCGCATACAGGTCGGTGCCCTCGTTCAGCCGGAAGTCGAGCGACAGCGAACCTCCCAGGCGCTCGCGCTCCACGTCATAGTCGCGATACTCGACCGTGTCGGCATAGAGGAGGCCGTCGTCGGTCTCGTTCCAGCCATCCATCTCGATATTGTCGGTCGAGAAATCCCGCTTGTAATAGGAAATGCCGCCCGCGAGGCCCAGCCGGTCATTGATCATCGTGGAGAAATCCGCGCTGCCCTTCGGTGACCAGTTGCCGTTGAGATCGTTGTACGAACTCTCTGCCGTTACGGACAGGAAGCCGTCGCGCCGGTCGAAAGCACTGGTGGTATGGATCTCGATGGAGGCGCCGATGGTGTCGGCGTCCATGTCGGGGGTCAGCGATTTCTTGATCTCGATGGAATCGATGATCTCCGCCGGGATCACGTCCAGGGCCACCGAGCGGACGTCCGCCTCGGGTGCCGGCACGCGGGCGCCGTTGATGGACGCTGCATTGAGATTCGGGTCGAGGCCACGCACGGCGACGAACCGGCCTTCGCCCTGGTCATTCAGGATGTTGATGCCGGGCACGCGCCGCAGCGATTCCGCCACGTTCTGGTCGGGAAACTGGCCGATGGCATCGCGACTAAGCACATTCTCGACGCCATCCGCCGCGCGCTGGCGGGACAGGGAACTCGAGAGATTCGCACGCTGCCCGACGACGAGGATGTTGTCGATATAGCTTTCCACGTTCGCGCCGACCCGGACATCCGCATTGCGCGTATCGCCGGTCACCTGCACGGCCGATTGCACGGCCTCGGTGCCAACGTAGCGAACCCGCAGCGTGTAGCTGCCGTCCGGCACGTCTGCAAAACGGAAGACCCCGTCGGCACCCGTCTGCGACTTGCGGCCCAGCTCGACGATCTCCACTTCCGCACTCTGCAGGGACGTGGCACCGGACCCGTCGCTGACGCGGCCCGTGAGCGTGCCCGCCATTGCGGAGGTGGCTGCTGTTCCGAGCACGGCAAGGATCGAAGCAGTCAACAGGGAGCGTGGAACGCGGGGGGCAGCAGGCATGGTTCACCTTGGAATGGCAATGAAAGCAGCCGGTTGAACCGGCCGCAGCCTTTATGCCGTCACAATATTTCGGGCGTCCTTCATTCGTATGACAATCTCGAGTCAGCCGATTGACGGCACCGCGGGGAAACTGGTTGAATCGGGCCGCCTCTGAAGGGGAGTAGTCGAGACGCACGCTGCGTTTCCGCCACATCGTCATCACGGAGACAACCGGGCCGGCGCGCCCGTCTGCCTCCCGGTGTCGCGGTCCGGTCCCTGAGCCGGATGACAAGACCAGAACAGGTACGTTTGCAACCCGTTCTGGCGCGCCGGCCGTCCCCTGCACCCGAAAGAGGCCTCCATGTCCATCGGCACTCCACTCATGTGGTCGCTGTTCGCGATCTTCGTGTTGCTTGCGCTCGCAGTCGATTTCTTCGCCATGAACCGCCAGGGCGCCCATCGGGTCTCGACGCGCGAGGCCGCCATCTGGTCGGTGATCTGGGTGGGCGTCAGCTTGGTCTTCGTCGGGCTGCTCTGGTGGTATCTCGGCGGGCTGTCGGGTGATCCCGCCATCCAGTCCAGGGCCAACACGACCGCGCTCGAATTTCTAACCGGCTATCTCATCGAGAAGGCCCTCGCGGTCGACAATATCTTCGTGTTCCTGATGATCTTCACGTACTTCGCCGTGCCGGCGGAGTTCCAGAAGCGCGTCCTCATGATCGGCATCCTTGGCGCACTCGTGCTGCGGGCAATCATGATCCTGGTCGGCGCATGGATGATCGCCCGGTTCCACTGGATCCTGTACGTCTTCGGCGCGTTCCTGGTCTTCACAGGCATCAAGATGTGGTGGGCGGCGGGCCAGGAACCGGACCTCGACTCGAACCCCGCACTACAGTGGCTGCGACGGAAGATGAAGATCGCACCCCACTACGACGGCGAGAAGTTCTTCACGCTGGTAGACGGACTGCGCGTCGCAACACCGCTCGCCGTGGTGATCCTGCTGGTAGGCATCGTCGACATCGTCTTCGCGGTGGATTCGATCCCGGCGATCTTCGCGATCACCACGGACCCGTTCATCGTCCTCACCTCCAATGTCTTCGCGATCTTGGGCCTCCGGGCGATGTACTTCCTGCTCGCGAGCATGCACGAGAAGTTCCACCTGCTGTCTTACGGCCTCGCCGTCGTGCTCGTCTTCATCGGGACGAAGATGCTGTTGATCGATGTCTACAAGATCCCGGTGGCGTGGTCGTTGCTCGGCACACTCGCGATCCTCGGGACGTCGATGTTCCTCTCATTGCGGATTCCGCCGCGCGGCAGCACGGCCACGGCCTATCCGTTTACCGCCAAGAAGGAGCGGAGCGATTCCGGCGCGCAGGGCAGCAATCGTTGACAGAAAAAATGCTGAAAATCACGGGAAAAACAGTTGATTTAGCATGAAATAGGAGTACTGTACGTAACAAAGGGGTATCCACTTAGCTCCACTCCCTACCACATCAGGTGTGCTTGGGTTTGGCGGCTGCAACGTGCCGGTAGGTGACTGGCGCTGCAGTCACAGCT
>JANNNQ010000238.1:0-1840 GCA_031398625.1 Pseudomonadota bacterium
CGATTTCCCCACCGCCGGCATCATCATGGGCAAGCAGGGCATCAAAGATTATTTTGAGACAGGCCGGGGCTCCATCCGCATCCGCTCCAAAACCGAAATCGAAGACATCCGGGGCGGCCGCCAGGCCATCATCATCAACGAGCTTCCTTATCAGGTCAACAAAGCCACGCTCCAGGAAACCATTGCCGACCTGGTCCGCGACAAAAAGATCACCGACATTTCCGACATCCGGGACGAATCTTCGCGCGAAGGCATCCGCGTGGTCATCGAAATCAAGCGGGACGGCAACGCCAACATTGTCTTAAACCAGCTTTTCAAGCACACCCAAATGGAAGTTTCCTTCGGCGTCATCATGCTGGCCATCGTGAACGGCCGCCCGAAAGTCCTCCCCATGAAAGATATATTTCATCACTATGTGGAGCACCGGAAAGTCGTCATCGTCCGCCGCACCAAATTTGAGCTCAAGAAGGCCGAAGACCGCGCCCACATTCTCGAGGGCTTGAAGATCGCTATCGAGAACATGACCAAAATTGTTAAAATCATCCGGGATTCCAAAGACGTAGACATCGCCCGCACCGCCCTCATGGAAGAGTTCGGGCTTTCCCGCATTCAGTCCCAGGCTATTTTGGACATGCGCCTCCACCAGCTCACCGGCCTGGAGCGCAAAAAAATTGAAGACGAATATCTTGAGCTCATCAAGGTCATCGCCCAGCTGAAGGGCATCTTGGGCGATCCCAAGAAAGTTTTGGCACTCATCAAGGCCGACTTAATCGAGCTCAAGGAAAAATACGGCAACGAACGCCGCACCAAAATCACCGCCCAAACCGGCGAGTTCGTTATTGAAGATTTAATCGCCGAAGAAGACGTGGTCGTCACATTCTCCCATTCGGGCTATGTGAAGCGCATCCCGCTTGACACTTACCGCTCCCAGCGCCGCGGCGGCAAGGGCGTCACAGGCATGACCACCAAGGAAGACGATTTCGTGGAGCAGATCTTCCTTACCAACACCCATGCCTTCCTGCTCCTGTTCACCAACCGCGGCCGCCTTTATTGGATCCGCGTCTATGAAATTCCTGACGCCGGCCGCACTGCGCGCGGAAAAGCCATCGTCAACTTCGTCCAGCTTTCCCCAGAGGAAAAAATCACATCCGCCATCTCGATTTCCACTTTTGAAGAGGAAAAAGGCAAAGAAACCTTTCTCCTCATGTGCACCCGAAATGGCACCATCAAGCGCACCCTCCTCTCCGAATATGCCAACATCCGCACCTCCGGCGTAAACGCCATCGCGCTCGAAGAAGGCAACGTCCTGGTGGAGGTGAAGCACACCGACGGCAAACAGCAGGTGATCATGACCACCAAAGAAGGCATGGCCATCCGCTTCCCCGAAGAAGACATCCGTGTGATCGGGCGCGTGGGCAAAGGCGTGCGCGGCATCCGCCTGGACAAGAATGACCAGGTGATCGGCATGGAAACGGCCCCGCCGAATTCCAAAGCATCTCTCCTGACCGTTGCGGAAAATGGATATGGCAAGCGGACCGATTTGTCGGAATACCGCGACCAGTCCCGCGGCGGCAAGGGCGTCATCACCATCAAATCTTCCGAACGGAACGGCTCGGTCGTGGGCATCAAGCTCGTCACCAACGACGACGACGTCATGCTCATGACCAACAAAGGCATGACCGTCCGGCTCCCCTGCAAAGACATCCGCGTCATCTCCCGGAACACCCAGGGGGTCCGTCTGGTGCGTCTGGAAGAAAGCGACAAAATTGCCGCCCTCGCAAGCATCGTCAAGGAAGAAGATGACGGCAAGCAGGAAGAGCTCAAGACCTGAAAGCCCGCG
>JANNNQ010000266.1:0-3873 GCA_031398625.1 Pseudomonadota bacterium
AGCCGTTGCACCCTCCGAACGCGCGACTGGTATGGGAACCTCCTTGCTGGATTACGCCGAGAACTATGCGAGGTCGAGGGGTGTGCACCGCCTGTTCTTGTTGACCACCACGGCGGACAGGTTCTTTGCGAGGCTTGGCTATATCCAGATCACGCGCGAAGAAGTTCCCGACGCCATCCGTTCCACTCGCGAGTTCGCGGAGATATGTCCCGCCAGCTCCATACTCATGTTGAAAACCCTATGAAGCGTTTACATGTTCACGTTAGCGTCGCCGATCTTGATGAATCGGTGCGCTTTTACTCAACTCTTTTTGCCGCCGCTCCCACGATCCGGAAAGACGACTATGCCAAATGGATGCTTGACGATCCCCGCGTCAATTTCGCCACCAGTGAGCGCGAGAAGTCGACCGGTATTCGTCACCTCGGAATCCAGGTCGAGACCGACGCCGAACTGGCTGAGGTGTTTGCCCGGCTCGATCACGCACATCGTCCCGTGCTGAACGAAGGGCAGACAACTTGTTGCTATGCCAGGAGCGAGAAGAGCTGGATCGAGGACCCGCAAGGCGTGCAGTGGGAAACCTTTCTGACGACTGGCGAGAGCACAGTGTACGGAGCCGGGATGGAGGGAACCAGGGCCAAGCCATGCTGTGAACCCACGAAGGCCGCCTGACATGAGCCTTCAACCGTTCAACGTGCTGTTCTTGTGCACCGGCAATTCGGCGCGCAGCATCCTGGCGGAAGCAATTCTCAATCAGCTGGGAGGAGGCCAGTTCAAGGCTTACAGCGCCGGCAGTCACCCGAAGGGCGAGATACATCCGCTTGCCATTGCATTGCTGAAGCAGAACAAGATTCCGACTGAGCAGCTGCGCAGTAAACCGTGGGATGAATTCGCCGTGCCCGGAGCGCCCGGCCTGGACTTCGTTTTCACGGTTTGCGACAACGCAGCGGGCGAAGTGTGCCCCGTCTGGCCCGGCCAGCCCATGACCGCACATTGGGGCATCGCCGACCCGGCTGCCGCGACAGGGACGGACGAGCAGAAACGGCATGCATTCTTTAACGCCTTTCGAGAGCTCAGCCAGCGAATCAGGATCTTCACGAGTCTTCCAATCCGCTCCCTCGACCACATCAAGCTGCAAGAACGCCTGAACGCGATTGGCAAAACCAGATCGACGGACGAAGTGGCCTGAGACTTACTTGGATCGCAGACTACTTGCGGAAGCCCTCGGGGCGTTGTTGCTTGCTGCGGCCGTCGTCGGCTCGGGCATCATGGCTGAGCGCCTGGCGGGGGGTAACGCGGCAATTGCACTCCTGGCCAACACCGGCGCGACGGTAGCCGTGTTGGCCACGTTGATCGCGGCGCTCGGTCCCGTCAGCGGTGCTCATTTCAACCCGGTCGTGTCTCTGGTCGCGGCCGTTCGCGGCGATCTTCGCCCCGGCATGGCCGCTGGCTACATCGCCGCCCAGATTGCCGGTTGCTGTGCAGGCGCATTGTTGGCAAACGCAATGTTCGAGTTGCCCCTCGTGCAGGCCTCGACGCATGCGCGGACCGGATTTGCACAATGGCTGGCGGAAGGCGTGGCTACGGCCGGGCTCGTCCTAGTGGTTCTCACGTCGCCCTCCGTGCGCGAGGCGGCATGGCGCGTAGCGGCCTGGATCGGTGCCGCCTATTGGTTTACGGCGTCCACTTCATTCGCAAACCCCGCGATCACGATTGGGCGGTCGCTCAGCGATACGTTTGCGGGGATCCGTCCAGTAGATGTTCCGGCATTCATCGGGGCGCAACTCATCGGCGGCCTGCTGGGGCTAATCCTCGCGCGATACTTTTCAGGCAAAATGCCGGCTCGTAGCCAAGGGGTTCCAGATGAAGGCATTTGTGCGAAGCAAGATCCCAGTCGCGGCGCTGGCCACGATGTGCGCGTCTATCGGCATCGCAAACGCACAGACGAGCGCCCTGACTGCGGATGAAGTCGCCTTCCGTGCGATTTACAAGGAACTGATCGAAATCAATACGACCCGGTCGGTCGGCAACTGCACGCAGGCGGCGGAAGCGATGCGAAAGTATTTGCTCGCAGGCGGAATACCGGCCGCGGACATGCAGATCCTGGCTCCTCCGGAGGCGCCCAACGATGGCGCCTTGATCGCGGTTCTGCGCGGCTCGGATAAATCGGTACAGCCAATCCTGCTGCTCGCGCACATCGACGTCGTCGAAGCCAAGCGTGAGGACTGGGATCGCGATCCCTTCAAGCTCGTGGAAGAGGACGGCTGGTTTTACGCGCGCGGTGCGAGCGACGACAAATCAATGGCTGCGATCTTCACGGACAGCCTGATTCGCTACCGCAAGGAAGGCTACGTGCCGCGCCGTGACATCAAACTGGCATTGACCTGCGGCGAGGAGACGGCGGGAGCCGGCCTCTTCGACAGCGTGCGCTGGCTCGTGCAGACGCGACCCGAGGTGCTCGCAGCAGAGTTTGCGATCAACGAGGGCGCTGGCGGCGAGTACGACAGCAATGGCAAGCCGATCGTGCTGCAGGTCCAGGCGGGCGAGAAGGTGTACCAGGACTTCACGCTCGAGGTGAGCGATCCCGGCGGCCATAGCTCGCTGCCCAAGGCGGACAACGCGATCGTGCGTCTGAGCAGCGGACTTGCGAAGCTCGGCGTCCATCAGTTTCCCATCGGCCTCAACCCGGTGACTCGCGCCTATTTTGAGGCCATGGCAAAACTCGTGGACCCGGCTGTAGGTGCCGACATGCGTGCGGTTCTGCAGTCGCCGCCGGATGCTGCAGCCGCGGCCCGCTTGTGGGCAATTGATCCACAGTGGAATGCAATGCTGCGTACGACCTGCATCGTCAGTGAGATTACGGGCGGCCATGCGCCGAATGCGATTCCCCAGCATGTAAAGGCGACCGTCAATTGTCGAATCCTGCCGGGTACGCCTGTCGCCGACGTGCGCGCCGAGATTGCCAAAGTCATCGCGGATGACGCGATCAAGATTTCGACGAAAGGCGAGGGTGGTGTGCAGTCACCAATTCCGCCGTTGACGGAGGCAATTCTGGGACCGGCGCGCCAGGTTGCGGAGAAGATCTGGCCCGGCGTCACGACTGTGCCGGCATTGCTGCCCGGCTACACCGACGGCAAATACCTCAATGCGGCCGGCATCCCGACATACGGCTTATCCGGCCTGTTCGAAGATGCGGAAGGAAACTATATCCACGGCCTCAACGAGCGCATGCGCGTGAAGGCGCTGATGGAAGGGCGTCAGTTCCTGTACGAAGTCGTGAAGTTGTATGCGGATAGCAAACAGTAGTCAGTTAGATGCGTCCCATGAGCAACAGGATTACCAGCACCACAACGATGAGACCCACAACGCCGCTCGGGCCGTAACCCCAGCTCCGGCTGTGGGGCCAGGAGGGCAACGCTCCGACCAGCGCGAGCACAAGGACGATCAGCAGGATTGTGCCGATACTCATTCTATTTTCTCCACATCAAGCTCGATTATTGGATACGAACGGCTGCATATTCGGCAGGCGGCAGGGAGTTGGGAAGTAGCGGCCATTGACGGTCGGTGTAGGCGTCCGACACGCTCCTTGTAGGCGCGGTGTAGGAGTAGGCGGCCCCCGATGAGCACACGACGGGATTTCCTGACGACGATTGCCGTGCCCAGCCTTGTCTTCGGCGCGGCGCCCGCTGCAAAGGCGCACTCCCCATCGGCGGCTTTCGCACCGGATGCGAAGGCAAGTGACGCAGCCCTGTTTGCGGCGGCGCGAGAGCATTTCCTCATCCCTGCGGGCATTGCCTATTGCAACACCGGAACGCTGGGAGCTTCTCCGAGGGAAGTGGTCGACGCGCTCACCCACGGGATACGCCGCCTCGAGAG
>JANNNQ010000332.1:0-3324 GCA_031398625.1 Pseudomonadota bacterium
CTATAAAACACAAATTAAATATTAAATATTAAATGCCCATTTTGCTTCCCATTCTTGTTGGTGTCATGATAGGAATAGGGTTATGGATAGGAGCTATTGGTGGTTGCATAATTGGAAATTACGTAAGGGTTCTCCTGCCCGTCCACGGCCTTGCTTTCGAGCGCGCCGTACAGCTCGGCAAACGGCATCGGCACCGGGTTCGCCTTGAAGGTCTTGAAGGTTTCGAGGAACACCGGGTTCGGGATCACGCGCAGCTTCAGTCCTTCCAGGTCCTCGGGCCTGGTGATGGGCCGCTTGCTGTTGGTGACGTTGCGAAAACCGAGGTCGAAGAAGCCCAGGATGACGACGCCCTTTTCCGCCAGCTTGCCGCTGAGCATCTTGCCCAGCGGGCCGTCGACCATGGCATCGGCCTGACGGGCGTTGCTGAAGAGGAACGGAAAGTCGAACAGACCCAGCTCCTTGACGATGCCCGCCAGCGACGTGGTGGAGGCCACGAGCATTTCCTGCACGCCGCCCTGCAGCGCCGATTGCTGCTGCAGTTCGTTGCCCAGCTGGCTGCTGGGGAATTCGTTCACCGTGATCTTGCCGCCGCTCTTCGCCTTGACCAGCTCGGCGAACTTCTTGACCCCCGTGCTGGTCGGGTGGTCCGGGTTGTTCAGGTGACCGAAGCGGATCGTCCGCTCCTGGATGTCCTGGGCCGGCGCCGCGCCGCCGGCGGTCAGCAGCAAGAGCATCGCCGTCAGCTGGATCAGCATCGTTTTCATGGGTGACTCCGTTCTGCGGGTCATCAGATTCTGAGCTTGCAAGGGGACCGGCCCCACAGGCTTCGCCCTGATGCGCCTGCGGTCCGGGTGCTGTACGGACCCTTGGCGCCGCCTCCGCATCGGTCTCTCGTTCCCAGGCGGTGCGCCAGTCGCAGGCGGCCGTACGGCGGGCTTGCCATCAAGGGGCATGCGCCTACGCCGCCCCGGCGCCCCGTCCGCGCAAGCGCAGGTGGCAGGCGCCTATCCTGCGCGATGACTCGAGCCGACGGGACCCAGAAAGCCACAGGCCCTTCCCGTATCGACTCGGACCTGCTGGTGGCGTTGAGCCATGCGCTGCGAACGCCGATGAACAGCGTCGTCGGCATGGTCGAGGTGCTGGAGCACAGCGCGCTGTCGACGGAGCAGGCGGCGACAGTCCGCGCAGTGCGCAGCGCGTCGCGGACCACCCTCTCGCTCGTCGACGACATCCTGGATCTGGCCCGCCTGGAGTCGGGCCGCATCACGATGAGCCGGGCGGAGGTCGACATCGGCCAGGTCGCGGAGAGCGTGCGCGAAAGCCTGGTCGCCGAAGGACGAGCCCAGCGCGTCGACTGGCGGCTGTTCGTCGACCCGCGCGTGCCGGATCGATTGGTCGGCGACGGTCCGCGCCTGCAGCAACTGCTTTCGATTCTCGTAGGCGTCGCCATCGGCCCTGCGGCTCATCGTTCCGAGGCTGCAGTGGTCGCCTTGCGGGTCACGGCCGAACCCACGGGAGACCTGTGCGTCCGGGTCATCAATCGCACCCTGGGGCCAGACTGGCCGGTGCTCTCGGATCGGTTCGATCCGAGCGATCCTCCCTCGACCCTCTCGTCCGACGTGGCGGCGGCCCACATGCGCCTCAAGATCGCCCGCCGGTTCGCGCAACTGATGGGCGGCGCCCTCTCGATGACTTCGAGGGCCGGCTCGGGATCGGTGCTGGAATTCAGGATGCCGATGACGGCAGCGCCAGCCGCCCTGCCGGCAGCGCCCCCTATCGATCTGAAAGGGATCGACTGCGTGCTGGTCGCCAGCCGGGACCTGGATGTCGAGGACCTGCAGGCCTACCTTCAGCATGCGGGCGCGCGCGTGGCGGTCGTCGCCGGAGTGGCCGAAGCGGCTCAGCGCGCGAGACTGCAGCCCCTGGGAATCGTGATTCGCGCCGGCACCGGCGAAGCGGACGGCGCGCCTGCTTCCGGTCCCGGCTCGCACGTCAGGCAGTTGCTGATCACGCGTTCGCGGCCGACGCGCCGGCTGGATCCCGAGACGATGAGCCTGAATGCCGAGTCCCTGACCCGGATCACCTTGGCCGACGGGGTTGCCGAGCTGGCAGGACGCGGACTGCCCGAGGTCGTGAGCGATACCGATTTCACCGGCCTCACCGAACTCGCGGCGCAGGCGCCGACCGTGCCGGAGGCGCGCGACCGGGGCGAGCTCTTTCTCGTGGCCGAAGACGATTCGATCAACCGCAAGGTCGTGGTGCGGCAGCTGGCGCTCCTCGGTCATGCCGCCGAGGTGGCAGGCAACGGCCGCGATGCGTTGCGCCGCTGGCAGGAGGGCGGCTTCTGCGCCCTGATCACCGACTTGCAGATGCCGTTCATGGATGGCTACGAGTTGGCTCGCGCCGTGCGCGCCGGACCGCCTCCCGATCGGTCCAAGCCGATCATTGCGCTGACCGCGGATCCGATCCGGGGCGAGGAAGACCTGGCACGCGCGGCCGGCATCGACGTGTACCTGACGAAGCCCGTTTCCCTCGCCCGCCTGCGGGAAGCCATCGCGAGCTGTCGAGCCCGATAAGCGTCGACCCCTCGGTATCATCGATCTCCCCAGCCCGAGGAGGCCCCGATGAGCGACACCTACGTCCTGGTCCATGGCGCGTGGCACACGGGCGCGGAGCTCGAGCCTGCGGCGGAACACATCCGCAAGCTCGGCCACACGGTGCATTGCCCCACCCTCGCCGGCAATCGCCCGGGCGACGACCGGAGCCGCATCGGGCTGATGGATGCAGCGCGCTCGCTGGAGGCCTTTCTCGAGGACAAGGGCCTGACCGGCGTGCGGCTGGTCGGCCACAGCTACGGTGGCATGGTGATCTCGCAACTGATGGACATCGCGCCCGAGCGCGTGACGCGGCTGGTCTATGTGAACGCCTTCGTTCCCAATCCCGGCGAGTCGCTCAACGACATGGTGCCGCCCCTCTATGTCGGCATGTTCGACCAGATCGCGGCCGCCGGCAATGGCGCGGTGGTGCTGCCGTTCCCGATCTGGCGCGAGGCCTTCATCAACGACGCCGACCTGGCGCTGGCGACCTCGGCGTACGAGAAGCTGAATCCGCATCCGTACAAGACCTTCACCGACAAGGTCGCGCTGAAACAGCCCCTTGCCGCCCTGGAGGTCGGCAAGAGCTACGTCAACTGCCGGCTCGACATCGCCCTGCCGCACAGCCTGCCCTGGCATCCGCGGCTCTCGGAGAAGCTCGGCCTGTTTCGCCTGATCGAATGCGAAGGCATCGTTCTCCCCGTTCAATATCTGTCCTTCAAGGACAGCC
>JANNNQ010000405.1:0-30828 GCA_031398625.1 Pseudomonadota bacterium
GGACGGCCACCTCGACGCCGCGGAACGCAAAGCCGCGCGGGATGCCGTCAATGGTGCCGGCACGGGCCGGCCGGGGCGCGACTGGCCGCCCGAGTTCACGCCGCCGCGGACGGGGCCCAAGGGCCCGCTGCTCAAGCCGGCGGACGTCAAGACGTATACGACCGAACCGCTCTATGACCCGAAGGTCCTGCGCACGCTGTTCATCACGTTCGAGAGTCCCGACTGGGAAGACGAACTCGCGTTCTTCTACAACACTGACGTGGAAGTGCCTGCAACCGTGGTCGTGGATGGCAAGACGTATCAGGATGTCGGCGTGCATTTCCGCGGGCAGACGTCCTTCAAGATGGTGAGCGATGGCCAGAAGCGCTCGCTCAACCTCTCGTTCGATGACCGGCACGAGCAGCAGCAGCTGCTCGGCTACCAGACGCTCAACCTGTTGAACTCGGCAGCCGATCCCACGTTCCTGCGGGCGATGCTGTACATGCAGATCGCACGCGATTACCTGCCTGCCCCCAAGGCCAACTATGTCCGCGTCGTGATCAATGGAGAGAGCTGGGGCGTGTACGTCAACCTGCAGCAGTTCAATGCGCAGTTCACGAGGGAAGCGGCGGGGGGTGCCGATGCGCGCTGGAAGGTGCCGGGCAATCCGCGCAGCCGCGGCGGTGGCCTGGCCTGGCTGGGCGAAGACGTGGCGCAATACCGCAACTACTACGAGATCCGGAGCCGAGACAAACCGGAGTCCTGGGCAAAGCTTGTGAACCTGGCCCGCGTGTTGAACCAGACACCGCCCGGCAGGCTGGTGGCGGCACTGGAACCGATCCTGGCCTTGGATGAAGTCCTGCGCTTCCTGGCGGTCGAAAACGCGCTCATCAACAACGATGGCTACTGGGCGCGGGCGAGCGACTACAGCCTCTATGTCGACGCAGCAGGCCGCTTCCACGTCGTCCCGCACGATGTGAACGAGACCCTGCGGCCGATCGAGAGCTTCGGCTGGGGCCGCTTCGATGGCGGCACGCCGCCGGGGATGGGTGCAGTGGATCTTGATCTGCTCGCGGGCTCCGACGATGCCAGCAAGCCGCTCCTGAGCAAACTGCTTGCCGTACCGGAACTCCGCAAACGCTACCTCGGTTACCAGAAGGACATCGCGGAGAAATGGCTGACGTGGGACCGGATCGGCCCGCTGGCCGCGACGTACCAGTCGCTCATTGCGGCGGACATGAAGACGGATGTACGCAAACTGGCCTCTATGGAAGCATTCACCCGCGGAGTCACGATCGATTCGCAGGATGTGTTCAACGGGCCGATTTCAGCGCCAGGCATGAGCCTCAAGACATTCGTCGAACAGCGGCGCGCCTATATCCTGGGCACTGTTGCGGACTATGAGAAGGAACGGCGTTCTGTGGGCGTCGCGCGATGAAACGACTGCGGCTTGGGGTAGCGCTGGCAGCCGGGCTGATCGTGTTCAGCGCGGGCGTCTATGCGCAACGCGAGTTCCGCGTGTACCGGAGCCTTGAGGAGCAGGCCGACGTGGCGCTGCCCCCGGACTATGACGTTCCCGCCGAGTTTGTCGTGGGACGGCTGATGTATCCGCCCAGAGCTGGCTGGCGCTTCGGCCGCGGCGGCAACTGGCAGGACGGCGGCACCAGCTGGGCCGTGGATTACCCGCGCGGAGATCGCACCTATGCCCGCCTGCTGCGGCGGCTCACCGTGATCGATGTGCGCTCGGTCGAGCAGCCCGTGAACCTCGATGATGGCGACGATGTGTTCGACTGGCCCTTCCTGCTCGTGGGCCTGCCCGGTACCTGGGAACTCACCGACGATCAGACGCTCAAGCTGCGCGACTACCTGCTGCGGGGCGGGTTCCTGCTGTGCGACAGCTTCTTCGGCACGCAGGAATGGGCCGGGTTCGAACAGACGATGCAGCGTGTCTTTCCCGACCGGGCTATCGTTGACCTGCCGGAAGAGCACCCGATCTTCCATGTGCTCTACGACCTCAAGGACCGCAAGCAGATCTCCAACTGGCAGTCGCTGAACGGCCGGGGCGTCCCCTATCGGGCCGATGGTGCCACGCCCCACTGGCGCGCGGTGCTCGATGACGATGGCCGCGTGATGGCCGCGATCCTGTTCAACAACGACATGGGCGACTCGATGCAGTGGGCCGATGACCCGAGCTATCCGCAGGAAGACTCCGCGCTTGGCATCCGCGTCGGGGTGAACTACGCGCTGTATTCGCTGACGCACTAGGGAATGGGCTACTGGCTACAGGCTACAGGCTACAGGCTACAGGCTACAGGCAGGATACGGAGGTCCCGTTGATTCTGTCACGAACCTGGCCCTGATCTTCTCGCCTCTTGCTGTTCTTCTTGCCGCTGCGTCTAACCTGTAGCCTGTAGCCTGTAGCCTTCTCCACCCATCCCGCATGCCCTCCAACGTCATCAACCTGAAGAAAGTGAAACGCCAGCGCGCGGAGGCGAAGAACCTCTGCGTGTCCGGATTTCACAAGTGGAAGCCCGTCGCCGGCTCCCGCTTCGATGTCCACGAGGGCAAGCTGATCACCCCCGAGCGCTGCCAGCGCTGCGGCCAGGAACGCGTGCGGCTTTCCTGAAAACCAGGGAATCAGGGACAGTCCCCAGTTTCATGCTGCTCTTGTTGAGCCTGTCTGCATTCTGCATAGTGCGCGCCTCTCCTTGTCCTGGCCGCAGCAGATATCCATGCTTCCCTCGATCGATGTCCGGATCGCGACCGAACTCGCTGTCAAGCCTGCACAGGTCAAGACGGCAATCGCCCTGCTGGATGGGGGCGCGACGGTGCCGTTCATCGCCCGTTACCGGAAGGAAGCCACCGACGGTCTCGACGATACGCAGTTGCGCACGCTGGCTGAACGCCTCGATTACCTGCGCGAACTCGAAGAGCGACGGACCACCATCCTCGCCAGCATCGAGGAGCAGCAGAAACTGACTCCTGCCCTGAAAGCAGCCATCGAGACGGCAGAAACCAAGCAGCGCCTCGAAGACCTCTACCTGCCGTACAAGGTGAAGCGCCGGACACGGGCACAGATCGCGCGTGAAGCGGGCCTGGATGTGCTCGCGACCTCGCTGCTGGCGGACCCCTCGCTCGTCCCCGAAACCGAGGCAGCGAAGTTCCTCAAGCCGGCGTTCAAGACTGCCCAGGGCGACAACCCGGGCGTGCCTGACGCGAAAGCGGCCCTCGAAGGCGCGCGGCAGATCCTGATCGAACAGTTTGCGGAAGACGCCGAGTTGCTGGGTGCCTTGCGCCAGCATCTCGGGAACAACGGTGTCGTGGTCTCGACCGTCGTCGAAGGCAGGCAGGAGGCCGGTGCGAAGTTCAGCGACTACTTCGCCTACCAGGAACCCCTGCGCACGATTCCTTCGCACCGGGCCCTCGCGCTGTTCCGCGGCCGCAAGGAGGAATTTCTGCGCGTCTCGCTCAAGCTGCCGGAAGAACTCGACCAGGCTGAAGCCGCCGGACGTTCGTCCACTGCACCGATGAATGCAGGCGAACTGAAGATCGCCGCGCGCTTCCGGATCGCGCCCCAGGGCCGGCCTGCCGATGCCTGGCTCGCACAGACGGTTCGCTGGGCGTGGCAGATGAAGATCGGCCTGAGCCTCGAGGCCGAACTGTTCACGCAACTGCGCGAGCGGGCGGAAGAAGAAGCCATTCGCGTCTTTGCCCGGAACTTGCACGACCTGCTGCTCGCCGCGCCTGCGGGGCCTCGCGCCACGATGGGTCTCGATCCCGGCATTCGCACGGGCGTGAAAGTCGCCGTCGTCGACCAGACCGGCAAGGTCCTCGAGACCTCGACGGTTTACCCGCACCCACCCCGCAATGACTGGGACGGAGCGCTGCGCACGCTGGGACTGCTGGCGATCCGGCACAAGGTGGACCTGATCAGCATCGGCAACGGCACGGCCTCGCGGGAAACCGACAAGCTCGCAGGCCAGCTCATCAAGGCCGCTCCCGACCTCAAGCTCACGAAGGTGATGGTGTCCGAAGCCGGTGCCTCCGTGTATTCGGCCTCCGAACTCGCGGCGAAGGAGTTCCCCGATCTGGATGTCAGCCTGCGCGGTGCGGTGTCGATCGCGCGCCGGCTGCAGGATCCCCTCGCTGAACTGGTCAAGATCGATCCGAAGTCCATCGGCGTCGGCCAGTACCAGCATGACGTGAACCAGGCGAAGCTGGCCCGTTCGCTCGATGCGGTGGTCGAGGACTGCGTGAATGCAGTGGGCGTGGACCTCAACATGGCGTCGGCACCGCTGCTGGCCCGGATCTCGGGCCTGTCCACGGCGCTGGCCGAAAACATCGTTCGCCATCGCGATGAGCACGGCCCCTTCGCCAGCCGGGCGGCACTGAAGAAAGTGCCTCGCCTCGGCGAGAAGACTTTTGAGCAGGCGGCAGGCTTCCTGCGTGTGGTCGACGGCAGGAATCCGCTCGATGCATCAGCCGTCCATCCGGAAGCCTATCCGGTGGTGGAACGCATGCTCGGCGACCTGCAGCGGCCCCTTGCCGCAGTGATGGGAGACGCGGCCGTCCTGAAGCTGCTCGATCCCGCGAAGTACACCGACGACCGGTTTGGCTTGCCCACGGTGCGCGACATCGTGCGGGAGCTGGAAAAGCCGGGCCGCGATCCACGCCCCGGATTCCGGATGGCGGAGTTCAGGGACGGCATCGAATCGCTGGCCGATCTCAGGCCCGGCATGCTGCTGGAAGGCGTCGTCACGAACGTCGCCAACTTTGGCGCATTCGTCGATATCGGCGTCCACCAGGACGGCCTCGTACACATCTCGATGCTCGCGAACCGGTTCGTGAAGGATCCCCACGAAGTGGTGAAGGCCGGCGACGTGGTGAAGGTGAAAGTGCTCGAGGTCGACGTGAAGCGACAGCGCATCGCGCTCACGATGAAGCTCGATGCCGCTCCGGCTGCTCGACAGGAAGGTCCGCGAAACGACAGGCGTCCGGATCAGCCGCTGCCCGCAAGAGCGCCCAAGGCGGAACCGCAAGGCAATGGCGCAATGGCCGACGCACTCGCGCAGGCCTTCAAGCGGAAAAACTAGTTGGCAGGACTAGTTGGCGATACCGGACGCGCTGCCGGGCGCTGCACCGGACACGGTTTCACTGGCGTCAGCGACGGCGGGCTGCGAGGTGGTGGGAGGCTGGAAAACCACCGCCTGCGCGTCCCCCCCGGGATGCAGGTTGCCTACCATCGGCAACTTGAGCGCGAGCCGCTTCGGGTTGATGCCGAAGGTGAGTCCCAGCAGGTTCACCTCGACGCCTTCCTCCACGCCGGCCAGCACGCCGGCCACGCCGAAGAGACTGAACTGCCCCCCCGTGCCGCTCGGTGTCCTGCCTACCAGCTGCGAGCCGAGATAGTCCTTGCCGATGGCGGTCGCGGGCATGTCTACCTTCAGTTCGGGTACGGCGCGCAGTACATGGGCGACGAAGGTATTCGAGTTTGGGCCGGGCCAGACGCGATAGGTGCCAGGCCAGGGATAGTCAGCTACCGCCGCTTCCACGCGCTTGATCAGCTCATCGACGCCGTCACCCCGGACATCACTCAGGAGTTCGGGACGGTTGCCGAACCAGTAGCCGTCCGCGGGCCGTTCGCGCGCCACCACCGCGGTGTCGCCGCCGCGCCGGAGGCGAAAACCCATGACTTCATACACGAGGAAGCGCTCGGCTCGGGTCGGCTTCACCGCGACCCAGGTGTGCACTCCGAAGTACCCCCGCCAGCTCACGGCGCGAGCGGCATACACCTGGATCACCGCTTCGGGCGTGGTGGCAGGATCGGGAGCCAGTCCGGCCGGTTCACGCGAGGCCGTGCGCCAGCTCTGGGCGCCCAGGTTGCCGGTGAACCCGAGATACAGCACGACGAACGCGCCGTAGGCCGCAAGGGTCATCAACAGGGTTCTGCGCCTGGGCATGGACGATCCGGGGGTCGGTGGAATCACGGGACTTGCGCGCCAGCATGATGACGGGAAGGAATCGGGCCGCGCAAGGCGGTTTGTCACATAAGAAACGTCAAGACCGGAGGCAAGATGGCGATGGGCTCTGGACTCTCGCAGGACAAAGTTCCTGCGCCCACCTGCGGCCTGCCCGTCCAGCCAGCGCCCGGCTGCGTCCTCGCCCTTACAGAAACCACTGCAGCCGAATCTGGAGCGACAGGATGTCCTCGTCGCCGTTCAGGCCGCCGCGAATGGCCGAATGGGTCAGCGACGTGCCGAGACGCAGCGGATTGCTGAAGTAGCGGATGATGACCAAGCCGACGTTGTCGGAGGAACCGCCCCCTGCCGAGCTGAAGTCCACGGTGTCGTAGCGGAGCCCGAACTCCCACGCACCCGCCGCGGGATCGTGCAGGAGGGGTCGTCCCACGGTGGCGCTCTGCTCCGAATACCGGCGCTCGGCTCCGAGGATGTAGGTTCCCTGCACGTAGTAGCCATCGATCTCGGGCTCGCCCGGGGAATCGACGCGCGCATGCATGTATTCGGACTGGGCGCTCCAGGGACCGTGCATCCACAGCGCTTCGCCCCCGAGGACCTTGCGATTGTCTGCCGCAGTCTGCTGCACTTCGAGCAGGGTTGGCGTGTCTTCGAGTATTGCGATCGGGTCGGCCGCAAACCGGTTGACGCGGGTCTCTGGCGTTTCCTGGTAAATCGCGTTCACGCCGACGTGGAAGACATCCCGGGTTCCCGGCAAGGGCCTTACGATCAGCCGGCCCGAATACTTGAGTGGATCGTCGCCGGGCGTGTCGTTGTCAGCGGCATCCCCATTGACCGCGACTGAGTAGCTCAACGGGCCCTTGCGCCCTTCGAGGCCGAGACCGACGGTGCGGGGAATCGCCAGTGCCTGTTCAATCATCGATCGCTGGTTGAAGATGATCCAGGCGCCGCCATCGAACAGGCCGACCTGCGGCCGGAACTGGCCCACCTGGATGTCGCCGAACGCGAAACCCGACCGCGTGACCGAGACGTCGAAGAGGGATTTGCCGACGAAGTCATAACCCGCGTTGAGCAGCCAGCCGGCCCCCAGTTCAGCGCGCAGGTTGAGCAGCACCAGGTCCAGCTCAAGGCCGCTGGGCAGGTCGGTGACATCCTCGTCGTAGAACGCCGCCCCCATGCGGGCGCGGCCACCGAGCTGGAAGGTGCGCTCGCCATCCACCACCCGGAGGCTGCCGCCTTCGCCGACAGAAAACTCGGCGGCTCCGGCGTCCGCTGCCAATCCTGCAAGGCCGAGCAGAATCGCGAATCCGGAAAGCGAACGCACGCTGCACGCATACCCGACCGTCCGGGGAACTCCCCTGGACGCACTCTCGACTCGATACATCAACTGCCCCTTGCCTTGAGGAAAACATCCACATGGTAATGCAAAGACTTTCGCATCACCCTGTTCACCCATGCCATCGCCGTCAGTGCGGCAACGGTCGTTACTTCCCCCGCAGAAAATCCCCGATCACCGGCCTGAAACGGTCCATGTCCACGAGAAAGGAATCGTGTCCCTGGATCGAAGCCAGGCGTGCAAACTCGACTTCCCTGCCGCCGCCACGCAATCCGTCCGCCAGCTCCTGCTGCTGTTCGACGGGGAACAGCAGATCGGTTTCGACACCGATGATCAAGGCACGCCTGACCTTGAACCGCTTGAGGGCTTCGGCCACCGTACCACCGTGATCGGCGAGATCGAACAGGTCCATCGCGCGGGACAGGTACAGGTAGGCGTTCGGATCAAACTTGCCGGTGAACTTGATGGCGTGGTTCTCAAGGTACGCCTCCACCTCGAAATCCATGCCGAACGGATCACCCGGCCTGCGATCCTGGGCTGCCCGTTCGCGCCCGAAGCGCGTCTGCCACTCGGCAGCCGACCGGTACGTGATCATGCCGAGCTTGCGAGCTAGACGGATCCCGGTGATCGGACCGCCATCCAGCGGGTAATTTCCCTCCTGCCAGTCCGGGTCCTTGCGGATGATTTCCCGCTGGAGCGAACGCAGGGCGATCGCGAACGGCGTCGAGCGGGCGGCTGCCGAGATCGAGACCAGGCGCTCCAGCGCATCCGGAAACAAGGCGGCAAACGCGAGCGCCGTCATCCCCCCGAGCGAGGGACCGATCACGTACGCAAGGCGCTCGATGCCAAGGTGCTGCATGACCTCGTGCCCGCCGCGGGCAATGTCCTCGACCGTCAGCACGGGGAAGGTCAGGCGGTACGGTTCACCCGTTGCCGGGTTCGTTGATGCCGGGCAGGTCGAGCCGAAATGACTGCCGAGCGAATTCACGCAGACGACGAACTGCCTGCGAGTGTCGATCGGGCGGCCGGGACCGACCATGTCCTCCCACCAGCCGGGCGTGGGGTCGGCCGTCGAGGACGCAGCGTGGGCGGACGGCGAGAGCCCCGTGAAAATCAGTATCGCGTTGTCGCGGTCCGGCGCGAGTTCGCCCCAGGTCTCATAGGCGATCTGGACGCCGTTCAGGACCCCGCCGCGACGCATGGGGAACGGCGTTCTGATCGCTGCGAACTGGCGGGCAGGCGTGCTCATGGCGGGATTGTAGGGGCTTCAAGCACGCGGCTGTATGGCCGATGGTTCGAATCTGAGACCTTTTTGTTATCGCGCAGGCTGTCGATGGGTCGCAGGATACCCGTCGGGTCAGCCACTTCAGCGCTTGTTTCGCTTGATCAGCCGCTGGCGGCTGCGTCGCTGCCGGGGGGTCAGGGGGTTGCGGCGCCCGGCAAACGGGTTGTCGTCGCTGCGGAACTCGATTCGCACCGGGGTGCCTTCGAGCTTGAATACCTTGCGGTAGACGCCCATCAGGTACCGGCGATACGCGTCCGGCACATGGTTGATCTGGTTGCCGTGGATCACGATCACCGGCGGATTGCGGCCACCCTGGTGGGCATACCTGAGCTTGATGCGTCGCCCTCGCACGAGCGGTGGCTGGTGCTGCTCGATGGCCTGCTCGAGCACGCGTGTGAGTTCCGGCGTGGGCATCTCGCGCATGGATGCGTCGTAGGCATGCGCGACGCCGCGGATCAGTTCACCGACGCCCGTGCCATGCAGGGCCGAGATGAAATGCACGGGAGCAAACTCGAGGAACGGCAGCTTGAGATCGAGGCCGGTCCGGATCTCCTCCCGCTTGTCGGGCGGAATGCCGTCCCATTTGTTGACGGCAATGAGCAGCGCCCTGCCCCGTTCCGCGGCCATGCCGAACAGGCTGGCATCCTGCTCGGCCACCGTATCGTGGGCATCGATGACACCGACGACGACATTCGCGGAGTCGACGGCCTGCAGCGCCTTGATGACGCTGAATTTCTCGACGGCTTCTTCCACGCGTGCGCGGCGCCGGACGCCCGCCGTATCGATGAGTGTGTATTCCCGTCCTTCCCGCTCGAACGGCACGAACACGCTGTCGCGCGTGGTTCCCGGCTGGTCGAAGGCCACGAGCCGCTCTTCGCCGAGCAGGCGGTTGATCAGCGTCGACTTGCCGACGTTGGGGCGACCAATGACGGCGACACTGATGCGGTCGCGATTGTCGGGCAGGTCCTCGACGGCGGTGAGCAGCCCTTCCAGGGCGCGCTCCATGAGCGCCGCGAGGCCGGAAGCATGCGCGGCGGAGACGGCCTGCGGTTCGCCCAGGCCGAGCTGGTGGAAATCCGCACCTGCCGTGGCGGATTCGACGCCTTCCGCCTTGTTCGCGACGAGGATCACCGGCTTGCCACTGCGCCGGACCAGCGAGGCGACGAACTCGTCCGCTGGCGTGCACCCTTCACGGACATCCACCAGGAACAGGATGCGGTCGGCTTCCTCGACGGCCCGCAGCGACTGCTGTGCCATCAGCCGTTCCACTCCGTCCGCGCCTGCAACGAGGCCGCCGGTATCGACGACGATGCAGGGAGGGAAATCGGCACGGGTGTAGCCGTATTTGCGATCGCGCGTGAGACCCGGCAGGTCGGCCACGAGCGCATCTCGAGTGCCTGTCAAGGCATTGAACAGCGTCGACTTGCCCACATTGGGGCGGCCGACGAGGGCAAGGACGGGGAGCATGGGGAAAAAGGCTACAGGCTACAAGGCTACAGGACGAACCGGCGGTGCAGCTAAATCACATCTACCTCTGGCTGTAGCCTGTAGCCTGCAGCCTGACGCCTTCATCTCGCGTCTCCGCGCGGTGAGCTCCGGAAGGACAGCAGCGTGCCGGCATCGGTCTGGACATAGACGCGGCCATCGACGACGACCGGTGCGTTCGTGATGCGATCCCCGCCCGTACTGGCACGGCCGATGATCTCGCCGGTGCGCTTGTCGAGCCAGTGCAGGTAGCCCTCGAAATCGCCGACGACCAGGGCCTCACCGTCGACTTCGGGTGCCGTGAGGCCGCGCAGGCGCAGCGCCGTCAGCTGTTCCCACACGATCGCGCCATCGCGTCGGCGCAAGGCCACGACGCCCCCCTCGGCATTCGTGACGTACAGGTTCTCGTCGTCCATGCCGAATCCGCGGTAGCTCGACAGTTCCTTCGCCCACCAGATCTGGCCCGAATCGAGTGAGAGCATCGCGGCGCGACCCTGGAAGCCCGCAACGAACACGTCGTCACCGGCGACCTCGACGGCTGCATCGAGATCCACGAGCCGGTCGAGCTCGGTGCGTCCCTGGGGCGGGCTCACCGTGGTATCCCAGAGGGGATCGCCAGTGCGGAAATCGATTGCTACCACCTTGCCGTTGTCGAAGCCGGCGAGGACCGTGTCCCCCGAACGGACTGCAGGGGCATTGCCACGCAGGGACAGCGCCGGCACGGTTTCCTGTACCACCCACCGCTGTGAGGCATCGGTCAGCGACAGGGCCTGCAGTCTTCCATCGACAGTCCGCACGAGCGCCGACCCGGAAGTCACGAGCGGCCGGGCAAGCACTTCACTCGACACCGCGTGTCGCCAGCGCTCGGCGCCGGTAGCCGCATCGAGGGCAATGATTTCGCCGTTGCTGGAGCCAAACACGACAACGCCGTCGCCGACGCCGGGACCGGCAGACAGCGGCAGCCCGGTAGCGACGCGCCAGACCCGGCGACCATTGGTGGCGTTGACCGCGACGACTTCGCCCTTGAACGAACCCGCATAGAGGACGCCGTCGACGATCTCGGGCCGCAGGGCCAGCCGCAGTCGATCGGACTTGCCACCCAGCCCCTGGCTCCATTCGCGGCGGACATCGAGCGTCGCCGTGATGTCGACGAGCTCTGCCGGAGGCTCGATGTTCTTCTCGTCACCGCAGGCAGCAAGCACCGCGAGCGCCGCGAGGGGGAGCAGCAGCTTTTTCATGGAGTGGCCTGTTCGACAGGGGCGGATGCGTCAGCAGGCGCAGCCTGGGCAGGGGTCGCGTTGGCCTGCAAGTCCTGCAACTTGAGCTGCAGCAGCTGCCGATCCGCACCGACGACACCGGCATCCGCCGTCAATGCCGAGGCATACGCAGCCCGGGCGCCCTCCATGTCGCCTTTGGCAAACAGGGCATCGCCCCGGATTTCCTGCTCAAAGCCCGCGAAAGCGCCGGCGGTATCCGGACTGAGCAGTGCCAGCGCCTCATCGGCCTTGTCCTGCTCGATCAGCACGCGCGCGAGCCGCAACCGTGAAATGGTGCCGAGTTCCTCATCGTTGGCGTTGTCCATCACGTCGCGCAGCAGCGTCACCGCCTTGTCGTACTCGCCCGTCTCGACGTACAGGCGCGCCAGCACGAGGCTCGCCTGGTCCGCGTACGGCGTGGCATCGTGGTCGCCGCCGAGCTGGCCGTGCAAGCGCTCCATCGTGCCGAAGTCGTTGCGATCCGAAGCGGCCACCAGTTCGCGATAGAGCTGGCCCGCTTGTTCGGCATTCAGCGCCTGGGTGCGATTCCAGTAGTTCCAGCCGACCAGCATGCCAATGCCGAGCACGATGCCGGACAGCAGCCACGCCCAGTTGGTACCCCACCAGGTACGGATCCGTTCAACCTGTTCGACTTCGCTCAGATCATCATCGAATGCCATGTTCTAGAATCCTTACGACTTTGGACTTTGGGCTTTGGGTTTTGGGCTTTGGCCAGAACCAGACAAATCACGTTTCACGCTGCACCAGCCGGCCAGCGAGTTCGGCAGCCAGGCGCTCGATCGGCACTTCCACCTGGGGTGCGTCGGTTCGCAGGGACTTGAGACCAGCTACGCCGCGTTCGGTTTCGCCTTCGCCTAGCACGATCGCCCAGCGTGCGCCGCTTTTGTCAGCGCGCTTCAGCTGCGACTTGAAGCCCCCGCCACCCGCATGGGTCTCGATCCGGATGCCTGCCACGCCAGTGCGCAGCCGTTCCGCCAGCGCTAGGCCCTGTGCTTCTGCCCTGTCCCCCACGACGACAAGGTACACGTCAGGCTCGCTGCCGGTTGCGGTGATCCCCTGAGCCTGCATGAGTGCGACGATGCGTTCCTCCCCCAGCGCCCAGCCAATGGCCGGTGTGCCCTCACCACCGAGATGACTGACGAGTCCGTCGTAGCGCCCGCCCGAACACACTGCATCCTGCGAACCGAGCTCGGTGGTGATCCACTCGAACACTGTCCGGCTGTAGTAGTCGAGGCCACGCACGAGCCGCGGATTGACCACGTACTCGATGCCTGCGGCATCCAGGTGGCTGCACAGCGACCGGAAATGGGCCGCGGATTCGGGATCGAGATGCTCGGGCAGCAGTGGCGCCCCGGCCACCACGTCCTGCAGCGCCGGGTTCTTGCTGTCCAGGATGCGCATCGGGTTGCCTTCGAGCCGCCGGAGGCTGTCCTCGTCGAGCTGGGCGCGATGGGCAGAGAAATAGGCGATGAGCTTGTCGCGATAGTCGCGCCGTGATTCAGGCGTGCCGAGCGAATTGAGATTGAGCTTTAGACGCTGGATGCCCAGCTCCTTCCACAAGCGCGCGCTCATCAGGATGAGTTCCGCATCGATGTCGGGACCCGCGTAGCCGAACGCCTCGACGTCGATCTGGTGGAACTGCCGGAAGCGGCCCTTCTGCGGCCGCTCGTGCCGGAACATCGGACCCCGCAGCCACACCCTGCTCTTCTGGTTGTGCAGCAGCCCGTTCGTGATCATCGCCCTGACGATCCCGGCGGTGCCTTCGGGCCGCAGCGTCAGCGAGTCACCACTGCGGTCGGTGAACGTGTACATCTCCTTCTCGACGATGTCCGTGAATTCGCCGATCGAGCGCTTGAACAGCTCGGTGCGCTCGACGATGGGAGCGCGGATTTCCTGGTAGCCGTAGGCCGCAAACGTCGCCCGCGCCACATCCTCTAGACGGTGCCAGAGCGCGATCTCGCCAGGCAGCACGTCGTTCATGCCGCGGACCGGCTGGGGTGTCAGTTCTTGGGCCATGAGAAGAATGCCGCGTGGCCGCGGTCAGCCAGTCGTTTTTTCCGAATCGAGCAGCCGGCGGGTCTCCACCGATGTCGGGAACTGGCTCTTGAGCCGCTCCGCATAGGCGGCGGCAGCTGCCTTGTTGCCCATGGCGCGCTCGAGCCTCACGCCGAGCCACAGCGAGGCCGCGGTGGCCGGGCTGACTGCGAGATACCTTTCGAGGAACGCCCGCGCCGGCAACATGTTGCCCGCCTCGAGTTCCAGGTCCGCCATCTGCATCAGCGCATCGGTATTGCGGGCGTTTATCCTGAGGGCAGCACGGAAACTCTGTTCGGCCTGCTCCAGGTTCCCGCCGCGGCGCGCACAGGTACCCGCGTTGACGTAAGCCGACTCGGGCGTGCGATACAACGGATTCGCAGCGGCTTCCAGGAACATCTTCTGGCCCCGCTCGGCATCGCCCTTGCGACAGAGATACACGGCGTAGTTGTTCTGGATCACCGGGTTGTCCGGCGCCAGCGACAACGCCCGGCTGAAATGCGACTCCGCGCTGCGGTCTTCCCCGAGGCGGTCGTAGACGAGACCTGCAGCGGAATGGACTTCGGCATTGCGCGAATCCTGCTCCAGCGCGCGTTCGATCTTGGACTTGGCTTCGCCTAAGTTGCCCTTCTGCAACGCATCGACCGCAAGCTGCGTGTTGTAGACCGCGGCCTGGCTCAGGTTCTGGCTCGACGGATTCGGCCCGCTGCTGGTGCAGCCGGCGAGCCCCAACGCGAGCACTGCTATGCCTGCCAGTCGCATCATGGTTGCACCGTCACGGCGATGAGTTTTGACCCCAGGCGCACTGTCGTCCGATCGCGTACCCGGCCTACGAGCTGTCCGCATGCGGCATCGATGTCGTCGCCGCGCGTACGCCGGGTCGTCGCGATCACTCCCTGCGCATTCAGGATGTCGCGAAACCGTTCGATGACCGGCAGCGGCGAGCGCTGGTAGTGCGTGCCCGGGAACGTATTGAACGGGATCAGGTTCAGCTTGCCGGGCTTGCCCTTGAGCAGCCTCACGAGCTCGTGGGCGTGGTGCGGCTGGTCGTTGATGCCATCGAGCATCACGTACTCGAAAGTGATGCCGCGCGCATTCTGCCGCTCCACGTAGTACCAGCAGGCTTCGAGCAGTTCCGCGATCCGGTGCTTGCGGTTGATCGGCACGAGTTCATCGCGCAGGGCATCGTTCGGCGCATGCAGCGAAACCGCGAGCGCGCAGTTGGTTTCTTCGGCCAGCTTCCGCATCTGCGGCACGAGACCCGAGGTGCTGACGGTCACGCGCCGGCGCGAGATGTCGAACCCCAGGTCGTCCATCAGGATCTCGGCGGCGGGCACGATGCTGCGGTAGTTCGCCAGCGGTTCACCCATGCCCATGAACACGACGTTGGTGATCACGCGGTTGGCCGTCGGGCCTGCGACCTGGTCGGCATTCCCGAGCTCGCGATTGGCGAGCCATACCTGGCCCACGATGTCGGCCACCGAGAGGTTGCGGTTGAAGCCCTGCTGCGCCGTCGAGCAGAACGAGCAGTCCATCGCGCAGCCGATCTGGCTGGAGATGCACAGCGTGCCGCGGCCCGGCTCGGGGATGTACACCATTTCGATCGCCTGGCTGGCGTCGCCTGACCCATCCATGCTCAGGAGCCATTTGCGCGTGCCGTCGGCCGAAGCCTGCCGCAGCAGCACTTCAGGTACCCGCACCTCCGCAACGGCGGCGATCCGGGCACGGAAGTCGCGCGACAGGTCCGACATCGCCTCGAAGTCCGCCACCGAGCGCTTGTACAGCCACTTCATCAGCTGCCGCGCGCGGAAGGGCTTCTCGCCCATCCCGTCCACGAACGCTTCCAGCTCGGAGCGCGTGAGCCCGAGGAGGTTGGTGGGGGCAGTGGAAGGGAGGGAAGTCATGGGGAACAGGAAGGCTACAGGCTACAGGCTACAGATGGCGCCCGGAAATCGAGGCCCGCTCGGGCTGAACCTACCAGACGGCCGGCAGCGGACTCAGGAAAAAGTCTGCCTCTGGTCTGTAGCCTGCAGCCTGCAGCCTGCGGTTCGTAGCCCATAGCTCTATTCTGCCCTTATCGCGGGCAGAGCTCCGAGGCCGCGAAGTAGTAGGCGATCTCGACCGCTGCGTTCTCGGCACTGTCCGAACCGTGCACCACGTTCTCCTCGATGCTGCTCGCGAAGTCCGCGCGGATCGTGCCCGGGGCTGCCTTCTTCGGGTCCGTGGCGCCCATCAGCTCGCGGTGCCTGAGCACGGCGTTCTCGCCTTCCAGCACCTGCACGATCACGGGACCGGAGGTCATGTACTTCACGAGGTCCTTGAAGAATGGCCGTTCACGATGGACCGCATAGAAACCTTCGGCCTGCGCTTGCGACAGGTTGATCATGCGGGCGGCGATGATCTGCAGGCCGGCCTTTTCGAAACGGCTGTAGACCGCGCCGATCAGGTTCTTCTTTACGCCGTCGGGCTTGACGATGGACAGGGTGCGTTCGAGCGCCATGGACTTTGCGATCCTTTAGAGAGGCTGAGGCCCCACGAGGGAAACCCGTGGTGGGAGATGGACCGGCTGGCACGCTTCAGAGTTACCGGCTGCGCTTGAATGCAGGCGACGGAAGTTCCGGCGCGGGCTGCCTGTCCGTGATTTCGAGCCGCGGAGTCTACCCGTTTATGCGGGCGACTGGCAAGAAAAAGGCCAACAGGAATGAGGGGTTAGGCTACAGGCTACAGGCTACAGGGGGGAGAGAAGGCACGGCGGTCCGCATTACGATCCGGATCCGATTCTTTCCGGTTCTGGCTGCAGCGTGTGGCCTCCAGCCTTCCTTCAGACCGTGAAGCTCTCGCCGCAGCCGCATTCGCCCTTGATGTTGGGGTTGCGGAAGCGGAATGCCTCATTGAGCCCTTCCTTCACGAAGTCGACCTCGGTGCCGTCGATGAACTTGAGGCTCTGGCGGTCGACGATGACCTTGACGCCTTCCTGGTCGAACACGACGTCTTCGACACCGACCTCATCGGCGTAGTTCACGACGTAGGCAAAGCCGGAGCAGCCCGTTTCCTTGACTCCGAGTCGCAGTCCCACACCACGGCCCCGGCCGGCAAGGAAGGCGCGAACGCGATTGGCTGCAGAGGGAGTCAGGGAAATGGCCATGGCTGGAATATAGCTTACGGGTGCCCGATTTGTGCTGCGATACGGACGGCATCTTCCAGAATGAGGAGCCGGCCGCGCTTTTCAACCGGGAAGTCCAGGTATTCCCCGATTTCCCGCGCCTGCCACCGTGCAAGATCTGCCAAAGCGAGACCCGGCAGCAACTCGGTAGCGAGCGAGGCTGCCGCCAGAAAGTGGGGACAGCCAAAGGCCTGGAAGCGTACGGCGGCAATTCGCCCGGCGTCGAGGCGCAGGCTCAACGCGATTTCCGCGCCTGCGGCCCGACTGCCTGCCCTGCCCTGGATGATCCCGGGACCCGCTGGAAAGACGCCGGCATGACGCGGACGGCGAAAATGCTCCAGTACCAGGCGGTTGTAACCGGGAATCTCCGTCGGACCCCGAAAGCTGGCAGCTCCGATGGACAGCACCTGCTCGGCGAACAGATCCCCTGCTTCGTCCGTTCCCCCGCCCGGCCGCTGGGCCACTACGCCGCTCCCGCCGGAGGAGCGAGCGTGCGCAGCCGGGAAACCTCGCGGCGCACCGATTCGATCGCTAAGTCGATATCGCCCGGCGTGGTGTACCGGCCCAGGCTGAAACGCAGCGAGCTGCGCGCTTCCGCGTCACTCCGCCCGAGGGACCGCAGGACATAGGAGGCTTCGTCGGAATCGGAGGAACAGGCCGCGCCGGCAGAGACCGCGAGACCCTGCAGCGCGAACTGGAGGCTTTCCCCCTCGACCCCCGCGAACGCCACATTGAGCACTCCGGCGATGCGCTGCTCCGGATGGCCGTTGAGCGTCACTCCGCCCAAGACTACAAGCCCCTGCCACAGACGCTCGCGCAGCCCCTCAAGACGCTGGCTGTCACCGGGGCCTTCCCGCGCCGCCAGCTCGAATGCCTGCCCCATCCCGACGATCTGGTGGGTCGCCAGTGTTCCCGAACGCAGCCCGCCTTCCTGGCCACCCCCTTCGATCAGCGGTTGCAGGCCCACGGGCGGGCGGCGGCGCAGATACAACGCACCCACGCCTTTCGGTCCGTAGATCTTGTGCGCCGTGAGCGACATCAGGTCGATACACTGGGCCTCGACGTCGATGGCCACCTTGCCCGCACTCTGTGCGCCATCGACGTGATACAGCACGCCGCGCTCCCGGCACGCTGCACCGACGGCAGCCACATCCTGGATAACGCCGGTTTCGTTGTTCACGTGCATCAACGACACGAGGATCGTGTCAGGACGCAGCGCTTCGATGACCTGTGCCGGGTGCACGATGCCGTTCGCATCCGGCTTGAGATACGTGACCGCAAATCCCTCGCGCTCCAGGCGCTTCAAAGGATCGAGCACCGCCTTGTGCTCGGTACGGGCGGACACGATGTGCCGGCCGCGACCCGCGTAAAACCGCGCCACGCCGAGCAGCGCCAGATTGTTCGACTCGGTGGCGCCCGACGTCCAGACGATGTTTTCGGGCCTCGCGTTGACGAGTCCTGCGACCTGCTTGCGCGCTGCCTCCACGAGCGCCCGCGCCCGTCGCCCGAAGGCATGTCCGGTCGAGGACGGATTGCCGCAGAGATCTGCCGCTTGCAGGCACTCGATCATGACGGTGGCCACACGCGGATCGACCGGAGTGGTGGCCGCATAGTCGAGATAGACCGGCAGGGAGGCGGCTCCCGAAAGCAGGCTGGCGCTCATGGGCCGGTCCCGGATTGCTGCGAGCCCGCGACCCGCCTGCGCGACTGCACGGCCGTGAGAATGCCGCGCAGGATGTTCATCTCGTTCTGGTCCACCTGGGCGCGATTGAAGAGCCGCCGGATACGCGCCATCAGGAAGCCGGTGCGGTCGCGGAATTCGATTTCCTCCAGCACGGCTTCGATGTGCGAGTAGAGCCGCGTCATCTCGGCTGCCGAAGCCGGCGGGACGTCGGGTTCGCGCGGCAACGCTGCACCGGGGCGTGTCACCATCCAGAGTTCATACGCCAGGAGCTGCACGGCCATCGCCACATTCAGCGAGCTGTAGGCTGCACTCGTCGGAATGGTCACGAGGAGATTGCATTGCATGAGCTCTTCATTCGTGAGTCCGACCCGCTCCGAACCGAAGATCAGGGCGGCGGGACGTGACTGCGCGGCCGAGACGACGCGCGTGGCACATTCCCGCGGCTCGACCAGGTCCCACGGCAGGTGCCTTTGCCGGGAGCTGGTGCCGACCACCAGGCCGCAGTCCGCCACCGCGGTTTCCAGCTGGTCGTGGAGCCGGCTGGCCTTGAGGACATCGTCGGCCCCGGACGCACGCGAGGTCGCGTCGGCATGCGGGTAAAGGCGCGGCCGGACCAGGTGCAGCTCCGTGAGGCCCATGTTCTTCATGGCGCGAGCCGCCGCCCCGATATTGCCGGGATGGCTGGTTGCGACGAGGACGACGCGGATGGGTAGCATAGGTGGAAGCGGGAAAAGGCTACAGGCTACAGGCTACAGGCCAGAGTTCAAGGCGAGGCGGAACGCGTAGAGAGTCTTCCTACTCCAGGCTCTCTGGCTGAAGCCTGTGGCCTGTAGCCTTCTTGCCCCTGCTATCCTTGCCGCCCCTGACGCGCCGGGTGAGACCCGTGGGCGTCCCGTTCTTTGTAAGCTCCAGCCGCTTTCGAGGATTCCATGCAGCCGATGCTCAATCTGGCCGTGAAGGCCGCCCGCCGCGCCGGCGACCTGATTTTCCGCAACCTGAACCGCGTGCAGAACCTCGAGGTGCGCTCGAAAGGCCTCAACGACTTCGCCACCGAAGTCGACCACCTGGCCGAGCAGGAGATCATTTCCACGATCCGCGCGAGCTATCCCGGCCACGGCTTCCTGGCCGAGGAAAGCGGCCGTTCAGGCGACGACGAGTTCCTGTGGATCATCGACCCGCTCGATGGCACCACCAATTTCATCCATGGCTTTCCACAGTTCGCGGTGTCGCTCGCCCTGCAGCGTCGCGGCAGGATGGAACACGGCGTCATCTACGATCCGCTGCGGCAGGAGCTCTTCACCACCTCGCGCGGCGACGGCGCGCAGCTGGACGGCCGGCGCATCCGCGTCAGCAAGCAGAACGGTCTTGAGGGCGCCCTCATCGGCACCGGCTTTCCCTACCGCGAGAACAGCCAGTGGCTCGAGGAATACATCCAGATGTTCCGCGCCGTCACGAAGCAGACGGCGGGTATCCGCCGGCCGGGGGCAGCCGCGCTCGACCTGGCCTACGTGGCCGCCGGCCGCCTGGACGGATTCTGGGAAATGGGCCTGTCGCCGTGGGATACGGCCGCGGGCACGCTGCTGATCACCGAAGCCGGCGGCCTCATCGGCACGCTGACCGGCGAGGAATACACGCAAGGTGGCCATCTCATCGCCGGCAGCCCGAAGGTCTATCCCGCCCTCGTCGAACTCCTCAAGCCCTTCGTCCCCGCCGGAATCAAGTGAGCCCGGCGTCGCACCGTCCCCTTTCCTCTATCCCCTGTCCCCTGATCACTTCTTTACGGCGTACGGGCTGCGGCGGTATCCATAGAAGCAGTAGATGATGAAACCGAACACGGTCCAGCCCAGGAACAGCAGCTGCGTGTTCAAGGACAGGGAGATGAACAGGTAAAAGCAGCCGATGAGCGCGAGCGGCCCGACGATGCTCACCAACGGCGTCCTGAAGGGCCGCGGTCGATCAGGATTCGTCTTGCGCAAGGCCATCACGCCGAACGCCACCATGAAGAACGCGAACAGCGTGCCGCTGTTCGAGATATCGGCGAGGCGGCCCACCGGGAAGAAGGCGGCTGCAAAGGTCACGAACGTCCCCGTGATCAACGTGACCACGTGGGGCGTCTTGAACTTCGGATGGATGCTGCTCAATACCTCGGGGAGCAGCTTGTCGCGCGACATCGAGAAGAAAATGCGCGTCTGGCCGAACAGCATCATGAGGATGACCGACGGCAGCGCCAGGAACGCGGCGAGCCCGATCAGCCGCGATACACGCTCCCAGCCGAGTTCACGCAGCACATGTGCGAGGGGTTCATTGCTGCAGGCCAGCGCACTTGCATTGACCGCCTGGCTGCACACTTCATAGAGCTCGCGACTGCCAGGAGCGAAGCCTGCTCCCGTGGCGGGATCGATGATGGGCTGGGCGCCAATCGAACCGATGGCTCCGGCGGACACCAGGAGGTAGAAAACGGTGCAGATCAGCAGGCTGCCGATGAGGCCGATCGGGAGATTGCGCTGGGGATTCTTGACCTCTTCCGCCGCAGTCGAGACCGCGTCGAAACCGACATAGGCAAAGAAGATGGAGGCAGCCGCCGCGCTGATTCCGCCAAAGCCCAGCGGAGCGAAGGGCTCGAAGTTCTCCATTGTCATGACCGGTACGGAGAGCGCAATGAACAGCGTCAGCGCGAGGATCTTGATGGTCACCAGCACCGCGTTGACGCGCGCGCTTTCGCGCGTACCGACCAGCAGCAGCACGGTGACCGCCAGCGCGATGCACACCGCCGGGAGGTTGATGAAACCGCCCGCGAAGTACCCGCGACTGATCGACAGGGGTATGTCGACGCCAAAAGACTGCTCGACCAGGGGAATGAAGTAGTTCGACCACCCGACCGAAACGGCGCTTGCAGCGACCGCATATTCCAGGATCAGCGCCCAGCCCACGATCCAGGCGACGGCTTCGCCGAGCACCGAGTAGGAGTACGTGTAGGCAGACCCGGAAACCGGAACCATCGACGAGAGTTCGGCGTAGCACAGCGCCGTGACCGCACAGACAAAACCCGCAATGATGAACGAGAGCATCATGCCGGGGCCGGCCTTCTGCGCGGCTTCCGCCGTCAGCACGAAGATGCCGGTCCCGATGACTGCGCCGACCCCCAGCATGGTCAGCTGGAACGCACCCAGCGTGCGTTGCAGGCCTTTCTTCTCCGCCACGGCCATGCAGTCATCGAGAGATTTGACGCGCCAGTCCATAGGAAGCCCTCAGGAAGTGATGGGCCGATCATAAGGTGATGGAACGCGACGCGGGAAGCGAAATCGGGGATCGCGCAGCCAAATTCAGCAATACGCTGCAGGAAGCCCAGCTACAGGCACCGTCGCGGTGCGGAGAGTCGGGAGACGTGCAATGTCCCGGTGCAGTTTCCAGTCCGGGAGGGATTCTGCCCTCAGGTATCGTCTTCCATTTTCTTCCGCAGCTTCACGGGTTCGTCCGGGCGCTTGCCCCGGACGCGGATGTTCAGCATCTCGACCGCCACCGAGAAGGCCATGGCGAAGTAGACGTAGCCCTTCGGGATGTGGAACTCGAAGCCCTCGCCGACCAGCGCGACGCCGATCAGGATCAGGAAGGACAGCGCCAGCATCTTGATGGTCGGATGGCGGTCCACGAAGTTCGAGATCGGGCCTGCCAGGAACATCATCACCAGCACCGCGATCACGACGGCCGCGATCATGACCTCGACGTCATCCGCCATGCCGACGGCGGTGATGACGGAATCGAGCGAGAAGACGATGTCGATGATGGCGATCTGCGTGATGATGCTGAGGAAGCTGGCGCGGGCGCTGCCCACCGACCGCTCGTGCTCGTGGCCCTCGAGGCTCGTATGGATCTCGAGCGTGCTCTTGGCCAGCAGGAACAGGCCGCCGCCGATCAGGATGAGATCGCGGCCGGAAAACCCCTTGCCCATGACCGAGAACAGGTCGGCCCCGAGGCTCATCACCCACGTGATGGAGAGCAGCAGCAGGATGCGGGTGATCATCGCCAGGGCGAGGCCGATGGTGCGGCCGCGCTGCCGCTGCTCCGGCGGCAATCTGCCCACCAGGATGGAGATGAAGATGATGTTGTCGATGCCGAGGACGATCTCGAGCGCCGTCAGTGTGGCAAACGCGAGCCAGACCTGCGGATCAGCAAGCAGTTCCATCATCGTCTCCGTACGGCAAACACCAACCTACAGACCTTCGCCGGGCCCCGTGCCCGCCATCTTGCTCCGGGCCGCAATGCGTTCGCGCCGCGACACCCAGACGGAAGCCAGGATGCCGATCGCGAGGAAGGCGAGAATCATCAGCAGCGAGAGCAGGTTCGGGATCTCGACGTGATGATGCAGCATCATCTTGACGCCCACAAACCCCAGGATGAACACCAGGCTCACCTTGATGTAGCGGAACATGGCCATCAAGCCGGCCACCGCGAAGTACAGCGAGCGCAGTCCCAGGATGGCGAACGCGTTTGACGTGAACACCAGGAAGGGGTCCTGGGTCACCGCGAAGATCGCCGGGATGGAGTCGACGGCAAACACGACGTCCGCAAAATCGACGAACAGGAGCGCCACGAACAGCGGGGTTGCGGCACGCCGGCCATCGACCTGCGTGAAGAACCGGTCCCCGTCCAGGCGATCCGTGACCGGATACACCCGCCGGGCCAGGCGGACGAGGACGCTGTTGCTCGGGTCGTACTCCTCTTCGGAGCGCAGCATGCGCGCTGCAGACACCAGCAGGATCGCGCCGAAGAGATAGAAGGTCCAGTCGAAGGCATGGATGAGGGCGGAGCCCACGGCGATCATCGCGCCACGCAGCACGATCGCGCCCACGATGCCCCAGAACAGAACGCGGTACTGGTAAGCCACCGGAATCTTCATGTAGGAGAAGATCACGGCGATGACGAAGATGTTGTCGACCGACAGCGTCCACTCGAGGAGGTAGCCCGTGACGTACTGGAGGACGGCATCCTGTCCGCGAGGTGCGCCCTCGGTGGCTGCCCAACCGAACCACTGGTGCTCGTACAACCCGTAGACGAGGCCGCTGAAGGACAATGCCACCGCAATCCACACCGCTGTCCAGCCGATGGCCTGCTTGACACTCAGGACTTTGGATTCGCGATGGAGAACGCCCAGGTCGAGGGCGAGCAGCGCGATGTAGATGGCGAAGAAGCCGCCCCAGACAGCGTAGGTCATGAAGATAGGCTACAGGCTACAGGGAAGAGGCGAGCAATATCCGGGCCGCCTGCCAGCTCGGACCTCACGGGATGGCGTCCAGTTCCTTGTCGTCCCGCTGCGGCGGCATCAGGTCGAGCGGCTTCAGCTTCATGTCGAGCGCCAGGGCGCCGGCGACGAAGATGGACGAATAGGTGCCCACCACGACGCCGACGATGATGGCAATCGAGAACGGCTTCAGTATCTCGCCGCCGAACGCGTACAGGGAACCGACCACGAACAAAGTGGCGAAGCTGGTCATCAAAGTGCGGGATAGCGTCTGGTTGACAGCCAAGTCCAGCATCTCTGCGGGCGTGCCCTTCCGCGTGGAAATGAAGACTTCACGTACGCGGTCGAACACTACGACGGTATCGTTCAGTGAATACCCGATGACCGCGAGGATGGCAGCCAGCACCGACAGGTCGAACGGGATCTGCGTCAGGGAAAAAAACCCGAGGATCACGACGGGATCGTGAATGGCGCCCAGCACCGCGCTGAGACCCATTTTCTTCTCGAACCGGAAACCCACGTAGATCAGGATCATCACGAACGTGAACAGCATGGCGAGACCGCCCTGCTCCGTCAGTTCTTCGCCGACCTGCGGCCCCACCACTTCGGTCCGGCGCAGTTCGATGCCAGGCTCCACTGCCTTGAGCGCCTCTGAGATGCGGACGCCTACCTGCACGACGTCCTCCCCTGCCTGCGGCAACACCCGGATCATGATGTCGCGCGCGCTGCCGAAATTCTGGATCTGGGCTTCAGGGAAACCTGCGGCGCCGACGGCCGTGCGGGCGGCATCCAGGTCCGCTGTCCCCGGATACCCCACTTCGAGGACCACGCCACCGGTAAAGTCGATGCCGAAGTTGAGCCCGCGCGTGGCGAGGAGCGCTGCCGTGCCTACCATCAGGATGACCGAGATGGCGTAGAACCAGCGGCGGTTCGCCATGAACGGGACGGTCGGGGTTTTCTTGAAGAATTCCATGGCTTGCCTGGCTCCGTCAGACGGGCAGCGCCTTCAGCTGCCGGCGTCGCCCCCAGATGACGTCGATGAGCGAGCGGCTTCCGAGAATGGCGGTGAACAGCGAGGTCGCGATACCGATGATGAGGGTGACGGCGAACCCCTTGATCGGGCCTGTGCCGAACGCAAACAGCACGATGCCGGCGATCAGCGTCGTGACGTTGGAGTCCGCAATGGCGGAAAACGCCTTGTCGAAACCGGCGTTGATGGCGGCGTGGGGCGAATTCCCGACCCGCAGCTCTTCCCGGATGCGTTCGTAGATCAGGACGTTCGCGTCCGCCGCCATGCCGATCGTCAGCACGATGCCCGCGATGCCGGGCAGCGACAGCGACGCCTGCAGCATCGACATGATGGCCACCAGCAGGACGACGTTCGCCACCAGCACGAGGCAGGCAATGAGCCCAAAGCCCTTGTAGTACATGGTCATGAAGGCGAACGTCAGCGCCATGCCGATGATCATCGCGGTAAAGCCAGCGGAAACGTTGTCGGCCCCGAGGCTGGGACCAACCGTCCGCTGCTCGACGATGTACTGGGGCGTAGCCAGCGAACCGGCGCGCAGGAGCAGCGCGAGCTCGCGGGCTTCCGACGACAGCAGGCCCGTGATCTGGAAATTCGAGGAGAACACGCCACGGATGGTGGCGACGCTGATCACTTCTTCTTCCGTGCACTCGGTCGCGACCCGCACGCCGTTGCAGCGTTCGCCCTCGAACAGCCGTTTCTTCTCGATGAAGACCACGGCCATCGGCTTGCCGAGGTTTTCCTGGGTGGTACGCAGCATGTTCGCCCCCGCGGGGCCATCCAGGACCACGTTGACCGCCGGCTGGCCATCGACGAACGCGGTCGTGGCATCCGTCAGCTGCTCGCCGGAAGCGATGATGTCGCGCTTGAGCAGGACGGGCCCGCCTTCACGACGCTGGTAGAGCTTGGCGCCAAGGGGCACGCGCTTCGTGCGCTCCGCTTCGTAAGGGTCATTGGTCTCGTCGACCAGCCGGAACTCGAGGGTGGCCGTCGCGCCCAGGACGCGGATGGCTTCGTTCGGATCCTGCACGCCCGGCAGCTGGACGACGATGCGGTCGGCTCCCTGTCTCGCCACGATGGGTTCGGAAACACCGAGTTCGTTCACGCGATTGCGCAGCGTCGTGATGTTCTGCTGGATCGCGAAATCCTGGCGGATCTTGACCTGTTCGGGGGTGAGCTGGACCAGGATCGCGGGCTGCGCGGCATCGCCATCGCGGGTGATGCTCAAGGTGGCGTCCTGGGTCTGCATGGCCTTGATGGCCGCAGCCACATCACTGTCTTCCCGCAACAGCACGCGCAGCTGGTTGCCGGTGACTTCGAGATCCGTATACGGAATGCGTTCGTCCCGCAGCAGCGTGCGGAAATCGCGGTCCAGGCGTTCGAGCATCTGGGTCACCGCGCCCTGCACGTCCACTTCATAGAGGAAGTAGACGCCACCCCGGAGATCGAGGCCAAGACTCATGGGACGGAGCCCCATGTTGCGCAGCCACGCAGGCATGCGGGGAGCGGTCGTCAGTGCAACGAGGAACTCGGAACTGGCGGCGTCGAGCAGCGCATCGCGCGCCTTGAGCTGCAGGTCGACACTGGGCAGGCGGATGACGAGCCGGTCTTCCTCGATATGGGAGGCCGCCACTTCGACATCGGCCGCGCTCAGGATGCCGAGCACCCGCTGCGTGGCGATATCGTCCATGGCACCGCGGTCTTCGCGGGCCAGCTGCAGCGCCGGATCCTCGCCGAAGGCATTGGGCAATGCGAACAGCAGGCCGATTAGAATGACGACCAGGACCAGCAGGTGCTTCCAGAGGGGAAAACGGTACATGGGGGGTCGCGAGCGTCAGACGCTCTTGACGGTGCCCTTGGGCAGGACCTGGGTGACCGTGTGCCGCTGAACCTTGACCTGGACGCCCTCCGCGACCTCGACGACCAGGAACTGGTCCGACACCTCGGCGACCTTGCCGAGAATCCCGCCTCCGGTGACCACCTCATCGCCTGTAGAGAGGCTGGCCACCATCGCCTTGTGTTCCTTGGCCCGCTTGGCCTGCGGCCTTATGAGCAGGAAGTAGAAGACGACGAAAATGAGCACCAGCGGCAGCATCTGCATGAGCGCGTTGGGCTGGGCGGCAGTGCCGGTGGCCTGCGCCGCGGCGCTGGAAATCAGCCATTCCATCTTGATGAATTCCTGTGACGGGCGTGACGAAAGAGCGGCGCATTATACACAGCGACCCTGGGCTGGGGCGGTGGCTCCCGACCCCGCTTCAGCAGCAGCGGTTCACTCCGCTCCACTTGCGCTGCTGCCGCTCGAGATAGAAGGCCTGCCGGTCCATGAGCGGCCTTCCAGACGGGCAGGCTGCGTGATGGGAGCGGTACTGGTCGTAGGCATCATCCCCGGCGAGGGTCCGGATGAACGCCCAGAGGCGGGATAGGCCCCGGGATAAGCGTCTGGCGACACTCGAAATCATGACACGGCTCCGGCAGCCGCGGGCTGCGCCAGGGAATGGGGCACCTCGGATGAAGGCAGGACGGGTAACCCCTTCAGGACCCGCCGGCACACCCGGGCGGTATCGAGGATGATCAGCCACAGCACCACCGCGAAGAACACGGTCAGCACGGCATCGAGGCGCTGGTTGAAGATGAGCTGCGGCGCGGCACGGGCTGCCGCCTCGGGGAGCGTCCCTGCGGCCAGCTTGGCCGCCAGGTCGTTCGCGCCCGCCAAGAACCCGATCCGGGGGTCGTCGGACAGCACCTTCTGCCACGCAGCCGTGGTCGTGACGATGGCGAGCCACGACAGCGGCAGCACCGTGATCCACGCGAACCGGGCGCGGCCCTGCTTGACCAGCACCCCCGTCACCACGCACAGCGCGATCGTCGCCAGCATCTGGTTCGAGATGCCGAAGAGCGGCCACAGGATGTTCACGCCGCCGTTGGGATCGATGACGCCGATATAGAGGAAGTATCCCCAGCCGGCGACGACCAGCGCGCTCGAGATCACTACCGATGGATACCAGGACGTCTGGCCGAACGGCTTGTAGATCTGGCCCAGCAGGTCCTGCAGCATGAACCTTCCTACGCGCGTGCCGGCGTCCAGCGTGGTCAGGATGAAGACGGCCTCGAACATGATGGCGAAGTGGTACCAGAGCGCGAGCAGGCTCTGGCCGAACGCCGAAGCGAAGATGCTCGCCATGCCGACGGCCAGCGAAGGCGCCCCCCCCGTCCGTGCGAACAACGTGCTCTCGCCCATCTCCCGGGCGAGGGTTTCCATCTGCTCGGCCGTCACGGGAAAGCCCCAGCTGGAGATCGTTGCAACGGCTTGCTGGGCAGTGGCACCCACGATGCCTGCGGGACTGTTGATCGCAAAGTAGACACCCGGATCCAGCAGCGTGGCCGCAATCATGGCCATGACTGCCACAAAGGATTCGAGCGCCATGCCGCCGTAGCCGATCAGGCGGATGTCGCGCTCGTTCCCCAGCAGCTTTGGGGTCGTTCCGCTGGAAATCAGCGCATGGAAACCCGAGATCGCGCCGCACGCGATGGTGATGAAGACGAACGGAAAGAGCTTGCCGGCGACCACCGGACCGGTGCCGTCGACGAACTGCGTGACCGCTGGCATGCGGATCTCGGGCCGCATGATCAGCACCGCGATGGCGAGCAGGATCACGACCCCGATCTTCAGGAACGTCGAGAGGTAGTCGCGGGGAGCCAGCAGCAGCCACACCGGCAGGATCGCGGCCACGAAGCCGTAGACGATGACGAACCAGGCGAGCGGCACGCCGTCGTAGTTGAACCATTCGCGCAGGACCGGCGCGTCCTGGATCCAGCCTCCGCCCCACACGGCCGCCAGCAGCAGCACGAAGCCGATGAGCGAGCCTTCAAGCACCCGGCCCGGGCGGATGTTGCGCAGGTACAGGCCGATCAGGATGGCGATCGGGATGGTGGCAAAGACAGTCGCCGTCGCCCAGGGACTGTGGCGCATGGCGTTCACGACCACGAGCCCGAGCACGGCGATCAGGATGATCATGATCAGGAGCGTGCCGATGAGCGCGGCGAACCCGCCAACCGGACCGAGTTCGTCGCGCGCCATCTGGCCGAGGCTCCGGCCATTGCGACGCGTCGAGATGAACAGCATCGTCATGTCCTGCACGCAGCCGCCCAGCACCGCGCCGATCAGGATCCACAAAGTGCCGGGGAGATACCCGAACTGCGCCGCGAGGGTGGGGCCTACCAGGGGACCCGGTCCTGCGATGGCGGCGAAGTGATGCCCGAAGACGATCCACCGGTGCGTCGGGACGAAATCCCGGCCATTCTCGAGGCGTTCCGCCGGCGTGGGCCGGCTCGGATCCACCGACAGCACCGTGGCAGCGATCCACGCGCTGTAGAAGCGATAACCGATTGCATAGACGCACAGCGCCGCCACCACGATCCACAGCGCATTGATGGATTCACCGCGATACAGCGCGATGCCGCCGATCGCACAGGCGCCGATCAGAGCAATCAGTCCCCACAGAAGCTTTTTCATGCGTTGTTATCCGTTGTCAGCGTGCAGCACAACCAACCCAAACCGGTCGACTTTGTCGACGAATGGCCTGACGGCGAATGGTCGGCTTTGCCGACAAATGGACTGCCGTCAAATCGGATCTGGCCCGCCGACAGGCTATTCGCTGACAAAGTCAGCCATTTGCCAACGGCCATTTGTCGACAAAGTCGACCGGTCGCCGCATCACTGCGGCTCCCCCAGCCCCTTCGTATAAAGCACCTTCCCCTCGGGCGTCACCAGGATTGCGTCGACGTCGTCGAGGCGGTTGTAGATCTCGATCGCCTTCTCGGCTCCCAGCACGAAAGCGGTTTTCGACAGGCCGTCCGTGCGCGTGGCGGTCGACGCGAGGATCGTGGCGCTGCGGACCTTGCTGGCGGATCGGCCGCTCGCCGGGTCGATGATGTGGTGGTAGCGCACCCCTTTTTCATCGAAGTAGCGTTCATAGTCGCCCGAGGTGGAGATCGAGGTGTCTTCGAGCGGAATGCGGGCGATCACCTTGTCCTTGTCGTCGGGATGCCGGATGCCGACGACCCACGGAGCGCCCCGCCGGTCGCCGATGATGCGCGTGTCGCCGCCCGCCGTGACCGAGGCATGCTCGATCTTCATTCCCTCAAGAATCATTGCACCGCGATCCACCGCGTGGCCCTTGGCGATGCCGCCGAGATCGATTCGCACACCGGGGCGCGCGAAACGTACTGTCCGCGCGGCGCGATCCAGTTCGAGATGCCGGTAGTTGACTGCGGGCAGTGCGTTCGCAATCTCCGCTTCCGTGGGCTTCTGGTGACTCCGGAAGTCGTACATGAACCCGACACTGGCATACGTGATGTCGAAGGCGCCTTCGGTGAGGCGCGAATACTCGACGGCCGTCTCGAGCAGGTCGAACAGCTCGGCGCTGATTGGCACTGGCGCCTGTGCGGCCGTGGCGTTGACGCGCGAGACCTCGCTCTCCGGCTTGTACGTGCTCATCGAGGCATCGATGCGCCGCATCTCCGCGAACACGCGCGTCATGGCCACGTCGGCGACGGCCTGGTCGTCGGCCCACAGCTCGACGGCGATGCGGGTCCCCATGATGCCGTCCTCTGCCCGCTCGAACCATTCGGCGTGCGCCGGAACGCTACTCGCCGCAATCCACGACAACCCGGCAGCCAGCAGGCGCGGGATGAGCCATTTCGATGGGAGGAACGGAGGCATCATGGTTGGGCAGCCGGAATCTCTTGAACAGCCTGCGACGGGTCCGGAGGTCGACGCGCATCCTAGCATTCCTCTTGCGCGACCGGCACTTACACCGCCTGCCGCCGGCCTGCCTGCCGTGGGCCCTGGCGTTTTTGCCGGGCTGCGTCATGGACAAGGGGGGTACGCGCCGCGTAGCCTGAATTCCCGCTGCCCCGGCCGCGACTTCTCCGACGATATGGTTTATTGGCAAATTGCCCTGCTCCTGGCATTGATCGTTCTCAATGGCTTTTTCGCGATGTCCGAGCTCGCGATTGTCTCGTCTCGCCGAGGCATCCTCAAACAGCGCGCCGAGGCGGGATCCCGGGGTGCCGCCACCGCCCTGCGGCTCTCCGACGAACCCACACGTTTCCTCTCGACCATCCAGATCGCCATCACCCTGATCGGACTCATCAACGGTGCGATCGGCGGCATCACCTTCGGCGAAAAAATGGCCGCGGTCCTCGACGAGGTGGAGTGGCTGGGTGGCCACGGCGAATTCATCGGCTACGCCATCGTCGTGGTGGTGATCACCTACTTCTCGCTGGTCATCGGCGAACTGGTGCCGAAGCGCATTGCAATGACCCATCCGGAGGCCATCGCG
>JANNNQ010000423.1:0-7209 GCA_031398625.1 Pseudomonadota bacterium
GTTACACTCTCCCCATCAGACCCGGAGTTCAAGCTGGGCGGTACTGGTGGCGGGCGCTGTCTTCCTGATTGCGCTACTGGGCGCTTCGGTCTGGATTCTGGTCAACCTCGTCCAGTGGCTCGTCGTGCTGTTCAGCGCACCGTAACCTAGTCGCAAACCGCAGCCTGCGGCGCCAGTATAGGGATCGGCGGCTCTTGGAAGGCGCGAAGATGACTAATGAGCGACGGAAATTTAATCCGTCCCCATCCTTCCGCCGTGCGCCCGTATTCCTTAAGATCGACCCGAAGCATTGCAGAAGGGGGTTCCCATGCGCGATTCCTGGCAGTTTTCCGTCCTCGTCGCCGCCTTGTTTGCGACGACTACAGGCCTGGCCCACCACTCGGCCGTCGCCGAATACAACCTCGATGTCCCCGTATCGATCAACGGCACCATCAAGCGGGTCGAATGGCAGAACCCGCACATCTGGTATTACCTCGACGTGAAGGACAAGGACGGCACCGTGTCCGAGTGGGGGGTATCGGGCGGTGCTCCGGGACAACTGATGCGTCGCGGCATCACCAAGAGCGTGCTACCGATAGGGGCAGTGGTGTCAGTCGAGGGCTTCCAGGCGCGCGACGGGTCGAAGAACATGACGGGACGACGCGTCACTTTCCCGGACGGCAAGAACGTCTTCACGGCGGGCGAGCAGCCTCGCTGAACGGTAACGAAGGGAGCGAACAGCATGACGACCAGGGCCGGAATCATCGCCGCGTTCACGGCGATCGGGTTGCTTTCCTCGAGCGTGGCAAATCACGGCCTTGCGGCACAGGAACAGTCGTTCGAGATACCTCGCACCGCGGCTGGCAAGCCTGACTTCAATGGCTTGTACGAGTGGCCGAAGGCACTGCCGGGAGCGGACACGTGCCGATGCTCGGCCACGATCTTCGACCGCAAGAACTTTTCCCCGCTGGTCGAGCGGGGCGAGCCCTTCCTCGAGCCGCGCACGGGTGACCCGCGTCACGATGAGCCGCGCGCGTTCTGCATGCCAGCCGGCTTTCCTTCGGGAATGCTGTCCGCAAACGCGATGCAGTTCGCCCAAACTGGTGATCACCTGATCGTCCTGCACGAGTTCCAGGGCATGAAGCGCATCATCCCGCTCGACGGCAGGCCGCACCGGGAGGGCATCGAACCTTCGTACTACGGTGATTCCGTAGGCCATTGGGAAAACGACACGCTCGTGATCGTGACGAAGAACCTGAAGCGCTGGTCGCTCGACGACTACTACTACACCGATCCGAAGGAATACCGCATGCACAGCGACGCGCTGACCGTGACCGAGCGCATCAGCTTCAAGAGCGCCACGCAGCTGCGCTATGAAATGACGCTCGACGACCCGAAAATCTTCACGAAACCCTGGTCGCAGGAATTCGAGATCACCGCGCGTCCCGAGTGGAGCGAGCTGGGGTTGCTCGAGTATGTCTGCGAGGAGAACAATCGTTGCCCCGGCGGTGTTTGCCCGAAGTGAGGCCGCATCCCGGAATGGGACAGATCCATTTTCCTTGCCGATCGTGATCAGAGGTTAGGGAAGCTCTGATTTACCTACATGTGTCAAGCGAGCAGCGATGCAACTGATTGAAAGACCATGGTTGAAAATGCGTCGCCAGTTTCAGATTGCACTATTTCAGAGGTTCCTTAGACATGAATTCGATCAAGGCACTTGCCATTGTTGTTGGTTCCGCGGGGCTGATGTGGATGCCTGCGTTGTTTGCCGCCCAGCCCGGGACCTTCGGGGCCGGGGCCCAGGGGAGACCCGCGGATTATCTGCAGAACTGCAAGGTCCCACTTCAGGGACCGGCACAGGCGGGTGGTGGCGGTGCCCGACCGGCCGGCGCACCCCCGCCCCCGCCGGCGACATACGATGCAAGGGAATACTCCGTGACCGGAATTCCAGGGGTCATCGCCGCAGGGGCCAGGTGGAGCCCTGTCTGGAATGGTGACGGCAACAATGCCGATGGCCTGGTCGCGGCAGGCGACGGCGGCATGTACTTCGTCCAGAACGACGCCAACCGGATCGGCAAGATCGACCAGAACGGCAATGTGACCTTTCCTTTCACGGACCTCAACGTCTCGGGCTCGATGGCCATGAATTCCAGAGGCGCGTTGTTCGTGCTGAACCGCGGCTATACCGGCCTCTCGGGTACGGCGCGCGGCCATGCCTCGATCGAGCAACTGGCGCCGCAGAAGAAGGTCGTGGCCGACAAGGGACCGAACGGCGACGCGCTCGATTGCATCGGTGGCGTGCTCAATGACGCAGTGGCAGCCAGCAATGGTGGCATCTACTTCACCATGGCCGGCGTCAACTACGCAGCGCCGGACGGAACCGTCACGAAGCAGGATGCAAAGGAGGGCAACCCGCTCCTCAACACCAACGGGATCATCCTGACGCCGGACGAGAAGCACGTCATCGTCACCAGCGCCGGATCGCTGACGATCTTCGACGTGGGCGCGGATGGCCAGCTCACCAATCAGCGCAAGTTCGCGGACCTCGACCGGACCGGTCTCGTAGAGGGCCAGGGTGCCGGTGGTGACGGCGCCACCTTCGACGCCGAGGGTCGTTACTACGTCACCGCAGTCAACGGCATCCATGTGTTCGACAAGGACGGCAAGCACCTCGGCACCATCCCCGCACCCCGCAACCTCGTCAGCGTCGCGATCGGTGGACCCGAGCGCAAGACGTTGTATTCGGTCACCGCCGCTACCGTGGAAGGCATGCGCAAGGTCTGGATCGAAAGCATCCCCCTGCTCGCCATGGGCGCCACAGGCCGAGGCAAGTAGCCGCAACGTCAGCTGCGGCAAGAAAACAGATCGACCCGGCAAGGCTCAGGGTGCCGGGTCGAAGGTTCGGGGGTATCAACAAAACCTCGAACCCTCGACCCGGCACCGTTCACACCGTTAAGCTTCTGGCTCTGCCTGCCACGCGCGTTTGGCCAGTTTGGCAAGTCCGGCACCCGTCCTCTCCCCCTGCAGGACGACATGCAGGAAGAAATCTACGTACTGCGCAGCATCCACGAACAGCAGCCGGCCACGCCGGGCTGGTGTGCGGCCGCCAGGACCGGCTTCGAACCAATGGCCACTGACGCCGAACGCGCATTCTCATTCTGGAGCGTCCGGTCACGCCCCCAGGACGGCAGGATGGTCGATGCGAAGCGAACGCGTGTCGCCGAGCTGCGCGGTTGTTTCGGCGCCACCAACGAACCGGCCCGGCAGAATTTCTACGCCGAGATCGAACTCGCCGGCATGACCTTCCGCGGCAAGGGCGAATGCCTGGCGCTGATGCTCGATTTCCCCGAGCCCGGGCTCTTCCCCGTGCGTTGCCAGCTGGTGCTGGGCGGACTTCCAGCTCCGTTCGTCGGTGGCCTGTTGACCACCAACACCATCACCAGCCGGGCCAGCTTCGGCGCCGATACGCAGCCGCCGGGCTACACGCAGGCTTCGATCGCCACGCTGCGCCTGTGGAAGGCGCGTATGAACCCATGACCGGCAACCATCTGCAATGGGAGGAACCTTGAACGAACACGACGACAGAGAGCTCACGGACCTGCAGCGGCGGGGATTCATCCAGGCGACCGGCTACGCAGTGATCGGCGCAGCCACGGCTTCTACCGCGGCTTTCGCCGCCGATGCGGAGGTTGCGGGCAGACCCGCGTCCGCCGTGCCAGACAACGCGTCGCTCGGCATGCGTCTGCGAGGTGTGCAGCACTTCGGTTTGACCGTGCAGGACATGGAGCGTGCCTACGCCTTCTACACCGAAGTCCTAGGCGGCACCGAAGTCATGCGCGATGGCGATTTCCAGGGCGAACGAATCCACAACACGCTGCTCACCGATCAGGAAATCGAGGCCCGCACACGGCAGGTCGATCCGCGCACCATCGGCGTGCCCGATCTGCGCAGTGGCGCGCAGCGCCTGGATGTCCGCTTCATCCAGTTCGACAACGTGGTGATCGAGCTGCTGAAGTATCGCAACGCTGCGCAGACTGCCGGCGGCATGGCCGCGTTCGCAGAGCCGCTGGCGCACATGAGTCCGGCCTTGCCGCGGATGATGCACATCTGCTTCCATGTCCGCGACGAAGTGGACTTCAACCGCTTCATCGCGGATCTCGAAGCCGAATCCGCACGTCGCGGCATGACGCAGGTGCGGGCGAACCGCGTCGTCACCGTAACGTCGGAGCGCGAGCGGCTGGCGGCGCCGCTGCAGGCCAACGGCAATCCCATCACCGAGGGCAAGTCCGATGGCTGGCGATTGATCTACTGCAAGGGGCCGGAGGGCGAGCAGCTGGAGTTCGTGCAGGCCCTCGGGCCAGTCAAACGCACTTTCGACAACGCGCTGCAAACTCGCCAGCGTCTCGTGGCCGCGTACTGAGATGAACAACCCTTACCTCAACAGCCTGCAAACGCCGATGCGCGAAGGGCGAATGGTGGCAATGTTCGGTATTTCGGTATTCGCAATCCGATTCGCCGTCCCGCCCGGAAGCTCTCGACTCTCGGCCAGCTCACCCCGCGCAACACGCCTCCCGTAACCGAAACACCGAACACCGGCACCATTTTCTGAACGGCTCCACCGGCAGTGCAAAAGACTCAGCGCCAGCGCGGCGGCTCGGGAATGGCCGCCCCATCGCCCCGCGGCGAGGAAGCCCCGAATCGCAGGCCGGTTGCCGTATCGAGCGAAACGGCCTGACCGAGCGTCATCAGATCGTCGTAATCGGGCGTCACCTTCACTTTGTGACCCAAGGCGCCGAGCGCCTCCCGTACGGCGACAGGAAAGCGGGCTTCCAGCCGCACAGTGCAGTTTCCGGCGGCCGCAAACTGCGGCTGCTCCAGCGCAGCCTGCGGGTTCAATCCGTAGTCGACGATGTCGCTGATGAATTGTAGTTGTCCCGCCGGCTGCCCCGGACCGCCGACGAAACCGAAGGCGATGCGCTGGCTGCCGCGTTCCATGTGCGCGGGCATCAGCGTGTGCGAGGGACGCTTGCCCGGCGCCAGCGCATTCGGATGCGTCGGGTCGAAGCTGAAATAGAGGCCGCGATTCTGCATCAGCATGCCGGTGCCATCGGCGACCACCCCGGAATCACCTGTTGCCAGGCTCTGGATGAGCGAAATCTGGTTGCCGTCGCGGTCCATCACCGCGATGAAAGTCGTGTCGCTGCGCGGCTGAGGCGGCGCGGCCGCACAGCTGGCGTGCTGTGCATCGAAGCGCGCGGCGCGCGCTGCCGCATGCTGCTGCGACACCAGCCGCGCCAGTGGCGGCTCGCTGGTGCGCGGATCGGTCAGTAGTTCGACGTCTTCGCGCGCGAAGCGCAGCGCCTCGACACGCAGGTGCAGTGCCTCGACGGACAGCGGTCCTCCCGCCGGCACGGGGAACTGCTGCAACAGGTTCAGCGCCTGCAGCACCGTCGCGCCACGGCTGTTCGGCGGCAGCTCGTAGATCGTCCAGTCACGGTAGCGTCCGGCAATGGGTGTCACCCACTCCGGCTCGTAGCCGGCCAGGTCGCCCTCCTGCAAGGTACCGCCGAGCCTGCGTGAGGTCGCCAAGATGCTACGGGCGATCGGCCCGCGGTAGAAGGCGCTGGCGCCGCCTCGCGCGATTCGCTCGAACGTGACCGCAAGCTCTGGATTGCGGTAGTGCTCGCCGAAGCGCGGGGCTTCCCCACGCGGAAGCAGGATGCGGCGACATTCCGGGTCCGTGCAGGACATGGGCGTGAAGACCCGCCAGAACTCGGCGATGCGTTCCGGCACCGCATAGCCATCGCGCGCCAGTCGGATGGCGGGCTCGAACAAGGTCTTCCAGGGCAGTCGCCCGTAGCGCTGGTGCAGCGCCGCCCAGCCGGCCACCGCACCCGGAACCGTGACGGTATGAATGCCGGTTTGCGGCATGCCACTCAAGCCCAGCGTCCGCAGCTTGTCGATGGTCAGTCCGGCCGGTGCCGCGCCGCTGGCATTCAGACCGGCCAACTCGCCGGCTCGCGTGCGGTGCAGCGCGAAAAGATCACCACCGGGGCCGCACATCATCGGCTCGAGGACCGCGAGCACGGCATTGGCGACGATTGCCGCGTCGGCTGCCGAACCACCGCGCGCCAGCGCCTCGGCACCGGCCTGCGAAGCGAGCAGCTGGCTGGTAGCGACGATGCCGCCGGTGGCCGTGGTGACGGAGCGGGCATAGCTGCGACCGGCAGTCTCTTGCGGCGCAGCGGCACTCGCGAGCAGGACAGCGGCCCCGGCGAACACGGCAAAGCCGAACTGGCGCGCCCGCTGCTTGAAACGGGAGAACGATGAGTGCTGGTACTGAATACTCCGGTGCCGTTCCATCAGCGGGCTCCTTCGCAGCAATGGTTCACCCCGATCTTCGCATGAGCGGCGGCCTCTTTGGCAAGTAGCCGGCGGCGCCATTGCCCAGAGCGGTGATGACGGCCTTGATGGCAGAATGCTTCAGGAGCTTGGTCGTCGGGGTTGTCCCGGACGGTCTTCATTGCAGGCACCGAACCCTTTGAGGCCGCGTGCGTAAGCCGCTGCTCATCCTCGCGAGTTAAATGGAGACAGATCCATTTAAAGGTCCACTCCATCCCCATTCCATTGGAAACAGATCTGTCCCCAATTCCCACGGGCAGCGAGAGACGGAAAAGAAATCCCCATTCTCTACGTTCCTCCCTGCTAGGGCGCGGAATTGTCCTCCCGGGTGCACTGCCCGGACTTCCAGTTGCCATCGTTCACCAACCGCGTGTCCAGCAGGCGCGTCTCGAGCGGTTGCCCTGTCGCCGTGTCCACCGCGTGTGATTTCCCTTCGATAGTGACCGTATACGCACCGTCACCGTTCACCATCGCGCGTCCGTTGCCCTCTGCGCGGCCGCCGCCTGCCGTGGCGCACGTGTACTCCAGGAAGTAGCTGCGCCCGCTGGGCTGCTCGCTGCGGAACGTGCAGGACCAGGGGATCGCATTCATCGACTGTATTGCTTCGCGGACCGTGGCGCGCAGGTCGACGTGGGCCTCGGCGGGCGAGATGCACTTGCTGCCACGCACGACGGTCGCGCTCGACGGCATCAGGCGATCGAGCATTGCGCGCTCCTGCGCAGACATCTGCGCGCGAGCCCGCTCTGTCGCTTGGCGTGCGGCACGGTCTGCGTCAGTCTCGACTCCACGCAAAACCAGCTTGCCGTCTAGCCACAACTGGGAAGAAGT
>JANNNQ010000007.1:0-15031 GCA_031398625.1 Pseudomonadota bacterium
CAGGATCGTCACCCCCCCCGGGATGGTGGTTGCCGACGCAGCTACGGGCACGTACTGGGGCGCGGCCCTCACAAGAACTTCCGGCGGCAAGCGCCCATCGCGCAGGACCACCTTTCTTGCCAAAGCCGCCAGCCGGAAGCCCTTGGCCGGGTCACGCCTTATGCCTTCGGCAGGGTGACACCCTGCTGGCCCTGGTACTTGCCACCGCGATCGCGGTATGACGTTTCACAGACCTCATCCGACTCGAAGAACAGCATCTGCGCCACGCCTTCGTTCGCGTAGATCTTTGCCGGCAACGGCGTCGTGTTCGAGAACTCGAGGGTGACGTGCCCTTCCCATTCCGGCTCGAGCGGCGTCACGTTGACGATGATGCCGCAGCGTGCGTAGGTGGATTTACCGAGGCACACCGTGAGCACGCTGCGCGGAATCCGGAAGTACTCGACCGTACGCGCCAGCGCAAAGGAGTTCGGCGGGATGATGCAGACCTCCGCCTGCAGGTCCACGAAGCTGCCGGGGTCGAAGTTCTTGGGATCCACGATCGTCGAGTTGATGTTCGTGAAGATCTTGAACTCGCTGGCACACCGAACGTCGTAGCCGTAGCTCGAGGTGCCGTAGGAAATCAGCTTGCCGGCGGGGCCAGTGCGAACCTGCCCGGGAGCGAAGGGTTCGATCATGCCGTGCTCGAGGGCCTGGCGGCGGATCCAGCGATCGGATTTGATGCTCATTGGTGGGGAGGTTTCCTAGGCTTCAGGCTTCAGGCTTCAGGTTTCGGACTGCAGGCTGCAGCGGGAACAGGGCAGGAATCAGCCTCTTGACCTGTAGCGTGTAGCCTGGGCATTGACTCTCACGTGTCTTCGACTTCGATACCGGGAAAGGCGGCTCCGGAGCCGGCGTTCAACCGGGCAAGCTGTGCGGCCGTCCGCCGGGCAACGCTGAAATAGGCCTGCCCAAGCGCGCTGTCCGGCTCTTCCAGCACGGTGGGGCGGCCGCCATCGGCCTGCTCGCGAATGCGCCGGTCCAGGGGCAGTTCGCCGAGCAGCTCGACGCCATACTGAACGGCCATCGCCCGCCCGCCCCCCTCGCCAAAAACGGGATCCTCGTGGCCGCAGTTCGAGCAGACATGGGTGCTCATGTTCTCGACGATGCCAAGCACCGGCACTGCCACTTTCTGGAACATCCGCAATCCCTTGCGGGCATCGAGCAGCGCGATGTCCTGGGGGGTCGTCACGATCACGGCGCCGCTGACGGGAACCCGTTGCGCCAGCGTAAGCTGGATGTCACCCGTCCCCGGCGGCATGTCGACGATCAGGTAATCGAGTCCGCCCCAGTTGGAATTGTCGAGCAGCTGGGTCAGCGCCTGCGTCACCATTGGCCCGCGCCAGACCATCGGCTGTTCCTCGTCGATGAGCAGGCCGATCGACATCACCTTGACGCCATGTGCCACCGGCGGCTCGATGATCCGGCCATCGCGGCTCGTGGGCCGCTCGTTGTTGAGGCCCATCATCCGCACCTGGCTCGGACCATAGATATCGGCATCGAGGAGTCCGGTTCGCGCTCCGTCGGCCGACAGCGCAAGGGCGAGATTGGCCGCGGTCGTCGACTTGCCCACGCCGCCCTTGCCGGAGGCAACGGCCACGATGTTGGCAATGCCCGTGAGCGGCCGCAGGTTTTGCCGGACCCTGCCCGGCGCAATTCCCCAGGTCATATCGATCCGGACCTGTTCTATCCCCGGGATTCTGCGCAGGTGATCGGTCAAAGCCTGCGTGAGGCCGGCCCGGTAGCGTTCAGCCGGGAACCCGAGTTCGATGCGGATTTCCGCGGCCGCGCCGACGACCCTTACGGTGCGGAGCGCACCGGCGGCCGCAAGGTCGGTCCCGTAGTGTGGCTCGATCCAGGAAGCGAGCGCAGCATTCACGGCAGACTCGGGGACGGCAGTCATCGGGAGGCGGGTTTCCTGCTGGGGGGCGCACGGCTCGGCCCACGAAGAAGCCATGACAGCGCGGGGGTGGCGCATTGTAACGGGGCATCCCGTCCGGTGCGACCGGACCGGAGCAAAAGCTTGAGGAGACCTTGACGAGATTTGTTGGGGGATTCCCCGACCCGGCGGATTCGCGTGGCATAATGCCGCCCGGCAGGAACGCGGGGCAATAAACAACCGGTCCGGCGAACGGGCACCAGGTCCGGGCGCAGAATGAGGCGGCAGCCCAAGATTCTTTACAGACTCCTCAAGGACCCGCGATGGGCAGAGAACCGGAGCGAGGGGACGCTGGAAACAGTCTCCCTCGTGCCTCGGTGACCACCGGCACGACTGCAACGGATCGATAACGAGACGACTCGATGAGTTTTTTTGCCAACCTGAGAGCAGATTCCCTGATCGAGAAGATCCGGGCTGTCGGCGACACCTCTCACCCGGACTCGATGAGCGCGCTGGCCAAGCTCGCCAAGATCGGGCCCGGCGCCATCCCGAAGATCATCGATGCGCTGGCAACGGCGGACAAGAAGGAAACGCTCGCCTACGTCGATGTGCTCACGCAGCTGGTCGACAACAAGACCTTTCCCCTCCTTGCTGCCGGCTTGAGCGACGAGAATCCCCGGGCCGTGAAGGCCATCGCCTGGGCCCTGACCTCCAGTCGCAATTACACTCCCAGCCTGCTGCTCGACCTCCTGAGCCAGCCGGGCATTGCGAAATCGGCCGTGCTCGACATCATCGCTTCCCAGAAGGGGCGTGTGAACGTGCGTGAGCTGCTGAATCACGCCTACAACCAGGAAGCCAACGAAAAGGCCTCCCTGTTCCGCATCATCGGCGAGATCGCGGACGACAGTGCCATCAGCGAACTGATCAGCCGCGTGGAAGGCAAGGACCCGATCGCGCGCATGCACATCATCAACATCCTTTCGCGGTTCAACCGCGGAGATGTGGCGCGCGCCATCCAGACCCAGCTCAAGGATCCGAACAAGTTCATCCGCCAGGCCGCCCTGAATGCCCTCCTCAAGATGGATGGGCCGGTCAACGTCGAACCGCTGTGCGCGCTGCTGCGCGATCCCGACCTTGAAGTCCAGGCTCGCGCCGTGGATGTCGTGATCCGCGCGAAGAGCCCGGACACCATGAAGTATCTCGTCGACGTATTGAAGGACGAGAACGAGTACGCCCGGCGTGCCGCCGTGGAGGTACTGAATGCACTGGGCACGTCGAAGGACATCAAGCACCTGCTGCAGGTGATCAAGGACGACGACTGGTGGGTCCGCAGCCGCGCCGCCGACGCGCTGGGCAAGATCGGCGGACCTCGCGTCGTCGATGCGGTCCTCGAGCTCGTTCGCGACGACGATGAAGAAGTCCGCCGCGCAGCCATCGAGATCCTGAACCAGACGAAGGATGAACGCGCGGTGAACTCGCTGATCGAGGCCACCCGCGACAAGGACTGGTGGGTGGCCGAACGCGCCGTTGACGCGCTGGCGGAAATCGGCAGCAAAAAGGCCGTTCCGGCCCTGATCGAGATGGTGAATTCCGGCAATGCCCGGTCGCTTCCGTCCGTGGCCCGGGCCCTGGGCAAGCTCGGGGACGTAAAGGCGGTTGAACCGCTGCTGCAGCTGCTCGACCACCCGGAAAAGGAAATCAAGGTCGAGGCCATGAGCGCCCTCGCCCGCCTTGCAGATGACCGCCGGGCAGACAGCATCCGTTCGTATCTCCATACTGCCGGCACCAGCAGCTCGGATCACACGGTCTCGCAGGCGGCCCTGCACGCCATCGAGGAAATCGACAGCCGGTTCTCGAGCACGGCCGTCGCCGCCCAGCAGAAGGCGGTGCACATGTCGCCTGCCGTCTCCGAGCCTGCGAAGACGCTCCTCATCGAGAAGGCGGACATCGCCGCGATCGTCAAGAAAGCCGACGAAGTCCAGAAGCTGGACATCTCGACGCTCAAGGCGGGCGACGTGATCGAAGGCCGCTACAAGTACATCGAGAAGATCGGCAAGGGCGCCTTCGGTACCGTGGTACTGGTCGAGGATACGGTCGTCGAGGAACGGCTGATCCTCAAGTTCCTGAACCCGAACGTCTCGCAGGACGAAGAGATGATGAAGCGCTTCGTGCACGAACTGCGCTACTCGCGCAAGATCACGCACAAGAACGTCATCCGCATCTACGACTTCCTGTACATGCGGGGCAACTACGCCATTTCGATGGAGTACTTCCCGTCGCATACGCTGGGCGGCGAAATCGTCAACGAGAAGGCGATGGTGCTCAAGAAGGCGATCCGTTACGGCTGCGACATCGCCACCGGCATGGTGGTCGCCCACCAGGCGGGGCATCGTCCACCGCGACCTGAAGCCCGCCAACATCCTCATCAACGACGAGGGCCTGCTCAAGATCGTGGACTTCGGCGTGGCGGCCGCGCACAAGGAAGGCGACACGCAGCTGACCAAGACCGGCTATGTCATCGGCTCGCCGAAGTACATGGCGCCCGAGCAGATCCTGGGCAAGAAGGTCGACGAACGGGCCGACGTCTACAGCCTGGGGGTGATCCTCTACGAAATGCTCACCGGCCAGCCGCCCTACAGCCGGGGCGATCACATGTCGGTGATGTACCAGCACGTGCAGGGCAAGGCGCGTCCGCCGATCGAGGTCAATCCAGCCCTGCCACAGGAGCTGTCGGACATGGTCGTGAAAGCCATGTCCGTCGACAAGATGAAGCGCTTCCAGGGCATGGACGAGATCCGCGTCGCACTCGAGAGGTTCCTCTGAGGCTTCAGGTCACAGGCTACAGGCTACAGGTAGAACCGGAGCCCGCTTTGCCTGTATCTTCGACGGTAGCCTGTAGCCTGTAGCCTGTAGCCTATACCCATGGCCCGAATCGATGCGTTCCTGAAGCTCGGTACCGACCAGGGCTGCTCCGACATCCACTTTGCCGTCGGGGTCCCGCCCATGCTGCGCATGCATGGCGACCTCATGCCCATCAAGTTCCGCGACCTGAGTCCGGCCGAACTCGAGGGCTACATCAACGAGATCACGAATCGCGGCCAGCAGGACCACCTCAAGCGGGGCCACGACCTCGATTTCTCCTACGTCGCCTCCAGCGGCGGACGGTTTCGCGTCAACGTGTTCCGGAAGGACACGGGCGTCGGTGCCACCTTCCGGGCCATTCCGACCGAAGTCCCGACGCTGGACCGCCTGAAGCTGCCGCCGATCGTCAAGAAGCTGTGCGACAACCACCAGGGCATGATCCTGGTGACCGGCTCCACCGGCACGGGCAAGTCGACGACGCTCGCGGCGATGATCGATCACCTGAACCAGACCCGCCGCCTCAACATCGTCAGCCTCGAAGATCCCATCGAGTTCGTCCATCGCAGCAAGCAGAGCCAGGTGATCCAGCGCGAATTGAATACGCACCTCCCGTCGTTTGCGGAGGGCGTGCGCGCCGCCATGCGTGAGGATCCCGATGTCATCCTGGTCGGCGAATTGCGGGATGCGGACACGATCCGCTGGGCCATGACCGCTGCGGAAACCGGGCATCTCGTGCTCGGCACGCTGCATACCACGGGCGCGGTGAAGACCATCGACCGGATGATCGATGCCCTGCCGGCAGACGAGCGCGAACAGACCAAGAGCTTCCTGTCGCAGAGCCTGCTGGCCGTCATCACGCAGGTGCTGGTCAAGACGCCCGACCAGCGTGGCCGCAAGGCCATCTGCGAGATCATGGTCGTGACCCGCGCCATCGCGAAACTGATGATGACCGACCAGACGCACCAGATCCCGACGCAGCTGCAGACCGGCAAGGACCTAGGGATGCAGATGCTCGACATGGCGCTGCTGGCAGCGGTGCAGGCGAAGGAGATCGATCCCGACGATGCCTACGTCTATGCCAACGACAAGAAGATCCTGTCCCGCTTCGTGACCGACACCGGCATCCTGCCCAAGCTCGACCTGGCGCCTGGTTGAGCGATGTGCGCACAGCTTGCCCTGTCTGGACGACGCATCAAGATGGCACTGCTCGCAAGACGCCACCCATCGCGCGCTGTCTCGCTTGCAGGCCAGGGAATTCCCGGGCCTTGAATCGACCATGAATACCATCAGCACCAGCACCCATCCTGCCCTCGCCGCCGATCCGGCTGCGCCGGTCGGACCGAAACGCATCGACGAGTACCTCAAGGAGGTGCTCACGAAGAGCGGGTCGGACCTGCACTTCATCGCCGGCGATCCGCCGCGCGTCCGCCTGTACGGTGAACTGCAGCCGCTCCGTTCCGAGGTGCTGAGCGCGCAACTCGTGCAGGAAGTGCTGTTCGAGATCATGCCGCCGAACGCGCTGCAGCGCCTCGAACAGCACAACGGCGCCGACTTCGCCTACCTGATTCCCGGCGTGTCGCGCTTCCGGGTCAATGTCATGCGCCAGCTCAATGGTCTGGGTGCCGTTTGCCGCGCGATCCCGTCGAAAGCCCTGACGCTGGACCAGCTTGCGATGCCCGATGCCGTCCGCAACCTGTGCAAGGTGAACCAGGGCCTCATCCTCGTCACCGGCAAGACGGGTTCCGGGAAATCGACGAGCCTCGCGGCGATGATCGACGACATCAACACGCGCCTCAAGGGCCACATCCTCACCATCGAGGACCCGATCGAGTTCGTGCATGTGCGCAAGAACTGCCTCATCAGCCAGCGCGAGATCGGCACCCACAGCCCGTCGTTCTCGACGGCGCTGCATTCCGCCCTGCGCGAGGATCCCGACGTCATCCTGGTCGGCGAGTTGCGCGACTACGAGACGATGAGCATCGCCGTGACCGCCGCCGAGATGGGCATCCTCGTGATGGGCACGCTGCATACCAATGGCGCGGCCGCCACCGTCGACCGCATGGTCAACGCCTTTCCCGCCGACAAGCAGTCGCACGTGCGTGCCATGCTCTCGACATCGCTGCGCGGCGTGATCTCGCAGCAGCTGATTCCCCGGGCGACGAAAAGCGGCCGCGTGGCGGCCCTCGAGATCCTCGTGAATACGCCCGCTGTCTCGAACCTGATCCGGCAAGGCAAGCTCGACCAGCTCGAAAACACCATGCAGAGCGGCGGCCAGTTCGGCATGCGGGTCATGGACTCCGCCATCCAGGAACTGCTGGACAAGGGTGTCATCACCGGCAAGGAGGCCTACAAGAAGGCCATGAACAAGGCGAAGTTCGAGGCCCTGAAAGACAGCGGCTGAAGGCAGCGGGGATCCCAGCGCCCTCCCTGACCCTCGTGGCATAATTCGCCCCCGTTTCCCTACCCGGCCTGTTCCATGCCCGTGCGCCGCCTCTTCGTCACGACCGCCCTGCCGTACGCCAACGCGCCGCTGCACATCGGCCACATCATGGAATACATCCAGGCGGACGTCTGGGTGCGCTTCCAGCGGTTGCAGGGACACGAAGTGCACTTCGTGTGCGCCGACGACGCCCACGGCGCGCCGATCATGCTGAAAGCGGCAGCCGAAGGCATCACGCCGCAGCAACTTGTCGCACGGATTGCCGCGGACCGGCCGCAGTACCTCAAGGGCTTCCACATCGGCTTCGATCACTGGCACTCGACCGACTCGCCGGAGAACGTGGAGCTCTCGCACGACATTTATCGCCGGCTCAAGTCTGCCGACCTCATCTACACGAAGCCGGTCGAGCAGTTCTTCGATCCCGTCAAGAGCATGTTCCTGGCGGACCGCTACATCAAGGGCGAATGCCCGAAATGCCACGCGAAGGACCAGTATGGCGATGCGTGTGAAGTGTGCGGGTCGGTCTATGCGCCCACTGACCTCATCGATCCGTATTCAACCCTTTCGGGCGCCCAGCCTGTCCTCAGGACATCGGACCACTATTTCTTCCGGCTGTCCGATCCCCGGTGTGTCGCCTTCCTCAAGGACTGGATCGATGCGCCCGGACACCTGCAGCCGCAAGTCGCCAACAAGGCGCGGGAGTGGCTCGAAGGCAAGGGTGAACAGCTCCTGGGTGACTGGGACATTTCCCGCGACGCCCCGTATTTCGGCATTCCGATTCCGGATGCCCCTGGCAAGTATTTCTATGTCTGGCTCGATGCACCGGTGGGGTATCTCGCGAGCTTCCGCCGTTACTGCGAGCTAAAGGGCATCGACTTCGAGGGCTTCCTCACGAGTCCGGCAACCGAGCAGGTGCACTTCATCGGCAAGGACATCATCTACTTCCACACCCTCTTCTGGCCGGCGATGCTGGCCTTCGCCGGCTTGCCGTACAAGATTCCGGACAATATCCACGTGCACGGCTTTCTCACCGTCTCCGGCGAGAAGATGTCGAAGTCGCGCGGCACCGGCATCAGCCCGCTGAAGTATCTCGAACTCGGCATGAACCCGGAATGGCTGCGCTACTACATCGCGGCCAAGTTGAACGCCGGTGTCGAGGACCTCGACTTCAATCCGGATGATTTCCTCGCCCGCGTGAACAGCGACCTCGTCGGCAAGCTGGTCAACATCGCAAGCAGGGCCGCGGGCTTCATCACCCGGCATTTCGGCGGGCACCTGGCCGCACGCCTGCCGGATGAACGGCTCCACGACGAATTCTCCGCCAGTGGCGAGCGGATCGCTGCGCTCTACGACGGCCGTGATTTCGCTGCCGCGATCCGCGAGATCATGGCCCTCGCGGACCGTGCCAACCGGTATGTGGATGACCACAAGCCGTGGCTCCTCGCAAAGGATCCGGCCCGGCTGCCTGAAGTCCAGGCCGTCTGCACGCAGGCCCTCAACCTGTTCCGCGTGCTGTCGATCTACCTCAAGCCCGTGCTGCCGGTGCTGGCCACCCAGGTGGAGGTGTTCTTCCGCACTCCGGCACCGCGCTGGACAGACGCGACCCAACCGCTGCTGGGGACCACCATCAACGAGTACTCGGCCCTCGCCACCCGCGTGGATGCAAAAGTCATGGATGCGCTCTTCGATCTTCCTGCGGCTGCTGCTGCTCCCGTTGCATCGGCGCCCGTCCCTGCCGCGACAGCCCCGACTCCGGTTGCGGCCGAAGTGCCGGAGATCACCGTCGACGATTTCGCGAAGGTGGACCTCCGCATCGCTCGCATCGCCGCCGCGGAGACCGTGGAGGGCGCAGACAAACTGCTGAGGCTCACGCTGGACCTGGGCACGGGCCAACGCACCGTCTTCGCCGGGATCCGTTCTGCCTACCCGCCGGAGCAGCTGGTGAACCGGCTCACGGTGGTCGTCGCGAACCTTAAAGCCCGCAAGATGCGCTTCGGCACCTCCGAAGGCATGGTCCTCGCCGCCGGCCCCGGTGGACAGGAAATCTTCCTGCTGTCTCCAGACGCCGGCGCGACACCGGGCATGAAGGTCAAGTAGCGCAGCAACAAGCTGGCTTCATGCGCCGGCGCAGACCCTGTAGCCTGTAGCCCGTAGCCTTCAGGTTCTCCTCCATGCCCGACATCCTGCTGATTGTTCTCGGCACCGCCCTGGTCAATCATTTCGCCATGGCGGGATGGCTCGCCCGCGTGCCGCCGGGCCCGCAGGATTCCTTTGCCGCCAGTTGCGTCCTCGCGCTGGCATCCGGCGTCGGGCTGCTCCTCACGGCGACGGTTTCCGGACTGCTGGAGCACTGGGTACTGCAACCCCTGGACGCGGGCTATGCCTATCTCCTGCTGCTGCTCGCCACCGCGTCGGGCACGGCGTGGCTGCTCCTGCAAATTCCGGGAGCCGGGTGGAAATCCTGGGATCCCCGCCTGGTGGCAGCCAACGGCATTGCGTTGAGCCTGGCCTTTCGCCAGGGCACCGAGCAGGCCGACCTCGCGTCGAAGGCACTGGTGCTGGGGAGCCTGGCCGCTGCCTTCGGCCTGCTGCTCATCGCGCTGACTGAACTGATGAGCCGGATCGAACAGGCGGACGTGCCGTTGCCCTTCCGCGGCATCCCCATCGCATTGATCACGACGGGGCTGATGGCGCTCGCTCTCCTCGGCCTCACGGGGCTGCTGCCAGGATAATGGCGATGCTCACCCTCTGCCTGATCGTCCTCGTGTGCGCGTTTACGGCGGCAGTGCTGCTGGATCGCAAGCCTTGGGGATCCAATGGCAGGCGATCCAATGAACGCCTGGTTGATCGCCTCGATGCCTTGCTGCCGCAGACGCAATGCGGGCAATGCACGTTCGCGGGCTGCCGTCCGTATGCCGCGGCGATGGCTGCGGGCAACGCCGACAGCAATCAGTGTCCTCCAGGCGGCAACGACACGGCTGCCCGGCTCGCCCGGTTACTGGGCCGGGAACCCAGGGAGGTCGGCCGCGAATTCGGGGACGTCGACGCGCCCGTCACGGTCGCCTTCATCAAGGAAGAACTCTGCATCGGCTGCGCGTTGTGCCTGCCTGCCTGCCCTGTCGATGCGATCGTCGGTGCCTCGCGCTTCACCCACACGGTCATCGCCGCGGACTGCACCGGCTGCAAACTGTGCCTGGCCCCCTGCCCCGTCGACTGCATTGAAATGCGGCCTGGCGCGCGCACCCAGGTGGCGTCATGACTCCGGCAATGCCTCGCCTGCGCGGCGGGCTGCTGCTTGCAGCGGAGAAACAACGCGCCAGCGCTGCAGCGCTGCGGACGGCCAGCGTCCCTGAACGGCTGCTGCTCACGCTGGAGCAATACTCGGGTACTCCGCTGCAACCCTGCGTTGCCAGGGATGAGCCCGTGCTGCTGGGACAGGTCATCGCCCGGCCGGCGGATGATCGCGGCGTACCGCTGCACGCTCCCGTGTCGGGGCGGGTCGTCGACGTTGTCCAGCAGGCAACCACAACCGGGGCGACTGTTCCCGCGCTTGTTCTCGCGAACGACGGCAACGATACGGTGCTCCCTTCGTTGCACGGGCTGGCCGATTACGCGAGCGCCGAGCCAGATTCCCTGCGCGAACAGCTCGCTGCGAGCGGGATTGTGGGACTGGGCGGAGCCACGTTTCCAACCCATCTGAAAGTCGGCGCAGGTCCTGCGGTCGAGCAGCTCCTGTTGAACGGCGTCGAATGCGAGCCCCACATCAGCTGCGACGATGCACTGATGCGTTACCGGGCAAAAGACATCGTCAAGGGTGGCCAGGTGTTGCTGCACATCATGGGCGCGCCCCGCTGCACGATCGCCATCGAAGCGGACAAGCCCGAAGCCCTCGCCGCAATCCGCGCTGCCATCAAGGCAAGCCATGATCCCCGCTTCGAGGCAGCAGTCATCCCGGCGTTCTACCCTGCGGGCGGCGAACGCCAGCTGATTGCAGGCCTCTGGGGCAAGGAAGTTCCTGCGGGCGGGCTGCCGCGGGATGTCGGCGTGGTCTGCCAGAACGTCGGTACCGCTGCCGCCGTCGCGGCCGTCATCGAAACCGGCATGCCCCTGGTCAGCCGCATCGTCACCGTCACCGGCAAGGGCGTCCGGGAGCCGCAGAACCTGGCGGTGCGGCTGGGCACTCCGTTCGCCCACCTGGTTGCCGACTGCGGCGGCTATGTGGGAGAGGTGCAGCGACTGATCGCAGGCGGCTCGATGATGGGCACGGCACTGGACAACGACGGGTTCGCGGTGTCGAAGAGCACCAACTGCATCCTGGTCGCGGCAGCGGCCGACATCCAGCTGCGCGGAACTGAAATGCCCTGCATCCGCTGCGGCGACTGCGCCGAAGTCTGTCCTGCGGGCTTGCTGCCACAGGAGCTGTATCGCTTCGTGCGTAATGCGAACGACGAGGGCCTGGACCGGCTTGGCCTGGCCGACTGCATCGAGTGTGGCTGTTGCGATCACGTGTGTCCCAGCCAGATACCGCTGACTGCGGCATTCACCGTTGCGAGACAACAGGCGCGCGAGTTCGCAGCCCGCAGTACGCGTGGCGCACAGTGGCGGGACAGGTTTGCTGCCCATACGGAAAGGTTGGCTGGCGCAGAGGCCGAGCGGCAACGGAAGCTGAAGGAGCGGCGTCCTCCCAGGCGCGAGGACGACTGAGCGATGCAGTTCCCCTCGTCTCCTGCCCCGCATGTGGTCCGGCCGCACAGCGTCAGCCGCGTCATGGGCCTCGTGCTGGTGATGCTCATCCCGGCCACTGTCGTGCATATCCTCCTGTACGGGTCAGGCCTGCTGTTGCAGATCGTCATTGCCACGATCGCCGCGCTCGGCACGGAAGCGATCATGCTGGGGCTGCGCCACCGGCCTTTGCGGCCTGCCCTCGTCGACTGCAGTGCTCCGGTCACCGCTGTCCTGCTGGCCTTCGCGCTGCCGCCGCTCGCGCCCTGGTGGCTGGCAGCCAGCGGCGCCGCGTTTGCCATCATCTTCGCGAAGCATCTTTTCGGCGGGCTGGGACGCAATCTCTTCAATCCCGCCATGATCGGTTACGCAGCGCTGCTGCTGTCGTTCCCGGCGCAGATGACCCTCTGGCCGGAGCCCGGCGTCACACCCCGCCCGGGTTTCCTCGACACTGCCCTCATCGTGTTGACAGGTACTCCTCCCGATGCGCTCGCCTGGGATGCCATCACCGGCGCCACTCCGCTTGATGCGGTCCGCACCGGCCTCATCATTGGCCAGACCATGCAGGAAACGCGCGCTGCCAGCCTGTTCGGCGCCTACGGCGGCAAAGGGTCGGAATGGCTGGCGCTGGCGATCTTCGCGGGCGGGATCGGCCTGCTGGCCACGAAGATCATCCGCTGGCATATCCCGGTCGCCATGCTCGGCACGATGATCGTCATGACCGGCTTCCTGCATTCGCTCGATCCGGGCATGTATCCCGATGTCCTGTTCCAGCTCACGAGCGGCGCCACCCTGCTTGGCGCATTCTTCATTGCCTGCGACCCCGTGACCACCGCAGCCAGCGAGCGGGGACGCCTGCTGTTCGGTGCCGGGGTCGGCGCGCTGGTCGTGATCATCCGCACGTGGGGCCACTACCCGGATGGCGTCGCTTTTGCAGTACTCATCATGAATGCCTTCGTGCCGCTGCTCGATCGCTGCACCGTCCCCCGGATTTATGGCCATACCCAGCGTCCCTGACCTGCCGGCTACGCGCCGTCCTGGCACCCCCTGGCGGGGTGCGCTGGTGTTCGCCGCCATTGCCGCGGTGCTCGTCGCTGCGCTGGGCCTGTTCGCGGACCTCAACAGCGGCGGCATTGCGCGCAACAGGCAGGCGGCGCTCGCCATGCAACTCGACACGCTCCTGCAGCAAGTGGAGTACGACAACGACCCCGTTACCGATGTGCTGTACGTCACCGCCCAGGATCGCCTGGGAACCCCCGCTCCGGTCGCGGTCCATCGGGTACGCCGCGGAGGCGAGCCGGTTGCAGCGGTCCTGCTGCCCACTGCTCCCGAAGGCTATGGCGGCCCGATTCACCTCCTGATCGCGGTCGACTTCGCCGGGAAGATCCTCGGCGTGCAGGTGCTCGAGCATCACGAGACACCCGGGCTCGGCGATGCTTTCGCCGCCCGCGGGTCGACGTGGCTGGCGGAGTTCACGGGACGCGCGCTGCCGGATCGCGAGGGCGCCAGTCAGTGGGCCGTGCGCAAGGATGGCGGCGATTTCGACGAGTTCACCGGGGCGACCGTGAGTCCGCGCGCGATCGTCAAGGGTGTGCGCAGTACGCTCGAGTTCTACCAGGCCAACCGGGAGGCGCTGTATGCAGGTGCGCAATGATTTCCTGGTGCTGATTGCGTTGTGTCCCCTGCTGGGCGCAACCCAGTCGCTGGCTGCAGCGATCGGGCTGGGTCTCGTGGTGCTGGTGGCAGTGGTGCTGACCGGATTGTTGCGCCTGGCAACGACTCCGCTCACTCCCCCGTCGCTGCAGACGGCGACCGAAGTCCTGCTGTGGGCAAGCGTCGTGACGGCAGCCGATCTTGCCCTGCAATCCTGGTGGCCTCAACTGCATCGCGACGTGGGCCTTTTTCTACCCCTCCTCCTGACTGCGCCGCTGGTTGCGGCAGCAAGTTGTGATGCCGGGCCCCAACCGACTCCCCTCACGCTCACACAGGGTGCCGTATTCCTGGGCGCCGCGGTGCTGCTCGGACCAGCACGCGAACTCACCGGACAGGGATCGCTTTTCGCCACGTCGCAGTTGCTGCTGGAACCGTTCATGATTGCGCGCGTCGCGGGTCTCTCGCTGTTCGAGGAGAATCGAGCCTTCCTGATCGCGATCATGCCGCCCGGCGCGTTCATTGCTGCCGGCCTGCTGCTGGCTGCCCGCAATGCTCTCTGGCCGCTAGCCACCGGGAGGCCGGACGAGTGAAGACGGCGCAACGCGAAGCCCTCTTCGCGCGGCTACAGGCCACCACGCCCAGCCCCACGACGGAATTGCAGTACCGCTCACCCTTCGAGTTGCTGGTTGCCGTCATCCTGTCCGCGCAGGCGACCGATCGCAGGGTGAACCTCGCAACACCCGCGCTCTTCGCCAGGGCACCGACTCCCGCCCGCATGGTGGCACTGGGAGTCGCCGGCGTGTCGCCGTTCATCCGGACCATCGGCCTGTTCAACACCAAGGCCAGGAACATCGTCGCCATGTCCTCGATCCTGATCGAACGTCATGGCGGCGAAGTGCCCGCTACCCGGGAGGAGCTGGAAGCGTTGCCCGGCGTCGGACGCAAGACGGCGAACGTCGTGCTGAATACCGCTTTCGGGGAGCCCACGATTGCCGTGGATACCCACATTTTCCGGGTCGCCAACCGCACGGGCCTTGCACCGGGGAAGAACGTGGTGGCCGTGGAAAAGGGATTGCTGAAGAATGTGCCGCAAGGATACCGGCAGGACGCCCATCACTGGCTGATCCTGCATGGCCGCTATGTGTGCAAGGCGCGGAAGCCGGAATGCTTCCGTTGTGTCATCGCCGATCTCTGCCGCTACCAGCCCAAGACTCTCTCACCGAACTAATCATGTCCTTCTACCAGCAGCAATCGCGGAATGAACTGCGCCAGATGTATGTGGACGCGTGGCGCAAGCGGCGCGAACGCCTGCCCACCGAGCCCGTGGAAGCACAGATCGCCGACGTCGTCGAAGCCCACCCCGAATACCACCCGGCGCTGGAGCGCGGCGAAGCCACGATCGAACGCGACTTCCTGCCCGAAGGCGGCCAGACCAATCC
>JANNNQ010000039.1:0-17339 GCA_031398625.1 Pseudomonadota bacterium
GGAAGTGCTGGGTCTGGGCGGGGCGCAGGTCATCGTGACGACCACCCTGATCGCACTCTGCGTGTGGCAGTTCGGCGCGCCGCCGCTGGTAGCGATCGTGATCGGGGGTGCGCTGGCGATGTCCTCGACAGCCATCGTGGTGCGGCAGCTGGCGGACCAGTCTGAACTGAACCGCACCCACAGCCGGCTCGCGGTTGGCATCCTGCTCTTCCAGGACCTCGCGTTCGTCCCGTTCCTGGCGCTCGAAAGTGCCCTCAGGAACAACGCCGAGAACCTGGACGGCGGCGAGATTGCCGGCGCGATCATCCGGGCCGCCGTCGCCCTGCTGATCGTGCTCGCCAGCGGACGCTGGCTGTTCCGGCCGCTGTTCCATGAGATCGGCCGGGCGCGCAGCACCGAGCTGTTCACCCTCGCCGTGCTGTTCGTCACCCTGGGTGGCGCCTGGGCCACCGATGCCGCCGGACTGTCGATGGCCCTGGGCGCGTTTCTCGCCGGCATGCTGCTCGCCGAAACGGAGTACCGCCACCAGATCGAAGTGGTGATCCGCCCGTTCCGCGACATCCTGCTCGGGCTGTTCTTCATCTCCATCGGCACGCTGCTCGACCTGCGCCTGCTGTTCACGCAGGCGTGGCTGGTGATCCTGCTGGTGCTCGGCCTGCAGCTGGGCAAGGCCGCCATCGTCACGGTGTTTGCCCACCAGATCGCCAGGGACTGGCGCAAGGCCGTGCGCACGGGACTGGTCATCGCGCAGGGTGGCGAGTTCGGCTTCGCACTGCTCACCCTCATGATCAATGACCGGCTGGCGAGCCCGGATCTCGTCCAGCCATTGCTCGCCGCCACTGTCGTGAGCATGGCGTTGAGTCCGTTCCTGATCCGTCACAGTGGCCGCATCGCCGAATGGATCGTCCACAGGCCGTCGACCGAGGTCGACGACATGGCGCGCGAGGTCCGGCAGCAGTGGGAGACCTCGCGCCGCGATCACGTCATCGTGTGCGGCTTCGGCCGCGTGGGCCAGAACCTGGCGCGCGTGCTGGAAAAACAGGGGTTCGAGTACGTTGCGCTCGACATGGACCCGCGCCGGGTACGACGTGCCCGTGAAGGTGGCGACCCCGTGGTCTACGGCGACGGCGCGCATACCGAGATCCTGGAAGCAGTCGGGCTCAGGACGTGCAGCGTGCTCGTGATCACGTTCGCCGAACCGGATGTGGCGCTCGGCATCCTCAAAGCGGTTCGCCGGCTGCGCCCTGAAGTCCCGGTGCTGGTACGAACGCAGGACGACACCAAGCTGGACGAGCTGCAGAAGGCCGGGGCAACGGAAGTCGTGCCGGAAACGCTCGAGGCCAGCCTGATGCTCGTCTCGCACCTGCTGCTGCTCCTGCATGTACCGGTCTCGCGGGTCGTCAAGACCGTCGGCGACATCCGCAACGACCGCTATGCCATGCTGCGGCGGATCTTCCGTCGCGACGACGCGCGCCCCCTCGACGAGACGCACTCGCTGCGTGAGCAACTCCAGTCGGTGGTCCTGCTCCGGGGCGCCCGCGCCATCGGCAAGTCCATCGAGCAGCTCCGGCTCGAGAACGAAGGATGCACCATCACCGCCCTGCGCCGCGATGGCATCGTGGGTTCCCAGCCCGCGCCGGAAACCGTCCTGCGCGAAGGCGACGTCGTCGTGCTCTACGGCACGCCCGAAGCGCTGGAACACGGCGAATCGCTGCTGCTGATGGGCTAGTGAAGCGTTGGTTTCACTGCCTGTTCCACGCACCCAGTCCGCCACTGATCGCAAGACCATGCACGGGTAACCCGACCAATTGGCAGGATGGCATTCAGATGATGTTCCCTGTCGCTCCTGGTCAGTTGGCTTGTGGCAGGCAGGATGGATTCCGGCCATGGTGCAAAGGTGGCAGACTGGGCGTGAACTGCCCGTTCATGAAAGGTTCAATGCTCCCCGCCTAGATTTGCCACCATGCCGCAGCGACTGCGCTTACTGCTTGTCCTGTTCCTGGCCGTACCGACCGTGGTACTGCCATCGGACGACCATGAGGAGGCCCGCCGCGCCGTCGAACGGGGGGAGCTCAAGCCGTTGTCCGAGATCCTCGCCCGCATCGAGAAGGAGTTCGCTGGCCGCGTGCTCGAAGTCGAGCTCGAGCGTCAGCGCGAGAACCGTCTCGTGTACGAGATCGAACTGCTGACGCCGGACGGTCTCGTCCTCGAGATCCGGTATGACGGCCGCACGGGCGAGCGGCTCTCAGTCCGTGGCCAGCGCGGACGCAAGCCGTGACATCCTCTCCGCCGGGCGCGGTCCGATGAGGGTCATGATCGTGGAGGACGAGCCGCGCCTGGCTGCGCGTCTCGGCACGGCGCTCTCGGGAGCCGGCTTCGCCGTGGACGTCGTCAACACCGGCAAGGAAGCGGCCTTTCTCGGCGAGACGGAACCCTTCGACGCCATCGTGCTCGATGTCGGCCTGCCGGACATCGATGGCCTCACGATCCTGGAGCAATGGCGCGCGCACGGCCGGCAGACGCCCGTCCTCATCCTGACGGCGCGGGGCCGCTGGCACGAGAAGCTGTCCGGCTTCAATGCCGGGGCCGATGACTACCTGACCAAACCCTTCGAGACCGGGGAAGTCATCGTCCGCCTGCGCGCACTGATTCGCCGCAGCGCAGGCCATGCTGCCGCTGTCCTCGCTTGCGGCCCGCTGAAACTCGACGTCAATGCGGCCCGCTTCGAGATGCATGGCGAACCGCTGTCGTTGACAGCGCAGGAGCACCGCATCCTGGCGTTCTTCATCCATCATCCCGGCCGCATCATCAGCCGCACCGAGCTGATCGAACATGTCTATGACCGCAATTTCGACCGCGACTCGAATGTCATCGACGTGTTGATCGGCCGCATCCGCCGCAAGCTCAAGGAGGACATGATCACTACCGTGCGCGGCCAGGGCTTCGTGCTCGCGGAAGCGGTCCCGCGCGCGGATGCGTCCTGATTCGCTACGCGCCCGACTGATCCTCGCGGCCCTCGTGTGGGTGCTGCTTGCGACCGCGCTCGGCGGACTCGCACTCTCGATGAGCTTCCGCAATACCGTCGAACACAGCTTCGAACTGCGTGCACTCGCGCTGCTGACGACACTCGTCGGCACGACGGAAGTCGCCACCGACGGGTCGCTCTCCTCGACCCGGCCGCTGGGCGATCCGCAGTTCGAGCGCGTCTATTCCGGCTGGTACTGGCTGATTGCCGACGACCGGAAGGTACTGCTAAGTTCGCGGTCGCTGTGGGATCTCGAGCTTGCGCCGGCACGCACGAATGTCAGTGCGATACCCGACATCCGCACGCTGCGCGACAGCCAGGGGAGGGAACTGCGTGCGTTCGAGCAGACGCTGCTGTTGCCGGGTGCCACGGTGCCGCTGACGTTCATGCTGACTGCCGACGAGGAGGCGCTCGACCGGGAGATCGCCGAGTTCAACCTGCTGCTGTGGGGAGCGCTCGCCGCTCTCGGCATCGGGCTCGTCGTGGCGATCGTGTTGCAGGTCGGGTTCGGGCTGCGTCCGCTGAAGCAGCTGGCCACGGAAATCGGCCTCGTCCGCAAAGGTTCGACTCCGCGCCTCACGCCCACCGGCACCCGCGAGCTCGATATGCTCGTCGACGAGATCAATACCCTCATCGATCACAATCGCACGCACCTCACGCGGGCCCGTTCGCATGCCGGCGATCTCGCGCATGCGCTGAAAACGCCGCTGGCGGTGCTGAAATCGCGGCTCGCCTCGGGTGTGCCCGCCGACGTGGAGGAGGAGCGCGAGCTGGTGCAGCTCATGCAGAAGATCATCGATCGCCAGCTGTCGCGCGTGGCGGCTGCCGGCCCGCGCCGGGGTGCCAGTACGTCCGTCGGACCGACCGTCGCTGCGGTGCTGCGCGGCATGCGCAAGATCCACGCGGACCGCTCGCTGTCACTCGACAGTGCCGTGGAGACCAATGCCCTGTTCGCCGGCGACGACCAGGATCTCGAGGAGATGCTGGGCAACCTGCTGGACAACGCCTGCAAGTGGGCCGCTGCACGTGTCCATGTCAGTTCCGCCATCCGTCCCGGCCGCGTCACGATCACCGTCGCGGATGACGGCCCCGGCATGAGCGAAACCCAGATCCTGCTCGCGAGCGAACGCGGCCAGCGCTTCGATTCGAGCGTCCCCGGCAATGGCCTCGGACTCGCGATCGTCAGCGACCTCGTCGATCTCTATGGCGGCAAGTTGAGGTTGTCGCGGTCCGTGCTGGGCGGGCTGCAGGCGGAGCTGGAGCTGCCGGCGGCGTGAGCAGAAGCGTCCGGCCGGCAAGCAGGTCGCGGTGCCTTGCGCGATTTCTTCAGAACCGGAAGGCCACGCCGAGATTCAGGACGGGGTACCAGCTGAACGTATCGACCTCGTCGACCAGTTCATCGCGCTCGGCGTTGACGTCATTACGCAACTGCGTGCACTGCGCCGTGCCGAGTGCGGGTCCGCAAGTCACGTTGACGACGACATCCGGCTCGCTGCCGTAGTACACGGCGCCAATATCCAGCAGAAACGTCCAGCGGCCTGCGGCATCGACCGGATTGCCCCAGCCGAACCCGATGTAGGGGGCGACGCTGTTGCTGGCCTCGATCTTCGTATCGAGATTGCCGACCGCACTCGCCGGGTAGACCCTCCCGTTGATCTCGTAGGTCCCTCCCGTCGGAACGCCGGTTCCCACGGCCTTCGTACTCGCACCCACCGCTCCCACAGACAGGCGGAAGCCGCCGCCGAATGCATGCCAGTCGAGCAGCGCGGAAGGATTGCGCAGCTCCAGATCGCCGTCGTAGGTGACGTCCGTATCTTCGATCTCAGTGCTGTAGTCGAAGGCGCTGTAACCCACCCGCAGGTTGAGCTGCTCCGTCATCCCGATCGCGAACTCGGCGCCCACCCCCAACGTGCCGCCGCGTATCGCGAGGGCGACAGCTGCGTGGGCACTGCTGCCGGCCGCCAGCATCGCCGCGCCGAGTACGAGGTTCGCAAGCAGGACTTTACGCATGATCATGAAACTCCCTGTTGTCGGTTCGATCGCCACGATACGCAATGCAGCGTAACACTGCAGCGCGAGTGTATCCGCTGAAGTTGTTGTTTTTGTTAACTTCCATCCCATCCGGGTGCGGCGGCCGGCACCTCGGGTCGAAGCGCTCCCCAGCGACTTCAGTCACTCGGGAAAGCAGCGCGTTTGCTAGAATTCGCGCCCCTCAAGTTCCCGTCCGTCGTCCGATTTAAGGAGTGAGAAGCCCCATGAAGAGCCCCGTGAACGTTGCCATCACCGGAGCCGCCGGCCAGATTGGCTACGCCCTCGCCTTCCGCGTCGCCTCGGGTGCCATGCTGGGCCCCGACCAGCCGATCAACCTGCACCTGCTCGAGATCACCCCGGCGCTGCCCACCCTGCAGGGCGTGGTGATGGAGCTGAACGACTGCGCTTTCCCGACGTTGAACAAGCTCGTCGCGACGGATGACGCGAAGGCGGCCTTCAAGGAGTGCAACGTCGCCCTGCTCGTCGGCGCCCGCCCGCGTGGCCCCGGCATGGAGCGCAAGGACCTGCTCATGGCCAACGCGCAGATCTTCTCGGCGCAGGGCAAGGCCCTCGATGCGGTCGCCGATCGCAATGTCCGCGTGCTCGTGGTGGGCAATCCCGCCAACACGAACTCGCTGATCGCGCAGGCCAACGCACCGAGCCTCAATCCCCGCAATTTCACCGCGATGGTGCGCCTCGACCACAACCGTGCCCTGTCGCAGCTGGCGGAGAAAACGGGTGTGCATTTCAACCGGATCCGCAAGGCCATCATCTGGGGCAACCACTCGGCCACCCAGTATCCCGACCTGCACCAGGCGACCGTGGACGGCAAGCCGGCGCTGTCGCTCGTCGACCAGGCCTGGTACTCGGATACGTTCATCCCGACCGTGCAGCAGCGCGGCGCGGCCATCATCAAGGCTCGCGGTGCTTCCTCCGCCGCGTCGGCCGCGTCGGCTGCCATCGACCACATCCACGACTGGGTAATGGGGACGCCGGAAGGCGACTGGGTGAGCATGGGCGTGCCGTCGGACGGCAGCTACGGCATCCCGAAGGGCGTGATCTACGGCTACCCCGTCACCTGCAGGAACGGCGATTACCAGATCGTGCACGGCCTCAGCGTCAACGACTTCAGCAGGGCGCGCATGGACGCCACCCACAAGGAACTGCTTGAAGAACGCGATGGCGTGAAAGAGCTGCTCTGAGGACTCGCGCAAGCCCCTGTTTTCAAGGGCTTGTGGCATTCGCAGGGCCGGCTTGTTCCGGCCCTTTTTTTTCTGGCTCAACGCGCTGCCTGTGGCGAAGCTTTGTCTTTAGGGATGAATAACTTGCCCGAAGTGCCGGGCGGTTATAGTGTCGGGCCGGAAGGCAGGCGATGGAGCAGCAAAAGTGACCGCAATTCTCTGGCTTGTCCTGTTCCTCGGGGGCGCCCTGGTCCTTGCTTACCACCGCGCCTCCTTGCGGACCGCGACCGTCGCGTATGCCGCGGCCCTGCTGGCCTACTCTTGGCTGGGTGCGGCCAGCATGGCGTGGCTGATCGTCCTGTGGTTGCTGCTCGCCGGCCTCGTCCTGCTCAACCTGGACGCGATCCGCCAGTCCTTCATCACCCGACCCTTCCTGCTCGTCTATCGCCGCCTGCTGCCATCGATGTCGTCCACGGAGAAGGAAGCCCTCGAAGCGGGCACCGTGTGGTGGGACGGCGAGCTGTTCACCGGCGGGCCGCGCTGGGACAAGCTGATGTCGGCAGCCCCTCCGCAACTGTCGGCGGAAGAGCAGAGCTTCCTCGAAGGCCCGTGCGAGGACCTGTGCCGCATGATCGACGAGTGGGACATCACCCACAAACGCGGCGACCTCCCGCCGGAAGTCTGGCAGTTCCTGAAGGCGAAGGGCTTCTTCGCGATGATCATCCCGAAGAAGTATGGCGGCCTCGAGTTCTCCGCTTACGCGCATTCCTGCGTACTCATCAAGGTCTCGAGCCGCAGCGGCACGGTGGGCTCCACGGTCGCCGTGCCCAACTCGCTCGGACCCGCTGAACTCCTGCTGCACTATGGCACCGAGGAACAGAAGAACCACTACCTGCCCCGGCTCGCGCGCGGGGAAGAAGTACCCTGCTTCGCGTTGACTGGCCCGCGCGCCGGTTCGGATGCGGCCGCGATTCCCGATACGGGCGTGGTCTGCCGCGGGACCTACGAAGGACGGGAAGTCGTCGGTCTCAGGCTCAACTTCTCGAAGCGCTACATCACGCTCGCACCCGTGGCGAGTGTCGTTGGCCTCGCGTTCCGGCTGTTCGATCCCGACAGGCTGCTGGGCGGCGAGCAGACCGACTACGGCATCACGTGTGCGCTGATTCCCCGCAACACGGCGGGCATCACGATCGGCCGCCGGCACCTCCCGCTCAACAACCCGTTCCAGAACGGCCCGATCCAGGGCAAGGACGTGTTCGTGCCGCTCGACAGCATCATCGGCGGACCGAGGATGGCGGGCCAGGGCTGGCGGATGCTGGTGGAACAGCTGTCCGTGGGCCGTTGCATCTCGCTGCCGTCGAACACCACCGGCGGCGCCAAGGCTGCCCTCTTCGCATCGGGTGCGTATGCTCGCGTGCGCCGGCAGTTCAATACGTCCGTCGGCAACTTCGAGGGCGTGCAGGAAGTGCTCGCACGCATGGCGGGCAGTGTCTACATCATGGATGCCGCCCGCTCGGTGACCATTGCCGCCATCGACGGCGGCGAACGGCCCGCCGTGCCTGCGGCGATGCTGAAGTATCACGTGACCGAACTCGGTCGCGTCGTGGCTAACGATGCGATGGACGTGCACGGCGGCAAGGGCATCTGCCTCGGACCCCGCAATTACTTGGGCCGCGGCTACCAGATCGTGCCCGTTGCGATCACCGTCGAAGGCGCGAACATCCTGACGCGCAACCTCATCCTCTTCGGCCAGGGCGCCATCCGCTGCCATCCGTTCGTGCTGAAGGAAATGGAAGCGGCCCGCTCGAAGGACAAGCAGAAGTCGGTGCACGATTTCGACAAGGCCCTGTTCGGGCACATCGGCTTCACCATCAGCAATGCAGTGCGCTCACTGGTGATGGCGCTGACGCTCGCCCGCTTCTCCAACGTCCCGGAAACCGGTGCCACCAAGCGGTATTTCCAGCACATCAACCGGTTCAGTGCCTCGTTTGCATTCGCGACCGACGTCGCGATGCTCACGCTTGGCGGCTATCTCAAGAAGAAGGAAAGCCTGTCCGCACGGCTCGGTGACGTGGTGTCCAGCATGTACCTGGCATCGATGGTGCTGAAGCATTACGAGAACCAGGGTCGCCCGGAGGATGACCTGCCCCTCGTCGAATGGGCATGCCGGTCTCTGCTCTACAAGGCACAGGAGCAGCTGCACAGTTTCCTGCGCAATTTCCCGAACCGCTGGCTGGCAGCGCTGATGCGCTTCGTCATCTTTCCGCGCGGTCGCACGTACTCCGCTCCTGACGATCGCCTGGCCCACCAACTCGTTGACCTGATCATGGTGCCTTCCGAAACCCGTGACCGCCTTGCCAACGGCATCTACCGGACCGTCGAACCCGGCAACCCGCTCGGCCTCCTGCATGAAGCACTCGTGCTCTCGCAGTCGGCGGAGGTGCTGGAAAAGCGGCTCCGTGTTGATGGCGTCAAGACGGGGAAGATCACGGCGCTCGACCTGCCGGGACAGATCCAGCAGGGACTTAGCACAGGGATCCTGTCCGGAACCGAAGCCGCTTCACTGCGGGAGTACGACCGGAAGGTGATGGAGATCGTCCATGTCGACGACTTCGACCCGGCGGAACTGGGCACCGGGACCGGGAGTCAGACTGCAGTGCCAGCCACGGATCTGCCCCCGCAACGGCTACGCACCTACAATGGCTGACCCGCGCTCGATTCAAAGGAGTTCGTCGATGAAGAAACTGGTCCTCGCTGCTGCCGGCACCCTGATTGCCGCTGTTGCCTTCGCGCAGGTTGCCCGTACTCCTGCTACGCAGGGAGCGGAGCTGTACTTCATCGCTCCCGTGAACGGGGCCACCGTGACGGGTCCCGTGACCGTGCGTTTTGGCCTGAAGGGCATGGGCGTCGCGCCAGCAGGCATCCAGCTGCCGGACACCGGCCATCACCACCTGATCGTGGATGCGGAACTGCCGGCACTCGACAAGCCGATTCCGGCTGACGCGAAGCACATCCATTTCGGCAAGGGCCAGACCGAGACGACGCTGACGCTCGCACCGGGCCAGCACACGCTGCAGCTCGTGCTGGGCGATCACCTGCATGTCCCGCACCAGCCGGCCGTGGTGTCGCAGAAAATCACCATCACGGTGAAGTAGGCGCGGCAGAGCCTGAGCTCCTCACCGATGTACACGAGCTTCTTCGGCCTGTCCGACAAGCCGTTCTCCATCACTCCCGATCCGCGCTATCTCTACATGAGCGAGCGCCACGCGGAGGCGCTCGCCCACTTGCTCTATGGCATCAACGAGGCGGGCGGCTTCATCCAGCTGACCGGTGAAGTCGGCACGGGCAAGACGACCATCGTCCGCACGCTGCTCGAACAGCTGCCGGGCCACGCCGATGTGGCGGTGATCCTCAATCCGCGCCTGACACCGCTCGAGTTCCTGCTCGCGATCTGCCAGGAACTCGGCATCTTCGTGCGTGACGAGGACGAAGGCAGCGTGAAGGAGCTGGTCGATATACTCAACACGCGACTCCTCGCAGCCCATGCCAAGGGACGCCGGGTCGTCGTCATCGTCGATGAGGCCCAGAACCTGAGCCCGGAAACGCTGGAGCAGGTCCGGCTGCTGACGAATCTCGAGACTGCCACGCAGAAGCTGCTCCAGATCATCCTGATCGGCCAGCCGGAACTTCGGACCCTCCTGGAACGCGATGACCTGAGACAGCTGGCCCAGCGCATCACGGGCCGCTACCACCTCGATCCGCTGTCACGGGAAGAAACGGGCGCCTACGTCAAGCATCGGCTGAAGGTGGCCGGCGCGACCACCGAGATCTTCAGCGCTGCCGCGATGCAGGAAATCCATCGCCACAGCCGCGGCATCCCGCGCCTCATCAATGTCATCTGCGATCGCGCCTTGCTTGGCGGTTACACGGAAGACCAGCACCACATCACGCCGAAGCTCGTGCGCCGCGCCGCCGAGGAAGTCCACGGTCGTACCCTTGGCTACGCTCCCTCTGGCCTCGTTGTGGGAGCGGCTGTCGGCCTCATCGTCGCTTTGACCGCTTTCGGCATCTGGCGCCTGATGCTGGGGGATACGCCGCCTGTGGAAGCCGCTGCGGTCCCCGCAGAACCGGCCGTCGAGGCAATGCCCGCCCCGGTCGAAGCAGGGCCTGCGCCGGAAGCAGCACCCCCCCCGCCTGCCCCACTCACTGATCTCTCTGCGGTGTTGCGCCAGGATGTTGTCCAGAACGGAGCCGATGCCGGCACCGCCTTTGGCAGCCTGTTCAAGCTCTGGGGCGGCACGTACGACAACGCGCAGGGCCGTGCATGCGAGCAGGCGGTACCGCAGGGTTTGCAATGTGTTTTCCAGAAGGGTTCCTGGGCGCAGCTCAGGATGCTGAACCGCCCTGCCATCCTCACGCTCACGGATGACTCCGGGGCGGCGCACCAGGTGGTACTGACCGGACTCTCGGACGACACCGCCCAGGTACGCATCGGCGCCGCACAGCATGAAGCCACGATTGCCGCGGTGTCGCGTTACTGGTTCGGCGAGTACCTGATTCTCTGGCGTCCGCAGACGAACGAGTCACGCTCGCTGTCCGTCGGCATGCGTGACGAGGCCGTGCGCTGGTTGCGCAAGAGCCTGGATGCGGCGCAGGGCCGCCCGGTCTCCCCCTCGCCCAGCGATTATTTCGATGAAGACCTGGCGGAACTGGTGGAGGATTTCCAGCGGCAGCATCGCCTCGGTGTCGATGGCATTGCCGGCCTGCAGACGCAGATCGTGCTCGACACGTTGACCAGCACCGGCACCCCGGTGCTCGTCCCGCACGCACCTGGCGGCTGACATGAGCTTCATTCTCGACGCGTTGCGTAAATCCGAGAATGCCCGGCAGCGGCACGGCGGACCCGCGCTCGCGGAAGTGCCCATCTACAGGCGCAAGGAATCACGGCCCTGGTGGATTGGTGCCGTCGTCGCGCTGCTGCTCGTGAATCTCGTCGTGCTGATCGTCGTGCTGACGCGCGACAGCGAAACGTCATCGCCTGCCGCGGCGGCCCCCGCACCGGTGCCTGCACCAACGACAGCGCCACAGCTTGCTCCCGTTGCAGCACCGGCTCCGCTGGCAGCCCAGCCCGCAGCGACCGCTACTCCAGCAGCGACACGCTCGCTGGCCGATGAAGCCGCAGGCGCCGTCGATCTCGCCCGCGACCCCGATGCACCGCCTGCTTCAAGTACCGCTGCCAACGTTCCCGACCGGCCACCGCTGGTCCAGTCGCTCCCCCCCGCCGAGAGCAACCCGTTCACCAGCCAGAACTCGGGCAACGAGAACCTGCCGAACATCAACGAGCTCACCGGTGACCGTGCCGCCAACATGCCGGCCATGCACATCGACATTCACGTGCATTCCGCCAGGCCCGCCGAGCGCTTCGTCTTCATCAACATGAAGAAGTACGTCGAGGGCGACACGTTGACGGAAGGCCCGCTCCTCGAGCGCATCACGGCCGACGGCGTGATCCTCAACCAGCGAGGCTTCCGGTTCATTCTCCCGAGGCAGTGAGCGGGTCGTCCGACCCGCTCACTGGCTTGAGCGCCTTACTCCGCAGTCCAGACGTACTTGTCACCCTGGCTCTCGAACTTGCCGAGGCCGGGGAAAGGAAAGTGCACGGCATAGACGCGTTGACCGCTCGCTGCTGCACTCGCAATCACTTCCTTGCGGCTGGCCTGCGCGGTCGGGGCATCGCCGTCAAAGGCAATGGTCCAGTCCGGCTGCTGCACGGAAATGACGCTGTGATGAACCATGTCACCGACATACAGGAGCGACTGGTCGCCCGAAGTAATCAGGTATCCAGAGTGACCCGGGGTGTGGCCCTTGATGTCGACTGCCTTCACGCCGGCAACGAGGTCGGCACCCGGCTCGAACGCCACCACCTTCGGCGTGATGACGGCAACGAGCGGCGCCATCTGTGCATCGCCCTGGAACGCCGTCCATTCGGCGGCCTGGATGTGGATCGCCGCATTCGGGAACGCGAGCGCCTCGTTGGCCACCAGCCCGCCGACATGATCGCCATGGGCATGGCTGATGAAGATGTCGGTCACGCTTGCCGGATCGACGCCCGCCGCGGCGAGATTCGCGGTGAGCTTGCCACCCGCAGGACCCATCAACCCGGCGGCACCGGTATCAAACAGCAGCACCTTGTCAGTGGTCCTGACCAGGAGCGGCTGGATGGAGAGGCTCAGCTGGTCGGGCGGCAGGCCATTGGCGGTGAGCAGGGCTTCGACGTCCGCCTTCGGGGCGTTGACCGCAAGGATCTTGTTGTCGTTCGGCACCGTCATGCCACCGTCGGTGACCGCAGCAGCCTGGAATTCGCCGATCGTGAACGGCACGACTTCGGCGGAGGCAGAGAGCGGCGCAATGGCGGGCGCAGCCGGCTCTGCGGGGGCCGCAACCTCTTCGCTCGGTCCCGAGCACGCAGCCAGAACGGCGATCAAAGCAGTCAGGCCCGATACACGAAGCAGTTTTTGCATAGCTATCTCCCCAATGTGGATATCCACGAAGGGCGCCATGGTAGCCGATCAGGCCTGCCCGGTGGCAGTCCCGATGGTCAGCTCATCGCCGGTCTCTGGGGGGTGCGATCAACTGGCGACGAGCGGCTCCCTTGCGCGGCGTGAACTTCTCGACGCGTCCGTTGAAGGGCTCCGCGAGATAGAGGTTGCCTTCCCGGTCGACGCTGATCTGGTGAGTGCCCCACTGGCCACCGGGAAACTGACCCCACGTGCCCCAGGAATACAGCAGCCTGCCCTTGCGGTCGTACTTCAGGATCTTGTTGGTGGCCCCATCGGCCACCCACACGAACTGGTCGCCCGACACATGGATGTACCAGGGATCGATGTCCGGCCATTCGTCGAGGAACGTGCCGTTCTCGTCGAAGACCTGGACGCGCTTGCTGCCACGGTCTCCCACGTACAGCCGCCGGCTCGCATCGACCGCAATCGAATGCACGACCCCACTGAACTCACCGGGGCCGGTCCCCTGCCTGCCCCAGGCCATCAGGAACTTGCCGTCCTTGTCGAACTTGACGACCCGGCGGTTTACGTAGCCGTCAGTGACGAAGAACGTGCCGTCCGGCAGCCAGGCCATCGAGGCGGGCCGCGCGAAATGCGTTTCGTCATCACCGGGCACGAGACGTTCGCCCATCGTCATCACCAGCTTCTTGCCGTCATTCGTGAACTTGAAGATCTGGTGCAGGCCGTCATTCACGACCCAGATGTGCCTGTCCGGATCGTACGGGTTCATGTAGAGGTGATGCGGCCCGGCCGAGCCGTCCCACAGTGAATCCCATTGCGTCCAGGTATCGGTGACGTTGCCGTCGCGGTCGACGACCAGGATGTAGTGCTCGCGGCGCACCTGGTCGATCGCCGACGTCGCGGTTCGGCCTGTCATTCCATAGATGACGCCCGGCCCCGGCTTGAGGGTGTCCGGCAACTTGAGTTCGCCGCGCTGGACCATGATCACGCGATCCGGAGAATCGGCCAGCACCGCCACGGTGGGGCCCGACACCCAGCCCTCATGATCGGGCAGCGGCAGCTTCGGCCAGCCCTGCACCACATCGTAGGGACCCGTGAGGTCTTCGCCGCCCTTCTCCTGCGCTGCGGAGGTGAACGCCGCCAGCATCAATAGCCAGGCCATCCAGACTCGTCCGTACCGCATGCAATTACCCCTGTCTTCGTTCATTCGATCTGCGCTTCCCACAATCCCGCCGGTATCGCTGCGTCATCGGCATCGGTGACCAGCAGCACCTTGAGTCGTCCGTCCTGCACATGGATCGCGACGCCTTCCGGCTTGATGAGCGGCGTCAACAGTTCGAAGCGCTTGACCTTGCCGTCGCTCAGAATCCCGATCGCGGCGCCTAGGCACGGACCGTCGTGGTACGCGTCCTCGGTATCTTCCGCGACAGCAGTAAAGACCAGGCTGCCATCAGGAAGCGCGGCCGCGTCAGTAAAGCCCCACGGGACACCCTCAATGGAACCGAGAGCGATCCGCTGGATGCGGAACGGTATGTCCACGGGGGCTGCTGCTGCAATGGCTCGCAGGAATTTCGGCAGGTGCATCGAGACCAGCGCGTTGTGCGCCCCGCCCTTGTTGCCTCGCTGGAGCAGGATCAGGCGATTGCCGGCAATCACAGCCCCTTCGATGTTGAGCTCTCCCAGCCGCACCTCCATCGCAGAGAGCAGAGTGGCAAGCCGGATCTCTCTTGGCGCGCCGGCAACCCTGCCCCGGGCATCGAGTGGGAGCAGCACGCCTTTGCGCCGGGCGGGACGCGAACCGGAGCCAATCGCCAGCAAGGCGCCGTGCGGGTGATCGGGAAAGGGCGGCAGGAGCACCTGTGCTTCAAAATCCGGCTTGCGACGTTTGCGCTTCTTCTGGCCGGCAGGAAGCTTGCCCTTGATTAACCGGACCAGCCGCCCGGGAGCCCGCCCGCGAACCGGGAACACCCCGAGATGCAGTTCGTCGTCCGCCACGACGTACAGGCGCGACTGCACCACGACCAGGCTGCTGGCCGCACTCAGAAACGGCGGCCGTCCCCGCGCGCTCGGCGACTCGAGTGTCAATGCACGACGTTTTCTTGCGCGGATCAAGACGGGTAGCCTGCCAAAAAGTCCTTCGTCAGCAGTACCCAGTTCTGTCCCGCCTTGATCCAGGCTTCCTTGATCATGGGTCGAGCTGCGGCTTCGCGATATCCGCAACGCTGGTAAAGGCGCCTCGCGCCCGGATTGCCATCGGAGACAATGACACTCATGCCGCGCTTGCCCAGCTTCTGTGCAGTTTCGTCGGCAAGCTGGAGCAGATTGCTACCCAAACCCTTTCCACGGAATCCAGGCAGAACGGCCAGTACGTTGACGTACCACGTACCCGGCGCAAGATTCTCCAGCTCCTGCAGCGGCCTGAACATTGCCGGCATCCCGGGATCAATCGCGCCCGGATGGTCAGGTATCTCGTAGCCAATGAGACATCCCGCGGCCTGGCCCTGATGATCGATCATCGTCGCGTTGCGGTACGAGAAACTTCCCTGCTGCCGCCTGGCACGTTCGCGCCCCACATCCCACGGGCTCTGGCCAGGCTCGGCCAGTCGTTCCCACAGGTAAAGCGGCAAGCCCTCGCCCGCGTGGTTCACGAGTTCCGCGAGGATCTCTGCATCCTGCAGCGTTGCCGGCCGCAAGGGGGTTGATGGCGGCACGGTTGCTACGTCCGAAGGACCTTCACCATCGGCCTGCCCTTCGCCAGCTCGTCCACCAGTTTGTCGAGATACCGGATCTTCTTCATCAGCGGCTCCTCGATCTCCTCGATGCGCACCCCGCAGATGACGCCGGTGATCTTGCTGGCGTTGGGATGGAGCTTCGGGGCTTCGCTGAAGAACGTCTCGAAGTCTTTCTCCAGCTTGATTTGCGTAGCCAGTGATTTCTGGGTGTACCCCGTTAGCCAGCAGATCACTTCGTCAAGTTCCTTCTGCGTGCGGCCCTTCTTCTCCACCTTCTGGATGTAGAGAGGGTAGACCCTGGCGAAAGCCATCATGATGATGCAACTGCCGAACACGTGGACCGGCACCGTTCTACGCATGAACTTATCCGCTGGGCTACGCCGCCGCCTTCCGCTTGGCTCTTGCCTGCGCGAGATCGAAGGTAGCCTGGAGGTTCATCGAGACATGCGGCGATGTGCCGAGGACCTCTGCCAGGTCCACGGCGGAATCCGCCGTAATACCACGCTTGCCCTTGATGAGTTCATTGAGGCGAGCCTTGGTCCACCCAAGTTGTTGTGCCAGTGCCGCCTGCGTCAGCCCGGCGGGCAACAGGAATTCTTCCAGAAGCATTTCGCCCGGATGCACTGGATTGGCTGGCTGCAGCAACGACTTCGGCTTGGCGCCTACTTGGCGGAGCCCTGCTTGTCGGAGACCTATTTGCTGGCAAAGCCACCCATTCTTTTCGCCAATCTGGAATGCACTCGAAGCCGGCCACTCCGACGAATTCAATCCTCAAGAATAAAGGTGACCTTGAGCCGCACCTTGTACTCGGTGATCTTGCCCTTGTTCACGAAGACCTCCTGGTCGGCGACCCACGCGCCGGTGACGTGTTTGAGGGTCTTCGTCGCGCGCTTGACGCCGTACTCCACGGCATCGGCAAAACTCTTCTTCGACGTCGACGAGATTTCAGTGATCCGTGCAACGGTCATGGGCAGCTCCTTGTGCTCTTCGGGTTCACCCGCAGCTTACCCCCGAAGCACCGCAACAAACCGCCGCCCCTCTGGCTTGCCGGCAGGCCCTAGCCTCGTAGAGGCCATTCGTCGCAAGCGACCATTTGCCGGAGGCCATTTGCGGGCAGAGCCCGCCGTCTCATTCGCCTAGCTTTCCCAGCTTCTCGAGCGCCTCCCCATCCACCCTCATCACTGTCCATTCGCTCATCGGGCGGGCGCCGAGGCCGCGATAGAAATCGATGGCGGTCTGGTTCCAGTCGAGGACGGACCATTCGTACCGCCCGCAGCCGCGTTCGACGGCCAGCTGGGCGATGCGGGTGAGCAATGCCTTGCCGTGGCCCATGCCGCGGAAAGCGGGGCGGACATACAGGTCCTCCAGGTAGATCCCGGGCTTGCCCTTGAAGGTCGAGTAGTTGTGGAAGAACAGCGCGAACCCCGAGACCTGGTTGTCTGACCGGGCCATCAGCACCTCGGCGTAGGGGCGCGGCCCGAACAGGGCGGCGGTGAGGTCCGCCGGTGTGGCCACGGCTTCATGGGATAAAAGCTCGAACTCGGCGAGCTCTGTGATCATTGCGAGGATCTCCGGCACGTCTTCGGGAACGGCAGAGTGGATCCGGCAGGCAGGGGCGGTGCTCATGGGGGCTCCGGGCGGCGCTTCGGGGGAAAATAAATAAAGGTTAACTTTTTTTGCGCAAGGGCGTAGCTTAACCTCAAGTCTCAAGGGTTGCTGCGACAAGAACTTAACGATGACGGACGCCATCAAGTTGCCGCTGACCGCGCTGCGGGTATTTGCCGCCGTCGCCGAGCACTTGAGCTTCAGCGAGGCGGCAGTCTCCCTCAATGTCACGACCGCGGCGGTC
>JANNNQ010000012.1:0-3091 GCA_031398625.1 Pseudomonadota bacterium
CGCACAGTCGTGGAATAACGCCGAGTTGAAGCAGTGGCGTCACCGTCGTGACGAAGGTGTACGTGGGAACAAGAACTTCGTCGCCCGGCCCGAATCCGAGACCAAAGTAGGCAGAATGCAGAGCGCTGGTCCCGCTGTCCACGGCAAGCGCGTATGGAGTGTCGTGATACCCGGTGAACCGGTTCTCGAGTTCTCGCACCCAGCCATCGCGTCCGTAATACGAGATTTCGCCGTGATCGAGGGTGGAGATGACCGCCCGGCGGTCAGCGGGGGTGATCTCTGGCCAGCTCAGCAGGGAATGGGTGTCACGAACTGCTGGCTGTCCTCCGAACAACGCCAGTTCACTCGTCATCTTTCGCTCCCAGGGTCAGATAGGTCTCGCATCTCAGCGTTTAGAGACTTAGGGACTTTAGCCGCATGGCATAATTGAAGATGTTCCGCGGATCGGTCTCCCGGTCCCTCGTCATCGCAGTCCAGTACGCTGCCGCCATTTCTGGCCAAGACTCCGCCAGAACGGTCATGAGCCATTTCTCTTTGAAGAGTAACCGCCCTTGACGGGCGCACCATGCCATCGTGGCGTATGTCGCGGCTCTCCGGGCAGCGAGAAGCGCACTGCGCCAGATTCCCAGGGAGATGAAGCCTTCGTACGTTCGGATCTCATCATCAGCGAGAAGGTCCAGAGCGATAATCACCGGTCGCTGCAAATCGATGCTGTCGATATCCTTTCTGATTCCGGCGGGGTTCATCGACAGCGCAATCCCGATCTGTAGGCGGTGGAGAACTTTCAGATCATCCAGACGAGCTTTCCCGTGTTCTGCAGCGACACACATCAAGGCAATGTCTGCTGCTGCCCACCACTCGACGTCCAGTGCGCCCTGTGGTCCTATTTGGCCTGCTGCAATACGGTCCGTCGGACCTGTGGCTCCGTTTCCCTGCTCGGATATCGCATAGATATCGAGATCGGACGTCGCATGGCCAAGCCCGTCCATGACCGAGGAATACACGATGACCTCCCGTGCTCCCCTCGTTGAGAACAGCAGCTCTGAGCGTGACGATCCGCCGGCCGCGAGATAGTCGTCCACGATCTTGCTCGCTACTGCCATGATCGGCCCTGGACGATGGTGTGAATTTCCTCCACTGTTTGATCCTTAGGCTTGCCGTCGCGGTTCTCCACGCACGGCCACCGTGAATCGGCGGCGATGGCGCGTAGCCGTTCTTGCATGTCTTCGGTGAACTCGCCAAAGACATACGGGTCATTCGTGCTTTTCCCTTGCCGATCGTAGATTTCTTGCCGGGCGTCCAATTCGCGGTACCAGCGGATCCGATCCTGCATTGAGCTGTCCACGAGAACGGTCACGATGTCGTCGCCGTCACTGGTCTGCGAGAACGTGGCGAGAGCAGAAAGCCACTCATCGAACCGGGGTAACTCATCCTCGCTCCAGCCCGTACAGCGACGCGCCTCCACAGCGAACCGCACCTGCGTCTTGGTCCACCAGCTATCGGCCAGCACGTAGGCCCCCTGTTCCAAGGCCGGGCGTACCTGGCTTTCGAAGATCGCCGCGTGCTGCGTCGCCGAGGCCAGGGCGAGCAGTGGCAGGGGTGAGTCGATCTCGTCAGCGATGCGGAAGATCCCCGCAATGTGGGCGACCAACTGGGCGTAGGTGTCGAGCCCGTACGGATGGGCGCGTGAGACGCGCGCGACCCTCTCGCCCCGCGCCTGCAGCCGGGCGCAGAAGCGATCGGCCAGTGTCGATTTCCCTGATCCATCGGCACCTTCAAGGACAACGAATTTCTGGCGCGCGGTTGCGGGAGTCATGCTTGTATCTCCTTGGTTTCGGCAGGAAGTGCCACGGTTTGAATCGCCGCTGTCACGAGTCGGTCGATCGCATCGGCACACCGCGGGTCACGGGCGTGTCGCCGCTGGCCGTCTTCACGAACCAGATCGGTCACCACGAAAGCGGCTCCCACCTGGATCCCGCGAAACAGACCGACGGCGAAGACGCCGGCGGCTTCCATGTCGACGGTCAAGACGTGCTGTTGACGGTGGGTCCGGACCTCGTCTGCGGTCTCTCGATACGGCGCATCGATGCTCCAGCTGGTTCCCAGGTAGACGTCCTGCTCCAGTGCCCGCAGCTGGTCACTGAGATGTGCCGTCAGTACTTCCGAGGCAGCGCAGTGCTCCGCCGGCGGGAGATAGTGATACGAGAGCCCTTCGTCTCGGATTGCTCGATCACACACGACGGTGGCACCGATGCGTAGGTGTGGGGCCAGCCCTCCGGCCGTTCCTACGGTGACTACCTGCCTGACCCCCAAGGAGCCAAGCTGTTCCAGGATGAGTCCAGCAGCAGGGGCGCCCTTACCGAAGTGACCGCACAGCGCGACGGGCCCCGCGGCTGTGGTCGTCAGCCACAGATCACCGGAGATCCATCCCTCCATCCGCGCAGCCGGGCGCCGGGCCAGCACCCGATTCAGCGCCGATCCCTGATAGAACATCACCGCTCTGCTCAACATCACTGCCCTGCCTGCATTGCAGGTGACCCGAACATAGTCGGCGTGCTCGGCCGGGCTGATAATTCCCGGCAAATCGTGCTTGCCTGGTACCCGAGGATAGTTCCGCACGCGCTGGCCTCCTCATCTACCAGGATTCATGAGAGGCGCCGACCAGGTTGGAGGCGAACCGCTCTTCCAGCTGGGAGATGAGGACTTCTTCCGCATTGCGATCCACTGAATTGAGTACTTCCCAAGGAACAGTCTCGGTCAAGGGAATCCTTCGCAGATACCGCTGATGCTCAAGCCCGGCCGCCGCTAGCGCTTCCACCAGAGTGTCAGCGTCGATGTCATTGGTGTCGATGCCACGATCGTGTAATCCTTCCAGGACGCGCCCGATCCGACGGTCCCCGCGAAGACAGACGCTCTCCAGCAGGAGCCTGCTTGATTCTCCCCAGATCACCCGGAAGTTCGCTTCGTACCGCTCATCACCCACTAGCGTCCGGAGTCTTTCCCGAATTTGTTCAACGTGGCTCTCGGTCAGCGCTGGATCGGCCATCGCCAGCCGCTGGCTGACTGTATTTGGTTTCGGCATGAATTGTTG
>JANNNQ010000152.1:0-6848 GCA_031398625.1 Pseudomonadota bacterium
CGGGAATAAATCGCACGCACCACCTGTTCACCCCTTGTACCCCATGCCGCAACAGTATGGGTTCCTTCGATGTCTGGCTTTTCCATCGCAATTGAAATCAGGAGAACAACATGAATAATGTCCGCCCTTCCAGTCGCGTGCTCGCCGCCGCCATCCTCGCCACGTTGAGCACCGCCGCCGTCGCCGAATCCTCGTCCCTGACGCTGGAGCCACTCGACACGCTGAAGATCGGCAACGCCGGTTCGGCGGAAATCGGCGCGTACGATCCCCTGACGCGCCGGCTGTTCGTCGTCAATTTCGCGACGTCCTCGGTCAGCATCCTGAATACACGCAATCCGGCGGACCTGAGCCTGGCAGGCACGATCAACGTCGCGGCGTTCGGCAGTCCCAACAGCGTGGCCGTCAGCCGCGGAGTCGTGGCGGTAGCCATTGAAAATGCGGTCAAGACGGAACCGGGCCGGGTAGGTTTCTACCGCACGAATGGCGAGCTCCTCGCCACCGTGAAGGTAGGCGCGCAGCCGGACATGCTCACGTTCACGCCGGATGGACAGTATCTGCTGGTCGCGAACGAGGGAGAACCGAGCGGCTATACCGCCGGCTTTGCCGACCCGGAAGGTACGGTGAGCATCATCCGCATGCCCTTCCTGCCCGTCCAGGTCAAGCAACTGAAGGACAGCGACGTCCGTACCGCTGGCTTCACGCGCTTCAACGGCCAGGAAGCCGCACTGCGCGCCCAGGGCATCCGCATCTACGGACCCGGCGCCGCGGCGGCCACCGACTTCGAGCCCGAGTACATCGCGGTCTCGCCCGACTCCCGCAAGGCGTACGTGACGCTGCAGGAAAACAACGCTGTTGCCGTGATCAACATTGCCGCCGCGTCGGTGAGCGAACTGCTGCCGCTCGGTTACAAGGACTGGAATGCCCCGCCCTACACCGTCGCCTCGTTCGAATGGTCGAACAGCGCGCTGCCGGCAATCGGCCTGGCGGGCAACGAGGTGCTGAAGCTCGGCGGCTTCTCGGGCCTGTACTTCGAAGGCACGACGGCCGACGGCAAGCTCAAGTTCATCGCCAATACCGATCGCGGCCCCAACGGCGAGCCGGATCCGGTCACGGCACAGCGCCCCTTCCTGCTCCCCCAGTTCAATCCGCGGCTGGTGCGCTTCGAGCTCGATCCGGGCACCGGCAAGTTCACGCTCACCCAGCAGATCGGACTGAAGGATGCGGCCGGCCGGCCGCTCACGGGCTTGCCGAACACCGCCCTCTCGAACAACAACAACCAGCCCTACAACGACGAGGTTCCGGTCAACCTGCGCGGTGAGGTGTTGGGACTCGATGTGCTGGGTGGCGACTTCGAAGGAGTCGTGGTGGACGCAGACGGTACCTTCTGGCTGCCGGACGAGTACCGGCCTGCGATCTACCACTTTGGCACCACCGGCCGGCTGCTGGCGCGCTATATTCCGGCCGGCACGCACGCAGCGGCTGGTCTCGCCGTTCCGGCACCGGGCACGGCAGGTCCCCTCGGAATCGAGGCACTGCCTGCCGTCATTGCCCAGCGCCGGCAGAATCGTGGCATGGAAGCGATTGCGCTCCAGAACGGCAAGATCTATGCGTTCGTGCAAAGCCCGATCCGCAACCCGGTGTCCCTGGGCAACGCCGCCCTGAACGCGCTGCGCAACATCCGCATCGTCGAGTTCGATCCGGCAACGCTCGCCACAAAGCAGTTCCTGTACGTGATGGACAACCCGGTACCGGAAGTCGGCAATGCGAATGACACGCGCGCCGACAAGATCGGTGACGCGGTGGCGGTGCCCGGCGGTGGCTTCCTCGTCGTGGAGCGCGATGACGATGCCGTCGACAGCGACACGCTGGCCACGATCACCAAGAAGATCTACGCCTTCAAGCTGGGGACGGCGACCGACATCACCGGCATGGACGGGGTATATGCCGTGGCCAGTGGTTCGAAGTCCATCGACCAGATGACGGCGGAGGAACTGGCCTCGGTGGGTGTCACGCCCATCGCGAAGACGCTCCACGTCGACCTTGCCGCGGCGGGATTCGCAGGCGTCGAGAAGATCGAGGGCCTCGCGCTGCTCGACGATGGCCGGCTGGCGGTGGTGAACGACAACGACTTCACCGTTGCCGGGATCACGATCGACAAGGCGACCGGTACTTTTGTACGGAACGAAGGATATGTTCCGGAACCGGTCACGCTCGGCCTGATCAGCGTACCGGGCCTCGATGCATCGGATCGCGACAGTGCGATCAACATCCGCGCCTGGCCGGTCTTCGGCATGTACCAGCCGGACACGATTGCCGCCTACTCGGCGAAGGGCCGCACGTACCTCGTGACCGCGAACGAGGGCGATGCCCGTGCCGATTGGCCGGGCCTCAACGAGGAGGTGCGGGTTGGCAACGGCGCTGTCGTGCTCGATCCGACTGCTTTCCCCAATGCGTCCACGCTCAAGAACAACGCGAACCTGGGCCGCCTCAACATCACGAACCAGCTGGGCGATGCGGACGGTGACGGCGACTACGACGCGCTCTACACGCTGGGTGGACGCTCGTTCTCCATCTGGTCGACCGATGGCAGGCAGGTGTTTGACAGCGACGCAGACCTCGAGCGCATCACCGCGGCTGCGAATCCGGCGAACTTCAACGCCAGCAACGACAACAACAACTTCGACGACCGCTCCGACAACAAGGGGCCGGAGCCCGAAGGCCTGGCGGTCGGCAACGTCGGCGGCCGCGACTATGCCTTCATCGGGCTCGAACGCACTGGCGGCATCGCGGCTTACGACATCACGACGCCCACCGCACCCGTGTTCGTGGACTACGTGAACAACCGTGACTTCTCGGTGAGCGACATCACCTCACCCGCCATCGGCGATCTCGGGCCCGAAGGCGTGCTCTTCATTCCCGCCTACGAGAGCCCGAACTTCCGGCCGCTGCTCGTCGTGACGAACGAGGTCAGCGGCACGGTGACGACCTACCAGATCGAAACCTGCGGCCGCCCACATGGCTGGATCGAGAAGCCCTTCTCGAAGTGGTGGAACTGGTTCGATCGCAGCCCGCGCTGCTCGCGCTGAGGGCGAACCCGGACAGGGATCGATGCTGGGCCAGGGAAGGCCCGTCAGGAACTGAACAGGTCCGCCGTCAGCGGATCGCGTGCCGGATGGCCATGCATCGCGACCTGGTTCCGGCCGCTGCGCTTGGCCTGGTAGAGCGCTTCATCGGCGAGCTCCAGCGCCTCGTGCGGATTGCGGATCCTGCCGGGACGGACGAGTGCAATGCCGATGCTGACAGTGCACACCGGCGCCGCGCGGCTCGCGGGATGCAGGATCTGCAGGTCTTCGACTGCCACCCGGATGCGTTCGCCGATGGACAGCGCATCGCCTTCGAGCAGGTCGTAGAGGATCACGGCGAGCTCTTCACCGCCGTATCTTGCGGCGAGGTCGAGCGGCCGTTGCGCCACGTGTGCGACGACATCGGACACCTTGCGCAGCGCCCTGTCGCCTGCCGGATGCCCGCGCGTATCGTTGAAGGCCTTGAAGTCGTCGAGATCGATCATCAGGATCGCGAAGGCCACGCTGTCCCGGGCCGCCTGCCGCCATACACCCATCAGGTGCTCATCGAAGGCTCGGCGGTTACGCAGTTCGGTCAGGCCATCCCGTTCTGCCAGCTCGCTGATTACCCGGCCTTCGAGGAAGGCGAGGCGGTGCGCACGCTCGATGTCGCTGTATGCGAAGGCCACCAGCACACCGGTCAACGCGAGCGTGAGCACGCTGTGCAGGATCACTCCCGGATCGGTTTCGAGCAGCATCGACACCAGCGTGAACAGGGTCACCACGAGTGCACCGATCACGGCGGTGCTGCGGAACGGCAGTCCGGAAAAGAAGTACAGGCCGAGCAGGCTCAAGACCCCGCCGCCGAGATCGAGCTGGCTGCCTGCCGCGATCTCCCCCGCCACGAAACTGGTGACGGCCAGCTGGACGACGGGTATCACCCAGCGGGCATGGCGGAGGTAACGCCGCGCGTAATGGCGGCTGTAGGCAAGCCACGTGAGATAGGCGGCGCCGGGGCCGATGGCGCAGAGCTGGATCAACGCCTGCCGGGTGAACAGCCCTGACTCGCTCACCTTCTCGATCAGGTAGAGGCAGGAGATCGCAGTGGTCAGGAGGAACCAGATCTGCACCCGCGACCTCACCCGGACCAGGTGCTCCTCGGTGTAATCCGCCTCCAGGTCCTCAGCAAACGGCTGTGTCGAGACCCCCCGACGCAGCTCGTCGGCTGGCGCGGAATCGCCGAACTCATCCAGTCTGAAACGGCCGTCCCTGATCATTGGGGCCATTATTACCTTCAAACGGGTGCGGCGAACCGGCGGGGAGGCAAAACCCGTCGCATCAATCGTCCGCGGCGAGCTGCAGGAACTGCTGCTTGAACGCGTGCATCCGGCGAAGGTAGCCGCGGGGATCGTGGTCACCGCAGCGCTGCCCCGGCAGGAATCGCAGGCCCCGGCGGGCATAGCCGTCAGCCATCCCGGCACCGCACAGGTGGATGAGGGTCGCCAGCTCGTGCTTCTGCTCCAGGGTCACGCCGCGGATCCGGTGCCGGGCGAGGATCCGCGACACCTGCACATCGAGCCAGGCGGAAGTCAATTCAACGGCATGGCTCGGCACCACCCGGAAGTACGCCCAGTTGAACCAGCAGGAACGGAAGTCATCCCAAGGACCGTCCTCTGCTACCCGGTGATCGTGGATGCAGTAGCGCCGGGAGTCAGCGAACGTGCCGTCCGTGATCTGGTACATGCCCACCGCACTGGAGGCCGGACGATAGATCTCGAAGGGGTCGCCCTTGAGCGAGAACCGCCAATACGTGCGCGCGATCGGGTTACCGGACGCTTCGGACTGGGCGAGCGCCGCGAGGAATTCCGGAGTGATGGTGGCCGTCGAATGCCGCCGGAAAATCGGGCCATAGGAGTCCCATGTTTCGGCAGGCCGCTTGAACAGCACGCCACTCACCGGGAAGAACAGCTCGGTGGGCTTGCGGATCACCTGGAACAGCCCGTTCGCCGCGAACCAGGCCACGCCGATGGCAACGGCGGCAAGGATCACCTGCAGGGTCAGCGGAATCTGCAGGAACCGACGGAACCAGCGCTGGCGCGTGCGTGCAGCCGGCCAGCGAAAGCGGGATTTCCTCGCCTTGCGGGAGGGTTTGCGCGCGGCACGTCGCGGCATCGGGAACCTACAGGCCCACTGGCTGGGCTACGGACCCGGAACCGGGCGCCGCGGCGACCAGGAAATTACAGCGCGTTCTGGACGGCGAGCTGCGCGGCTTCGGCCCCGGCTTCCATCCACTGCCGGATCCGGCGGGCGTCGGCGATGCGGGTCTGGGTCCCCAGCGAATTGAGCAGCACGATCACCACCGACTTGCCCTCGATCAGCGTCTTCATCACGAGGCAACGGCCGGCGGCGCGGGTATAGCCCGTCTTCTGCAGGGCGATGTCCCAGTCCGGCTGCGTCACGAGCAGGTTCGTGTTGTGGAACTCCAGCGGGCGCTTGCCCACTTTCGCGACGTACTTCGGGTCCGTCGAGTAGTGGCGGATCAGCGGATCGCGCGAGGAGGCGACCACCAGCCTGACCAGGTCCCGCGCATTGGACACGTTCAGGGCGGACAGGCCCGTGGGGTCGGCGAAGTGGGTCGATGTCATGCCCAACGAGCGGGCCTTGGCATTCATCGCGGCGAGAAAAGCCGGCAGGCCGCCCGGATAGGTCCGGCCGAGGGCGTGGGCGGCCCGGTTCTCGGAAGCCATCAGCGCCAGGTGCAGCATCTCGCCCCGGGAAAGTTTCGCACCGATATTGAGCCGCGAGCCCGAGTTCAGCTCGGTGTCCCGGTCGGCCTCGGTGATGGTCACCATCTCCTCCATGGACTGGTTGCCGTCCAGCACGACGAGGGCGGTCATCAGCTTGGTAATGGAGGCGATCGGGAGGACCGTGTCCTCATGCTGGGCGTACAGCACGGAAAAGTCGGTTTCATCGACGACGAGCGCGGCGCCGGACTTCACCTGCAGTGAAGCCGGGACGGCATCGACCGCCCCCTTCGACCCGGTGTTGGTGGCGAAGGTGGTCTGGCCGGTGGCGAGGAAGAGCAGGCAGGAAGCAGCAAGGAGCTTTGTCTTGAGGGGGTTCAGGGTCCGCATTGCTCGTCATCCATCCGTTGAAGCATCGCTTGAGGCAGCCGTTGCACGGGATACTATCCGAATGATCGGCCGCAACGCACTGAATCCTTAGCCGAATAACAGAGAGATTTCCCCTGAATGAGACCTGCGGCGGATGCCCTCAGAAATCGGGATGAATTCGCGGACAGTCCCCATTGGCGACTGTCCCCGAATCCGGGTCACTCGAAAACGTAGGTGAGCGGCTGGAGGGTGCGGAATCCGGGCAAGGCATCGCTGCGGCATCCGGCCCCGACGCAGCGATCGAACGTGGTCATGACAGTGACGAGGCGGCGGCCGCCCTGCCGGAGATCGCCGACCAGTTGCTCAGGGTAGAGGGCGATGGCCTCGTCATCGCTGGCGGCGGAAGCGTCGTAGATCGGGCTGTCCGCTGCGCGTCCCTGCCGGGCGAGGGCAATCTGGCCGGTCTTGAGGTCAAGGAGCGCCGGACCACGATAGATTGTGGTGGATTCGATCAGCTGGCCATAGTTGGTGTAGCCGTATTCGAGGAACAGCAGGTCGGTGCCCGCGATGACAGTGCCCACCGGCCGCCACCAGGGCAGCGACAGCTCGAGCAGCCAGGCCGGTGCGGCGTCGCTGCGGTCGTTGAACTGGGTGCCAAGCAGGACGGGCGGTG
>JANNNQ010000154.1:0-40474 GCA_031398625.1 Pseudomonadota bacterium
AAAGCCGTGAGCAGCTCGAGTTCGCGCGACGCCTGGCCCAGCTCGGCTACTGGGAAATCTACATGGATACCGGGCGGACGGTGCTGTCCGCCGACATGCAGGAACTGCTGGGTTTGAGCCCGGTTCCACACCATGATTTCGAGTACCTGCTGCAGTTCATCATGGAGGCCGATCGGACCTCGCTACTGGTCTCGCGGGAAGCTGCGCTCCGTCATGACGTCCCCATCGACCTCGAGTGCCGACTGGTGCTTCCGGACGGGAGTGTTCGCCATGTCCACGTGCGAGGACGGGCGGTTCGCCGCCACGATGGCTGGGTGGTAAAGCTGGCCGGTACGGTGCAGGACATCACCGCGCGCAAGCAGGTCGAACTGGAGAACGCCCGGCTCTACGTGGAGCTCGAGCAGCGGGTGCAGAGCCGGACGCGGGAGCTTGAGCTGTCGAACCGCGAACTCGAGGCGTTCAGCTACTCGGTCTCGCATGACCTGCGGGCGCCCCTCAGGGCAATTGCAGGATTCAGTACGCTGTTGCACGACCAGCACGCGGGGTCGATTGACGCGCAGGGCCGGCACTACCTTGAACGGGTCATTGCGGGAACGGTGCGCATGTCGACACTGATCGATGACCTGCTTGAGCTCGGGCGGGTCAACCGGGTCGAGATCGTACGGCAGCCCCTCGACCTGTCGGCCCTGGCAACCGCCGTGTCCAGCCGGTTTCACGAACGCTGGCCGGAGCGCGTGGTGGATGTCGAAATCCAGCCGGACCTCGTGGTGTGGGGCGACCTGCGGCTGATGGAAGTCGCGTTCGAGAACCTGCTCGACAACGCCTGGAAGTTCACTGCGGAACGGGCCACTGGGCACATCAAGGTGGGTAAGGAAGTGCAGGCAGGCCAGGATGTCTTTTTCGTCGCCGACAACGGCGTCGGCTTCGATCCCAAGTATGCCGCCAATCTCTTCGGCGTCTTTCAGCGCCTCCACGCCGCCAGCGCGTTCCCCGGGACGGGCGTTGGTCTCGCAACCGTGCAGCGGATCCTGCAGCGGCATGGCGGGCGGATATGGGCTGATGCTGCGATCAACGAAGGGGCGACGTTCTACTTCACCGTTTCGGAGAAACCGTTATGACCATGCGTTACATCCTGCTGGTCGAGGACAATCCGGACGACGAGGAACTCACGCTGCTCAGTCTTGGCAAGCACAATCTGGCGAACGACGTCATCGTCACGCACGACGGAGTCGAGGCGCTCGAGTACCTGTTCGGTGAGGGAGCCTACGCCGGCAGGGATGTCTCGGTGATGCCGACCGTCATCCTGCTCGATCTCAAGCTGCCCAGGCTTGATGGGCTTGGCGTCCTGCGCAAGTTGCGGGAAGACGCGCGTACGCGTCACCTCCCGGTCGTCGTCCTGACTTCTTCCAGCCAGGACGCCGATGTCATTGCCAGTTACAACCTGGGCGCCAACAGCTATGTTCGCAAGCCAGTCGAATTCGGTGAGTTCGTCGAGGCCGTGAGCAGCCTGGGACTCTACTGGATGGTGTTGAACCGGGCGCCACAGGGAAGAGGGTGAGGGCGAGGGGGAGGGTTGGATGAGGCCGTTTATCTACTTCTTTCTTGTCCAATCACGGAAAAATCGGGCGTAAGTCGGCCGCGGGGCCGACTCATGATCACTTCTTTTCTCTTTGCCAAGGCACTGAGTACGGCCGGGTTTGATGCGGCCTGTTCTCTACTTCTTTCTTGTCCAATCGCAAGAAAGAAGCAGCAAGAAAGAAGGATTGGTGGGCGGTACTGGGATTGAACCAGTGACCCCTGCCGTGTGAAAGCAGTGCTCTACCGCTGAGCTAACCGCCCGGTGAGAGGGCGAAGTCTACGGACAAGAGGTTACCCGGACAAGCGGAAGGGGTAGGGCGGAAGGGGGTGGGCGGAGTAAGATGCGGCGCCCTCGCAGGCTCCAGTTGCCCCATCCGGACCGTTTGCCAGTGACCCTCATGTCCATTCGCACCCGTTTTGCTCCCAGTCCCACCGGCATGCTGCATATCGGTGGCGTCCGGACCGCCTTGTTCTGCTGGCTCTATGCCCGTCGTCATGGTGGCACGTTTATCCTGCGCATCGAGGACACCGACCGGGAGCGGTCGACGGATGAAGCCATCGACGTCATTCTCGAGGGCATGAAGTGGCTGGGGCTGGGCCATGACGAAGGGCCGTTCTACCAGACCCGCCGCATGGACCGGTACCGTGAGGTAGTGGAGCAGTTTCTCCGCGAGGGCAAGGCCTACCACTGTTACTGCAGCAAGGATGAGCTTGAAGCCATGCGGAACCGCCAGATCGCAGCGAAGCAGAAGCCTCGCTATGACGGCACCTGTCGGCACCGCGCCGGGCCTGTTGACGGCGTGAATCCCGTCGTGCGGTTCAGGAACCCGCTGGACGGTGACGTCGTTGTGAATGACGTGGTCCACGGGCCGGTGTCATTCGCGAACACGGAGCTGGATGACCTGATCATTGCGCGGTCCGACGGCACGCCGACCTACAATTTCTGCGTGGTGATCGATGACTGGGACATGCAGGTCACGCACGTGATCCGCGGCGACGATCACCTCAACAACACGCCGCGCCAGATCAACATGCTGACCGCGCTGGGCGGGAAGCCGCCGGTATACGCCCATGTGGCGATGATCCTCGGAGCGGATGGCGCAAAGCTGTCCAAGCGCCATGGCGCTGTGAGCGTGTTGCAGTATCGCGATGAGGGCTACCTGCCCGAAGCGCTGCTCAACTACCTGGTCCGCCTGGGCTGGTCGCATGGGGACCAGGAGATCTTTTCGCTCGACGAAATGGTCGGTCTTTTCGACATCGCGGACGTCAACAAGTCTGCGTCGGCCTTCAATCCGGAGAAGCTTGCCTGGGTGAACCAGCAGCACATGCTGAAGTCGACGCCGGAGCATCTGGCGCTCCATCTGCGGCCCCAGCTCGCCGCCCTGGGAGTCTCGGTCGACGATGACGCCAAGCTGGTGGCAGTCGCGCGGGCGCAGCAGGAGCGGGCAAAGACGCTGAAGGAAATGGCCCTGGCCAGCCTGTTCTTCTTCCGGGACTTCGGGAATTACGACGACAAGGCTGCGGCGAAGCACCTCAATGCCGAAACCCTGCCAGTGCTGCGGGCGTTACACGCCGAGCTCACGGTCCTTGCGAGCTGGAGCGCACCCACGCTGCATGACGTCGTTTCACGTATTGCAGCTACCCTCGGACTCGGGTTGGGCAAGGTCGCCCAGCCTCTGCGGGTTGCCGTGTCTGGTGGGACAGTTTCGCCGCCCATCGATGTGACGCTGGAGATACTTGGGCCGAAAACGGTACTCCAGCGACTGGAGCGAGCTACCTCGCGCGCTGGCGGTGCCTGACAACCTTGCGGCATGGCGTCGCTGCCAGTAGGAAAAAGGGTACAAATCGCTTTGTGCTTTCGATACTTATCGAACCATCGCGATGCATTTTGGGAGGCGCTTCTTTCCTTGACACTCCCCATGCCCTCCCTTACATTGCGCGCCTCTCGCGTGGGGCCATAGCTCAGTTGGTAGAGCGCTTGCATGGCATGCAAGAGGTCGGCGGTTCGACCCCGCCTGGCTCCACCAGCTTTGGCTCGAGCAGCGATCGATTGCGGCCTTTCCGTCCCCATCGTCTAGAGGCCTAGGACACAACCCTTTCACGGTTGCGACCGGGGTTCGAATCCCCGTGGGGACGCCATTCTCGAAGGAGAATGGCCCACGTCCTCGTGCCACGGGGATGAGAACCCCGGGACCGGGTGTTCGACAAATTGTCCGGAACAAATTTGGCCAGCGCATGCGCTGGCCCCGCAGGGGCGAGGCCCAGGGAAGGGTCGAGCAATCCCCGTGGGGACGCCATTTTCGAAGGAGAATGGCCCACGTCCTCGTGCCAGGGGGCTGAGTAGCGTTCTACGGCCGCCTCCCGAAGCGACTTGAGGGCCGGGCGCCCTGAAAGCGTCGACATTGCTTACAGGGGCTGGCCAGAGGTCCTTTTGAGCCGCTTTGTATTACATATAACTACATGATTTATATTGGATAATTATTCGCGGCACAGCTTGTGCAACTCCCTCTGCCTGACACGGAAAATCCGCTCATGGAGTGAAGTATGAAGAGCCTCATCGCGAAATCGGCAGCCATTGGCGCCTGCATCATGGCGAGCGCGGCCGCCAATGCCGGTTTTTATTACAGCGACGCTACTGGTTTGGCAGACACCAGCATGTCCGGTCAACAGTACATCAATGGGGGGTATACCGGATTCAACAACTTCGGCACCCAGTTGGGCGCGGTCGGGGTTGACCACTACTTCCTGGCTACGTCTTTGGCCGTTGACGCTGCTGGCTCAGTGCAGTTCACGCTCATGGGCAAGGAAGCCGGGTATACCAACCTCTTCAACTATGGTGGGGGTGGAGTGGAGCTCACGACCAGCGGAAAGCCTGACTCTGTCTGGCATACCTGGGCCACGACGCCAACCTACAACGTAGGCAGCGGGCTGCTTGATTTTGCCTTCTGCGTTGTCAACCCTGCTGGATGCCTGTCGAATTCCGGCAATAACTTCGCGCCAAACAGGATGGGCCAGTCGATCGGTATCCGTATCGTCGACTCGACCACGGCCTGGCTGCTTTGGGACGATTCAGGCGCCGGCCCTGACGACAATCATGACGACATGGTGGTCAAGGTCACTTACACCGCCGTTCCGGAACCGGCAACCAGCCTGCTCTTTGGGCTCGGCTTGGTGGGAATGGGCCTGGCCCTGCGCCGCCGGCAGCTCCGTTCGCAGGCGGGCGCCTGACGATACACCCAGGATTTCGCGGTTCGTGATTTGAGAACGGCGCCTGCGGGCGCCGTTGTCTTTTGGCAGGCAACGTTTCCTGCCGATTGGCAAGTCGATGCGTAGTGTCGTATCGCTCCGTGAACTACCACCGGCGGTACGTTTAACGTAATCCCGGTCGCATCCATGTTGTTGGGCAACGGAGACGCTTGTTTACATAAATGTAATCGGTAGAAAATGCCGGCCAATCTGACAATGCGACCTGGAAGCGTCGGCAAAATGAAAGCATTCGGTAAAGCATCGTCTTTCAAGTACCTGATGCTGTTGATCTGCTCTGCCACCGTCGCCGCATGTGGCGGTGGCGGCTCAAGCGCTCCAGCCGCAAGCGGTGCCCAAACGGCAACCCCGCCTGCAGTTACCCCTCCCGCACCGACTCCGCCTGCAGCGACATCGCGGGCAGCAACGCTTTCGTGGACTGCGCCCCTGGAGAACAGCGACGGGTCTGTGCTGCTGAATCTTTCGGGCTTCAAGATCTACTACGGCCAGAACGCCACTTCACTGACGAGCACCATCGCTGTGGGCAATCCATCGATCAGTACCTACATTGTCGAAGGACTGGGGGCTGGAACTTGGTATTTCGGCGTATCCGCCGTCAATGGCCAGGGGATCGAAAGCCCCCTGTCGAACATCGCGTCCAAGACGATCAGCTAGCGACCCCTTCTGCGGTCGGGAGGCAGCAGCTATTCAGCTGTTCTCACGCATCTGGGACTGGCAGTAGTTCTCCATACCCACCCGGCCGATGAGTTCGATCTGGGTCTCGAGCCAGTCGATGTGTTCTTCCTCTGATTCGAGGATGTCCTCGAACAGCTCCCGCGATATGTAGTCCCCCGCTGACTCGCAGTCGGCGATCGCTTTCTTGAGATCAGGGTGCGCCATGCGCTCGAGCTTCAGGTCGCACTCGATGACTTCCCGGACATTTTCACCGATCATCAGTTTGCCGAGGTCCTGCAGGTTTGGCAGTCCTTCGAGAAACAGGATCCGCTCTACCAGCTTGTCTGCATGCTTCATCTCATCAATCGATTCCTCGTACTCGTGCTTCCTGAGAGCCGCGAGTCCCCAGTTGCCGTACATCCTCGAATGCAGGAAATACTGGTTGATCGCGGTCAGTTCGTTCTTGAGAACGACGTTCAGGTGACGAATGACGTTGGGGTCGCCCTTCATTGCAGCACGCTCCGGGATTGAGTTCGAAGCGGATCTTGGTGGAGCGATGTGATGAGTGCAACCACAGAATGCGCGAAACGCCAGCGAAGAGCGAAGCGGAATTCGAATGACTCGCACTCGCGTCGTTGAAGAGGTGCTCGGGAAGTTGTCCCGCGCTTACGCATGTCGGCAACCGCGTCGGTCAGTTTCCCGGTGTAAGGGGCCTGAAGGGATGGAGGGAGCGTCCCGCAAGGTCTTGATGCGGAGGGGCAAGAGGCGGCCGCTGAGCGGCGGCTGTAGAAAGTCCCGCTCAGGCGGCTGCTTTCTGCGGGCGCCTTGTCGCCAGATGCTGGTCAATGACTTCGCGAGCGGAGTCTTCGCACCGGCCGCAGCAACCCGCTACCGGCACGCGGCACTGCACCTGGGAAAGCGAAGTGGCTCCCTGGTCCACCAGATCACGGATCTGGTGGTCGGTTACGGCGTGGCAGACGCAGACGTACATTGGATGGTTGCGAACTCTTTTGGATCGTTACGAGGCAAGAGTAAAACGCAATAAGAATGATTGTCAATTGGATTGACGGGACGGGAGAAAGGCTCAATTTAACAGTATGGCCTGTGACTCCTTTCACGCGGCTGCAGCGCGCCTCTGGGTACACTTGTCGCCGGTTATGCACACTCGGGGTTTTTCTTACTCCGGGCTCGTAGTACCCATAGAATCAATGAGTTGTATTGACAACCGGGGTCGGCGTATTGGTCCGAGACGGTTCCTGAACGAGACACTGGCAACGCCGCGTGACCATTCGCATCTTTCAACACTACTGGCAGTTACCCCTCGTCCTCCTGGCGTTGTCAGAAGGGCTGTTGTTCCTGGCCGCGCCATACCTGGTATCCGTGCTCCGCTGGGGAGTATGGCCGGATACGTTCCGGGACCTCGCCGGTCCGATGCTCCCGAAGGCGATCCTGCTGGCTTGCGTTTTCTTCGTGGCACTTGCTGCCATGGGCCTGTACAGCGCCCGCCAGCGGTCGCGCACCATGGGGCGGTTGGGACGGATAGCCATCGCGATCATCGCGGGCGCGCTGTTGATTGCTGTAATCGTCTTCTTTTTTCCAGCAGTGGCCATCGAGCGTTCGGTGCTGCTCGGTATCGTGGCCATGGCTATCGTCGGTTCAACGCTGATCCGCATCGTCTTCGACCGGATCGTGGACGAGGACGTCTTCAAGCGGAAAGTACTCGTCTACGGGGCCGGAAAACGGGCAGGAAGCATCGCTCAGTTGCGCCGCCGTGCCGACCGGCGGGGTTTCTGCATTGTCGGTTACGTGGCGGCCGACGGCGACGAGCCCTCGGTCGTCCAGCGCGACCAGGTAATCGCAACAGGTGAGCCGTTGCCGCTGCTGTGCAAGAAGCTGGCAGTCGCTGAGATCGTTGTCGCCATGGATGATCGTCGCCGCAGCTTTCCAACCGACCAACTGCTCGAGTGCCGGCTTGACGGCGTTGAAATCGCAGACCTTGCAACCTTTTTCGAGCGCGAGACGGGCAAAGTCCGCCTCGATGTCCTGAATCCGAGCTGGATCATCTTTTCGGACGGGTTCCGTCGCGGCCGGATCAACGCGGTCCTTGAGCGGATTTTCGACATCGTTGCCAGTCTCCTGCTGCTGCTGGTGGCGCTGCCATTCATGCTGCTGACGGTTATTGCGATCAAGATCGAAGACGGCATCAGGTCAAGCATTTTCTACCGGCAGACTCGCGTTGGGCAGTACGGCCGGCCATTCGCAGTGCTCAAGTTTCGCAGCATGCGGGAAGATGCAGAGCGGGAAGGGCATGCGCAATGGGCGGTGCAGAACGATTCGCGGGTCACCCGCGTCGGGGCATTCATCCGCAAGATCCGCATCGACGAGTTGCCGCAGATCATCAATGTCCTCCGGGGCGAGATGAGCTTTGTCGGGCCGAGGCCGGAGCGACCGCAGTTCGTGGAGCAGCTGAAGGAGCGAATCCCGTACTATCGCGAGAGGCATTCGATCAAGCCGGGTATCACGGGCTGGGCTCAACTCTGTTATCCCTACGGCTCGTCGGACAAGGATGCCGCCGAAAAACTGCAGTACGATCTCTACTACGTCAAGAATCACAGCCTGATTTTCTACCTGGCCATTCTCGTCCAGACGGTCGAAGTCATTGTCTGGGGCAAAGGGGCTCGCTAGGCTCTGTTCGGGGAGCGGACCAGGGTACGCAGCGATGCGTCTCGATCTGTTGTCTGCAGGGATGGCTCGCGCGGAGTAACTGCTGATGACCTTCGCCGTGATCAGTTACGGTACAGCTGCGGCTGCGTTCCTGCTGTTGGCTACGTTGCTGGCAACCAGCTGGCGCGGTCATTCCGTCGGCGCCCGCTTGATCGTGGCTTCCAGCGTAACCGGGATCTGGGCCGTCATCATGGCCTATGCGGAAATCGCCCCGGTGCCTGCCATCGTCGTCTTCATCGCGGAGGTTCTGCACGACGGCGCATGGCTGCTGGCGCTCGTGGCGATTGGCGGTGGCGCCGTATCCGGAGTCCTGGTCAGCGCCATCTATGTTCTCTGGATCGGACTGCTGATCCTGGGGATAGTGCTGCCCGCCATCGTCGAGTTGGATGGCGATGGCGTCGCGCGCGCTGCCCTCATGACCCGCGGCGGTCTGGCGTGCGCTCTATTGGGGCTCGTGTTGCTGGAACAGATCTACCGCAATGCCGAACCGTCGGCCAGGTCGCGACTCAAGTGGATGGTTGCCGGCATCGGCGGGCTCTTCGCTTATGACCTCTTCCTGTTTTCCCAGGCGGAACTGCTGAGAGAAATCAGTATCGATGCGTGGAATGTCCGCGGCTTCATCTATGCGCTGACAGTTCCTGCCATGGCGTTCGCGATACGGCGCAATCCGCAATGGTCCCTCGACATCTTCGTTTCCAGGCACGTGGTCTTCTACAGCACGACGTTCGTGGTAGTGGGGGGGTATCTCCTGCTGATGGCGCTCGGTGGCTACTACGTCCGCGCGAACAGCGGCACCTGGGGCGCAACGGGCCAGATCCTGTTCTTCGTCCTCGGTTCAGTCCTGCTGTTCTCGATGCTCGCCTCGGACGCATTGCGCCGCCGCCTCAAGGTCTTCATCAACAAGCACTTCTACCGGAACAAGTACGACTACAGGGTGGAATGGCTGCGCTTCATCAGGACGCTGTCTTCCACCGACGAAGGTGACATCCGCCGGACGGCCCTGCGGGCCGTGACACAGATATTCGGCAGTCCCGGTGGAGCGCTGCTGCTGGTCGACGAGTCGCGCCGCCGCTTCGTTCCGGCTGCCGCCTGGCCCGTCAACCTCGACTCCATTCCCGGTCTGGCGGAGGTGCGGGCCGGGCATCCACTGATCAGTTTCCTCAACGAGCGGCAATGGATCATCGACCTCCGGGAGCTTCGGGATACCCCGGAGGTGTATGGCCACCTCGAGTTACCCGCATGGATAAGGGCAGACCCGACGCTGCGCATCGTTTCACCGATGCTGGAACTCGACCGCCTGGTGGGCTTCTTCGTCCTGTACAGTCCGCCGCCCCCTTTCGACATGACCTATGAAGACAGGGACTTGCTGAAAACGGTAGGCCAGCACGTTGCTACGCAGATTGCGCAGCACGAGTCTGACCGCAAGCTTGCCGAGAGCCGCCAGTTCGAGGCTTACAACCGGCTGACGGCTTTCATGATGCATGACCTCAAGAATTCCGTGGCGCAGCTGCGGCTGATTGTCGCCAATGCGGAAAAGCACCGGCGCAATCCGGAATTCGTCGATGATGCGATTGCTACCATTGCGAATGCGTCGCAGAGAATGAGCCGGCTCATCGATCAGCTGCGCGGCACGAATGCAGATGCCGTAAGGCTGATTGCGCTGGACGAGATCGTGGCTGCGGCGGTGCAGCGTTGCAAGGGAAGGATGCCGGTTGTCACCATGACGCTTCCAGGGCAATCAGTCTGGGTCCGGGCCGACAGTGATCGATTGGGGGCGATTGTTGAGCATGTGCTCCGGAACGCCCAGGACGCGACGCCCGACGAAGGGCTTGTCCACTGCAATCTGGTGGCTGGCGATTCCGAGGTCATCCTCGTCGTCGTGGATAATGGTGCGGGCATGACACCTGAGTTTGTGCGCGATCGCCTGTTCCGTCCCTTCGACAGTACGAAAGGGGCCAAGGGCATGGGAATCGGTGCCTACCAGACCCAGGAGTACGTGCGGACGCTCGGCGGGGAGATCGAAGTGCAAAGCAGTCCCGGCATGGGCACCCGGTTTTCCATTAGGCTGCCGGTTTCAGCTCCGCCCGGCGTTACAGCAGGCGCTGCCGCGGTGGCCGGTACGCAACTCGATAGCTAGCAAGGCAGACAGCAAAGTGGCGGACGACAAGGACAGGTTGCTGATAGTCGAAGATGACCTTGGGCTGCAGAAGCAGCTCAAGTGGTGTTTCGACGGCTATGAAGTGCTGTTGGCGACCAACCGGGCCGAAGCGCTCGCGCAGTTGCGCCGCTTCGAGCCCGCTGTCGTTCTCCAGGACCTCGGGTTACCGCCGGATCCTTCGGGAGTGACCGAAGGCATGCAGACGCTCAAGGAGATCCTGGCGGGGGCGCCGCAGACGAAAGTGATTGTCGTGACCGGCAACCACGATCGGGACAATGCAATGCGCGCCGTTGCACTGGGCGCTTACGACTTCTACTCCAAGCCGGTCGATACGGAAGTGCTGAAACTGATTGTGGAACGGGCCCACAACATGCATCGCCTCGAGCTGCAGAACCGTCAGCTGCGGGAAGCACAGATGAACGTGCCGCTGGAGGGCATCATTGCCACTGACGAGAGCATGATCCGTGTGTGCCGGATGATCGAGAAAGTGGCTCCCGCGGACGTCTCCGTCCTCGTTCTGGGCGAAAGCGGTACGGGCAAGGAGCTGGTCGCGCGTGCGGTCCATGCCCAGAGTGGCCGCAAGGGCGGCAGGTTTGTGGCCATCAACTGTGCCGCCATCCCGGAGCAGTTGCTAGAGAGCGAATTGTTTGGTCACGAGAAGGGTGCGTTCACGGGCGCAATCAAGCAGACACTGGGCAAGATCGAAACGGCGGACGGTGGCACGCTCTTTCTGGACGAGATCGGGGACATGCCGCTCGCACTGCAGGCCAAGCTGTTGCGATTCCTGCAGGATCGTGTCATCGAACGTGTTGGTGGCAGGCAGGAGATCGCAGTCAATGTGCGCGTGGTATGCGCCACGAACCAGGACCTCCAGGCGCTGATAGCCGAACAGCGCTTTCGTCAGGATCTCTACTATCGCATCGGGGAAGTGACGATCAACGTTCCGCCGCTGCGGGACCGCCGGGGTGGCGCAACGGTGCTGGCACACTCGCTCCTCAGGAAGTACGGAGCCCTGAACGGCCGCCCGAAGCGCGGCTTTACGGAAGCCGCGGTGGCTGCCCTCGAAGCCTACCCGTGGCCGGGAAACGTGCGCGAGCTGGAGAACAAGGTAAAGACCGCACTGATCATGTCGGAGGGTCAGGTCATTTCGGTCGACGATCTCGGGCTCCAGGCAGGAGGCACCAGCGAGCAGCTGTTCAACCTCCGCGAAGTACGTACGAGGGCGGAGCGGCAGGCGATCCAGCAGGTTTTCGGCATTGCCAACGGCAACGTCTCGAAAGCGGCTGAACTCCTGGGGGTGAGTCGACCGACGCTGTACGATCTCATGGAGAAGTACGGCATTCGGGCGCCGAGTTGAGCGGTCGATACCCGGCCTGCTGATCCAGCGCCTCTGGAACTGCCCACAATGAATCCCGGCCAGAATGCGCCTCAATACCTTCGTGCAGGCGCTGCCGGGTTTGCGCGCACACATCTTGCCGGCATGGTCGCGATTGTCGTTGTTGCCTTCGCCGCTTACGCCCCGACCGTGCGTTCACTCCTGGGTGAGTGGAATGACACCGGGCACCGGACGTACACACACGGGTATCTGGTCGCAATCCTTGCAGCATGGTTGCTGTTTCGTGTGTGGCAACGTAACCAGGGCGGAGCGCAGCCGTGCAGGTACGCGCTGCTGCCACTCGTGCTGCTTGGGACGGCTGCTGTCGTGCTGCAGAAAGCCGGCATCGAGATCGGTCACCAGCTGCTGCTGCCTGTGCTGGTGTGGGTGGCGTTGCTGGCGGCGTTCGGGTGGCGGATTGCACGCACGACTCTCTTTCCCGTGGGCTATCTCTACTTTGCCATCCCGGTCTGGACGCACTTCAACGGCATCCTGCAAGGCCTCACTATTGCAGCTGTGCGCCTGCTGCTGCGGGTGACCGGGATTCCCGCCTACTTCGAAGGTGATCGGGTCGAGATTCCAAGTGGCGTATTCGAGATTGCCGACGGCTGCAGCGGTCTGCATTTCCTGATCGTCGCCCTGGCCCTGGCTGCCCTGTATGGGGAGCTGCAGGGAGACGGTTGGCGTTGTCGCGCCCGCCAGATAGCACTCGTGGCCGTGCTGTCCATCGTTGCCAACTGGATCCGCGTCTACACGATTATCGTTGCTGGCCATGTCACAGAGATGCAGCACTATCTCGTCGCCGTCGACCACTACTACTTTGGCTGGTTCGTGTTCGCGATCGCGATGACCGCATTTCTGTTCCTCGCACCGACTTCACAGGGGGCAGGCGGACCGGTGGTTGCTGCCCCACAGGAAGTCGAGGCGTCAAGGAGCTTGGGCCGGCCGGTCCTGCTGGCGCTGGCGGCTTTGGTTGCCGCACCGCTTCTGTTACTGGCGCAGACCAGGGGACAACCTTCCGCTGTGCCGCAGTTCGCGCTGCCGCAGATAGCTCCCTGGGCCGGGCCTACCACCAGTCAGGGAGAGTGGCAGCCCCTGTTTGCCGGGGCGGATGTCGAGCGAATGGGAACCTACCGGCTTGGCGAGGAGGAGACGGACCTCTACGTGGCTATCTATGTGGAGCAGCGGCAAGGCAAGGAACTCATGGGCTACGGGAACAGTGTCGTCGCGCCGTTGCGTGAAGTCGCTGCTGCCTCCATCAAGTGGCAGACGGTGCCCATCAGGGAGTACGTCGCAATCGATCGTGCTGGCCGCAGGTCGCTGATCTGGGCAGCATACGCCGTGGGGCCCCGCCGCTTCTCCTCGGGGCTGGCTGCACAGCTCTGGTATGGTTTCAGTTCGCTCGCCGATACCCCGCGATCAGAGGTGCTGGCGTTGCGCGCGCTGTGCGGGGCCGACTGTGAGGATTCGAGGCCCTCCCTCGGGAACCTGCTGGAACGTTTCAGTGCAGAGCCGGGTCCGACGTTGATGCAATCTGCCGAGCAAGCGGAAGAATGATTCCCAGGATGGATAAACGACTGTTGCAGGGACACTTTCGGCCATGAACTTCCCCCTGTCCATTGCGGGTTTTCTCCGCGTCCTGGGTGTGTCCCTGGCGGCGTTCGGTGTCGTTGGCTGCGACCTCTTTGTCAGTGCGGAAACCCGTGCCGAACGAGCCGAAGCGCTGATTGCAATCCAGGACTTTCGCGGCGCGTTGATCGAAGCAAAGAATGCCTTGCAGGATGAGCCGGGGAACGCCCGCGCCCGGCGCGCGGCGGCAGAGGCAGCAGTCCATCTTGGGGATGCTCAAGGAGCCGAAGCGGATTTGCGCCGCGCAATCGAGTTCGGAATGCCACTTGCCTCCGTATCCGATCTGGCGGCCCGCATCCGGCTGGCGCTCGGCCAGTACGGCGAGTTGTTGACCGCCATCGATACGGAAGAGCTGGTGCTGCCGGAGCCGGCTCGAGGCCTGTACCGCGGCAGGGCGCTGCTTGGCCTGCAGCGCCCTGCTGAAGCGTTCGAACAGTTTTCCGGGGTACTGAAAGCCGCTCCCCGGTTGACCGAGGCACAAATCGGAATGGCTCAGGCGGACGCAGGTCTGGGGCGCCTCGACGAGGCGCTGGCGCGCCTCGCGGCGGTGACGGAGCGGGAGCCAGAGAACGCCTCCGCGTTGTTGATCCGCGGCAACCTGCTTGCCGCGAGGGGCCAGTTCGATGCCGGCCTTGAGATTCTCGAACGTGCCCGCTCCGTGGACAACGGCCAGCTCTCGGCGCAGCAGCAGGCGATCCTGCTCGGCACATTGATCGAGGTCCGGTTGTCGCGGGGCGATATCGCGGCTGCCGAGACTGCGCTCGAGGAGCTGAACCGCATCCTCCCCGGTACGCCTTTGACCCGTTTTCTCGGCGCCCGGATTTTGCTCGTGCGGCAGGACTATCCGAACGCGGCCGCTGAACTCCAGCGGATCGTGACTGCCGCACCGCAATTCACCCAAGCCCGCTTTCTCCTCGGCGCGGTAACCCTCGCTCAGGGGCGGCTGCAGCAAGCCGATCTGCACCTGTCCCAAGTCGTCCAGAATGCGCCCGACAATCTGGAGGCACGCAAGCTGCTTGCCCAGGTTCGCATGCGGCTTGATCGCCCGGACGAGGCGGTCCAGGTCCTGATCCCGGCGCTGGATACGGACACCACCGCGTTGGATCCGCAGGTCGCCGCATTGCTGGGTGCAGCGCAAATGCAGGCGGGAGACGGGAGCGAGGAGATCGCAGTTCTGGAGGCTGCGATCAAGGACAATCCGCAAAGCCCGCCGCTGCATTTGAACCTGGCGGCCGCGCATTTGCGGAGCGGCGGGTCACGCGAGGCTCTCGAGGTGCTGGACACTGAGCAGGGCAGGCGGGGTGGCATCGCTGCCGACGCCTTGCGGATTGCAGCCCTGGCTGCGGCCCAGGGGCCGGCAGCAGCCGATGCCGAACTCAGTCGCGTGTTGAAAGAACGGCCAGACGATCTGGACGTGCTGGTGCTCGCGGCCGGATTGCTTACCCAGCGGGCCGAGTTCGATCGAGGGCGAGCACTGCTGATCAAGGCGCTGGCCGAGGCGCCCGACCATCCTGCGGCCCTGTTGGGCATGGCGCGCCTCGAAAGTGCAGCGGGGAATCTGGCGGTGGCTGAGGGACAGCTCGAGAAACTGGTCACCCTTGAGCCCGGCAATGGGGCAGCCCACCTTGGGCTGGCCGACGTTGCACTGCGCCGCGGAGACACTCGCAGGGCCATTGAAAGGATGGAAGCGTGGCGCATGCAGGAGCCCGGTGCCCTGGAGCCGCGCTTTCGTCTCGCCCGACTGCACCTCATGAGCAACGATGGCAGGTCGGCGGGGGCGATGCTGGAAGAGGCAATCGCTCGTTCCCCGGATGCCGCTGCAGGACACCAGCGCGCAGGCGCGCTCTACATGGATCTCGGGCGCTACGAGCAAGCGCTGGCAAGTTTCCGGGCCGCGATCGATCTCACCAACGACCAGCCGCTTTACTGGTTGAGCCTGGCGCAGGCGCAGCTCGCCCTGGACCAGCGAGCAGCTGCTCGCGAATCGATCAACAAGGCACTCTCATTGCGTGCCGACTGGGTGGCGGCTGTGGGCGTCGCAACCCTTCTGGATATCCGGGATGGCAATCGGCAGTCGGCGCAGACGCGGGTGCAGGCGTTACGCAAGCAGCGGCCCAGGGATCCGACAGTGGCTCTGCTCGAAGGCGACATGCTGCTTGCCTTCGAGCAGTATCACGACGCTGCTCGGGCCTTCGATAATGCCTTTGCCCTGCGGCCCAACGCCGTAGCAGCACTGAAGTCCTATCGGGCCCGGTATCAGGGGCGTCTTGGGCAGGTTACGGAGCCGTTGACGCGCTGGCTCGCGCAGACCCCCTCGGATTTCGTAGTCCGTTCGGTTCTCGCAGAGGCATTCCAGCTTTCCGGCCAGGAGTTGAGAGCGATCCAGGAATACGAGATCGTTGTGCGGGATGGCCCGCCGAGTGCCGTAGCATTCAATAATCTCGCCTGGCTGTACCAGATCCAGAAGGACCCGCGGGCGATTGGCGTAGCGCAGCGTGCTCACGAACTGGCACCGAATGCCGCCCCGATCACCGATACGTACGGCTGGATACTCGTCCAGAACGGCCGGGCAGAAGAAGGGCTGCGTCTGCTGGAGGAAGCGGTAAAGGCTGCGCCGGATATCCCTGAAATCGGCTATCACCGCGCAGCAGCTCTGGCACAGCTCGGCAGGCGAGCAGAAGCCGCGCGTGTGCTAGCGGCACTGCTGGCCAGCGCGGGTGAGTTCGAAAGTCGGGGCGACGCGCTTCGGCTGCAGGCAGAGTTGGCGGGCACCTGATCCCGTGGAATTACAGGTGTTTCCGGGTGGCACCACGTCACGAATCCGGGCCGAGGCGCCGCCCGGGCAGAATGCCTTCTGTTAACCTTGCGGCGCGCTGGTGGATTGAGCGTCAGGTCCTGAAAGTATCCCCATGGAACAAGGGTTTACGTGTCGCTTGCAGCCGTTGTGCCACTAACTCTCTCCGCATGCCCATGAAGATTGCAACCTGCTGTTTTATATCTATTTTTCTGCTGTCGGCCGGGTTTCCGGCGGCCGCGCAGGCGCCCGCTGTCGATGCTCCGTTAGTCAGCCCGCTGGAGGCGAACCAGGCGACGACCTACATCATCGGCCCTGGCGACGAACTGCAGGTGTTCGTGTGGCGCAATCCCGAACTGTCCGCGACGATCCCCGTCCGACCCGATGGCAAAATCTCGACGCCTCTCGTCGAGGACATGGTCGCCGTAGGCAAGACGCCGTCGCAGCTCGCGCGCGATGTCGAAACCGTGCTTGGCGAGTACATCCGTTCGCCCCAGGTCAACATCATTGTCACGCAGCCGATCAGCATCTTCAGCCAGATCAAGGTCATCGGCGAAGTCGGCAAGCCCCAGGGCTTGCCTTACCGGGAGGGATTGACCGTACTGGACGTGGTGCTCGCCGTGGGCGGCATGGGTCAGTTCGCCGCCGGCAACCGAGCGCGCATCATCCGCAATGAAAGCGGCAAGCAGCGGGAGATTCCGGTTCGTCTCGCCGATCTGATCAACAAGGGCGACATGCGGCAGAACCTCGCCATGCAGGCGGGTGACGTACTGGTTGTTCCGCAGTCAATGTTCTGACCATGAATCCACAATTACAGCAGTTGCTGGATCAGGTTTACGAGCAGTTACGGGGCGCTGCGCGTTTTCGCTGGCTGGCGATGATCACGGCGTGGGCAGTCTGCATCATCGGCTGGGTGGCGGTGGTGTTCCAGCCGAATGTCTATTCCGCGCAGGCGCGCGTGTATGTGGATACCCGGACATCACTCGCACCGGTGCTGCAAGGGTTGGCCATCAATCAGGACGTCAATGCGCAGTTGAACCTCGTCCGGCAGTCGCTGCTTGGGCGGCCGCAGCTGGAACGCGTTGCCCGTGAAGCCGATCTCGATGTGCAGGCAACGACTCCCGAAGCCCGTTCGGCGATGCTCGAGCGCGTCAGGGAGAACGTCAAGCTGGATGGACGCGATGGAGGCGGCGGTACGGTCTATACCATCGCGTATGAAAGCCCGAATCGCGAGACCAGCCTGAAAGTCGTCGACATCCTCCTCAACACCTTTGTGGAGGAGACGCTCGGCGGCAAGCGCACTGGAACAGAGACCGCACAGCTCTTCCTGCGTGAGCAGATCCAGGAGTACGAGCAGCGCCTGCGGGAAGCGGAGCAGCGCCTGGCAGACTTCAAGCGTCGTAATGTCGGGCAGATGCCCGGTGCCCAGGGTGACTACTTTTCGCGCCTGCAGGCGGAGATGCAGGAGATCGAGAAAGTGCGCGCGCAGCTCTCGATCGCAACGACCCGGCGTGACGAACTGCAGAGGCAGCTGCGAGGTGAGCAGCCTTCATCCGCGCCGGCTTCATCGGCTTCGCTCGATCCAGGCGGCGATACCACCGCCCGCATCAAGGAAACCCAGGCGCGGCTTGACGAACTCCTGTTGCGCTTTACCGACCGGCACCCGGATGTCGTTGCTGCCCGTGAAACGCTCGCGCAATTGCAGCAGAGACAGTCAGTCGAGCAGGAAGCGCTGCGCCGCGGCGACCGAGGTGCCATGCTGGCCAGTGGTGCGTCGGCGAATCCCGTCATCCAGAAGATCCAGCAATCGCTCAATGAGTCGGAAGTCGAGATTGCGGCCCTGCGCGGTGAAGTCTCCGATCGGGAGCGCCGGGTTGCCGAGCTTCGCCAGCTGGTGGACACAGTGCCCGAAGTCGAAGCGGAGTTTGCGCGTCTCAATCGCGATTACGATGTCACCCGGGGACAGTACAACGCGCTTGTGGACCGCCTTGACAAGGCAAATCTGGGCGAACAGGCGGAGTCGACGGAATCCATCCGTTTCGAAGTGATTGATCCTCCCTCCTCAGGATTCGACCCCATCGCCCCCAATCGCCCGCTGCTGATGGCGCTGGTGCTGGTCGTGGGGCTGGGTGCGGGGGGTGGCCTCGCTTATCTGCTGCACATGTTCAAGCCGGTATTCCATTCCAGCCGTGCCCTGAATGAAATGACCGGACTGCCGGTATTGGGGGTGGTGAGCATGACGTGGCTGGATCGCTACAAGAAGCGTCAGTTGCGCGGGTATGCCTGGTTGTCGGTCGGGATCGCATTCCTGGTGATCGCTTTCGTGGTCGCGTTGCAGCTGCAGCCGTTGGGTGTTCGTCTCGCCCAGCGGTTAATCGGCTAGTGCCCTGTTCGATCCATCTCCTTTCCCGGAATAACCCTGCATGAGTCTGGTGGAAAAAGCGCTCAGGAAGATCCAGGAGTCGCGCGCGACTTCGCCGGGTGCGCTGCGCACGGCGCTGCCTGCGCATCACACCGTGGAAGTCGCTCCCTTCGGAACCGTCACCCAGGGCGGCGTGACCCTGGCTACGGAGGCCCAGCGCCGGACTTCGCGTTCCGTGCGGGACCAGCTGCCCCATACGGGCAAAATGGTCACGATCAGCCGCACAGCCATCAGGTCTGCGGGGCTGCTGCCTCCGGAACACCAGGAGCGCCAGATCGCCGACCAGTACCGGCAGATCAAGCGTCCCCTCGTGGCAACCGCCACGAAGAAGGGCGCAGAAAGCATTCCCAACTCCCATCTGATCATGGTGACCAGTGCGATGCCCGGTGATGGCAAGACGTTTACCAGCATCAATCTGGCGATCAGCATGTCGCTCGAGAAGGACATCAACGTGCTGCTGATCGATGCCGACGTGGCCAAGCCCCACATCAGCCGCCTGTTTGGCGTCGAGAATGAGCCGGGATTGCTCGATGCATTGCATGACGAATCGACAGATGTGGAATCGCTGATTCTGCGCACGGATATCCCGGGGCTCAGCATTCTGCCGGCGGGCAAGCGCACTGAAACAGCGACGGAACTCCTCGCGAGCCAGCGAATGCACGAGCTGGCCCAGGTGCTGGAAAGCTATGATGCCTCTCGTATTGCCGTGATCGATTCGCCACCCTTGCTGCTGACGAACGAATCCAGGGTACTGGCCCAGGCCGTTGGCCAGATCGTTGTCGTGGTGCGCGCAGGCAAGACTTCGCAGCAGGATCTGCTGGATGCGCTCAGCCATCTCGAGGAAGGCAAGTCGATTGGCCTCGTCCTCAATCAGAGCATGAACACCACTCCTGGCTACTACTACGGCTACGGCGACGCGGAACGCGCTTCCGTCCCGCATTGATGGAACCCACCATGAATGACAAGAAAAATGTCTCGGTGCTGATGTTCGTCGCCGGCTCGGTGCTGGTGGCTGGCGGGGTCTCCGCTCAGAACCTGGCTGCCCCACAGTCCTTTGACCTGGGACTGACGGCAGGGGCGACCTGGTCGGACAATATCGCCCTCGCATCGGCCAACGAGCAGGACGGTACCATCGGACAGCTGGGCGTGACCCTGGGTTACAACCGGGAAAGCAGGCGCCTGCGTTCCGATATCGATGTCAACGCGGCCTGGCAGCACTATCTTGACAATGAGTTCGACGACGATGTGATCGGTGGTCTCAACGGGACGGTGGTGCTGGGTATTGCGCCGGAACAATTCGAGTGGCTGTTCCAGGACAGCTTTGGCCAGTCCCGGGTCAACCTTTTCGACGCGCTTACGCCTGGCAATCGACAGAACGTCAACTACTTCACGACGGGTCCGGATTTCACCCTGCGGTTCGGGCAGGCGACCTCCCTCAAGCTGACCGGCCGGTATTCCGCAACCAACTATGAAGAGATTGGGCTCGATGATGAGCGCTACAGCGCATCGCTGGCGTTGATCCGCCGGTTGAGTGGTGCGAGTTCCGTGTCGCTGAACGCAGTCCGTGAGCGATTCGCCTATGACGACCCGGCCATCAACGAGTACGATCGCCACGAGGCCTTCCTGCGATACGAACTGGGCAACGCGCGCACCACGCTGAGGGCGGACGCCGGCTATACCGCCATCGACGATGACGATGAGACGTCTGACGGCACGCTCCTGCGACTTTCCCTCCGTCGGCAGACCTCGCCTTCAGCTTCAGTCAGCGTCAACCTGGGCAGCGAATTTTCGGACTCCGGCAGTGCCTTTCGTGCCGCCCAGGATCAGTCGGGGGTCAGCCTGGATCCGGAACTGGTCATTCCCACTGCCGATGCTTTCGAACGCCGCTATGTGCTGGCGGGCTGGGATTTCGCTCGCAACCGGACCAGCTTCGGGCTGAATGGCGAGTACACCGAGGAAGCGTACGAAAACCTGGTCGCTCTCGACCGCACGGTCATGCGCTACGCCATTTACTTCGGCCGCCAGTTAAACCCTACCTTGGGTTTTCGCATCGATGGCAGATATTCCGACGAGGAGTTCGACCGGTCGAATGCAAAAGCAGAGGAGCTGTACGGGTCTGCAAGACTGACATGGGAGCAGGGCCGGACGCTTTCCTGGCGGCTGCAGTTCGACTTTCGCGATCGCACCGGCTCCGGTCTGTTCGCGGAGTACACCGAGAATCGGGCGTCACTGTTCCTGACCTGGTCGCCGCTGGCTCAGCGTTGAACCCGTGCCTGCCATGCTGAACGCCATGACGGTCGACGTGGAGGACTACTTCCACGTTGCCGCCCTGTCCGGCGTCATCAGCCGCAACGACTGGGACAAGCAGGAGTATCGCGCTGAGGCCAGCACCCGCAGGCTCCTTGAAGTGTTTGCGGCGCGCGGGCTGAAAGCCACGTTCTTCATCCTCGGGTGGGTGGCGAAGCGCAGCCCCGGGTTGATTCGCGACATCCAGTCTGCCGGCCACGAGGTGGCGTGCCACGGCATGAGCCACAAGCTGATCTATACGCAGACGCAGGACGAGTTTTTCCACGAGACCCGCGACTCGAAGGCGCTCCTGGAAGACATCATCGGGGCGCCGGTCCTCGGCTACCGGGCCGCAACCTATTCGATCACGCAGCGGTCGCTGTGGGCCCTCGACATCATTCACGAAGCCGGCTTCAAGTACGACTCCAGCATCTTCCCGATCCGCCATGACCTGTATGGCATGCCCGACGCGTCGCAGGAACCCAGCGGTTTCCAGACTCCCAAGGGTGCGGAGATCGTGGAATTCCCCATCTCAACCGTGCCGATGTTCGGCGTGCGCCTGCCGATCGCGGGCGGTGGCTATTTCCGTATCTTTCCCTATTGGCTGACCCGCGCCGGCTTGCGCAAGCTGAATCGCGAGATGGGCAGGCCCTTCGTCTTCTATCTGCATCCGTGGGAAGTGGACCCTGGTCAGCCGGTGATGAAAGCGGGCTGGCGCTCGCGCTTCCGTCACTACACCAATCTCGGCAGGACCGAGGAGCGTTTGCGACGGCTCGTCGGGGAGTTCGAGTTCGCGCCCATGCGCGAGGTCCTCTCACGGCTCAGCCTTCTGCAGGCTGCCTGAGCAGCCTCTTCCTTCACGCTGTCGCGAAGGTGTCCAGGGAAATGCCGGACAACATGCTCCATTCCGGGTTTGAAGTGCAGTCGACTGCGACTGCTCCCCCCGGTTGGGACGACTATGTTCGCCAGCACCCGGAAGCGACTGCCTATCATCTCGCGGCTGCGGTGCTTATTGGCCATGCGGTTTTTGGTCTGCGCACCTGGTTCGTGGTGGCCATCCGCGGTGGCAGGGTGGCAGGGGTGCTGCCGCTGATCGAGCAGTCGAGCTTTCTTTTCGGCCGGTTCGTGGCTTCCGTGCCTTTCTTTACCTACGGCGGAATCCTGGCTGACAGTGCCGAGGTTGCCCTGCAGCTGGCGGCGCATGCGGCTCGCATTGGCGCGGAGCTGAAAGTCGATCACGTCGAGTTGCGGCACCGGGAGCCGCTCGCGGGCGTGCAGTTGGCGGAGCGGCTGGACAAGGTGTCCCTGGTGCTTTCGCTCCCCGGTTCGGTGGAGGCCCTCGGCAAGCAGCTCGGTTCGAAACTGCGTTCACAGATCAAGCGTGCCGAGCGGGAGCAACCGGAAGTCGTGTGGGGTGGGGCGGAGCTGCTGCCCGACTTCTACCGGGTCTTCGCAGCCGGGATGCACCAGCTGGGCACGCCGGTCTACCCGCGCAGGTTCTTCGAGGAAGTCTGCCGTGCGATGGCTGGATTGCTTGGCGTGCTCGTCATCAAGGTTCGGGGCGAAGTCCAGGCCGCGGCCATCGTCGTGCAGCACGGGCGGAGCATTGAAGTTCCCTGGGCAGCGGCGACGCCGGAAGCCAAGCGCAACGCGATCAACATGCGGATGTACTGGGAGCTGCTGGGTTATGCCGTCGCCCGGCAGGCCGCGGAGTTTGACTTCGGGCGCTCGACCGTCGACAGCGGTACTTATCGGTTCAAGCAGCAGTGGGGAGCACAACCCCGGCAGCTGTACTGGCATTACTGGCTGCCCCCCGGGCGGCCCATTCCGCAACTGAACGCCGCCAATCCCAAGTACGCGCTCGCCAGCTCGCTGTGGCGACGGATGCCTCTCTGGTGCGCAAATGTCCTGGGGCCGCAGATTGTCCGCAATCTCCCCTGACGTGCCCGCCGAAGGACTCGCAGCCATGGGTGGCAAGCGGCAGAAGCTCATCGATATCGCCGAACTGCTGCGGCTGACTCCGATCCTGCGCAAGGTTCACGACCGGGGTCGAAGCAGCCTGGTGATCCTCGCGTATCACCGCGTCATGCCCGTCGACCTGCCGGACACCTATCCTTTCGATCTCGACCTGATCAGTGCGACACCCGGCGAGTTTGCCTGGCAGATGGAGTATCTCGCCCGGCACTGCCAGCCGGTGTCGCTGGCGCAGATCGTTGCGCACATGGATGCCGGCGAGCCGTTGCCCGAAGGGGCCGTGGCGGTCACGTTCGACGACGGGTTCGTCGATACCCACCTTCACGCCTTCCCTGTCCTCAAGCGGCTCCAGATTCCAGCGACCGTCTTTGTCACGACGGATTACATCGAGAGCGGGGAGCCTTTCTGGTTCGAGCTTGCGGCCTATCTCATGATGCACATCGAGCCCGGTGCGATCCGGGTCGAGGAAAGCCGGCAGAGCTTTCCGTTCGGACCGACCAATACAGAACGGCGAGCCAGTATCAGGCGCATCCACCAGATATTGAAGGTCCTGCCCAATGGACGCCGTGCGGCGATGATCCACGACTGGTCGTCGCGTTTTTCGGAAGGCCTCGATGCCCTGATTTCCGAGCTGAGCCGGCCGCTCAACTGGCGGCAGATCCGGGAGATGGCAGAACAGGGAATCGAGTTCGGGTCGCATACCTTGAGCCACCCCAACCTGACGCGACTCGCGGATACGGACCTGGCGCGGGAATTGACGGAGTCGCGCCGGATCCTCGAACAGCGGATTGAACGCAAGGTCGAGGCCTTGGGGTATCCCATCGGGACTGCGGAGGCTTACGATGAGCGCGTCATGCAGGCGGCGGCCAAAAGCGGCTATCGCCTTGCGGTGACGTACGTACCGGGAGTGAACTGGCAGGCCGCGGGGCATCGTTATGAGCTGCGGCGGCAGGGCATCAGCAGGGACATGTCGCGTTCCTATTTTCGCGGTCTCGTGAACCTCCCTGAATGGATCAGCTGAGATCCCACCCGGACTAGCGTGCAGGACAGGATCTTCGCCGGCTTGCGATCGTATGCGGCAGCCAAGCTCGCAACGCAGGTCATTTCCTGGGTGGGAACGGTCCTCGTCGTGCGCGTCATCGACAGCGACGCGCTCGGGCTGTTTGCCATCGCTTTCGTCGTCTTCAACTATGCGTCATTGATCTTCGAGGGCGGGTTTGCAGAAGCGCTGGTGCAACGGCCTCCCCAGCCCGGCCCCGAGCGCCAGGCCGTGTTCACGCTGCTTATCGCCGCTGGCCTGGCATTCGCGACGGGATTGTTGCTGATTGCCGGGCCGGCTGGACGAATCCTGGGTGAGCCTGCGGTGGTCCCGTTCATTTCGCTGTCGGCCCTGTCCCTCGTCATGACTTCGCTCGCGGTGCTGCCCTACGCGCAACTCGCCCGCGCAATGGCTTTCCCGCGACTGGCGGCCATCGATGCGGCACAGGCGCTACTGACGACGCTGATCACCGTCGGGCTTGCCTATCGGGGATTCGGAGCCTGGGCGCTGATGTCGGGTGCGGTGGCAGGCGCGGTCTTCCGGACACTGGCGCTCAATCTCGCCGCGCGCGGCTCGATGCGGCTGACACGATCCATGGGTTCCGCCATCCGCTATGTTCGCTTTGGGGGCCTCGTGTTCGCTGATGCGGTGCTGTGGCTGGCCTACACGACGGCGGACACCCTCATGCTCGGGCGCTGGGCAGGGGTAACGGCGCTTGGCTACTACCGTCTGGGACAGGAGGTCGCGAACCTGGGACTGGAGAAGATCTCGACGATCGTCAACCAGGTTGCGCTGCCTGCCTATGCTGAACTGGGCGATGACCGGCGGGGGATCGCACGCCTGTCGCTTGAAACGATCAGGACCCACGCCGTCATCGGCTTTCCGGTCTTCTGGGGGCTTGCCGCGGTTGCCGGCGTGGCAGTGCCCGTCCTGTTCGGGCAGCGCTGGAGCGACGCCATCTTCCCGCTCGTGTCGTTCGCGATCGTTGCCCCGCTGCGCCTCATCAGCAGCATCGAATCGCCGGCGATGACCGGCACCGGGCGTCCCGACGTGCTGGTAAAGACCAAACTGTTCGTCGCGCCCTGCATGGTTGCCGCACTCGCATTCGGCAGCTACCACGGCGGGACAACGGGGGCGGCGTGGGTCTGGCTGCTATTGTTTCCGGTGCTCCAGCTGGCCGCCTTCCGGATCATCCTGCGGACGATCGGCATCGGGTATCGCGCGGTCTGGACAGTCGTTCGCGGGTCGTTGTCGGCGGGCGTGCTGATGGGTGCGGTCGTGACCGGTTCGCTCGCGATCATGGCGGCATGGCAATGGCCACCGCTGCTGCAGTTGCTGCTGGGGGTGGCTCTGGGAGCGATCATCTATGCGGTCGCGCTTAAGCTCCTGGACGCAGAAGCCTTCCGACTGACGCAGCAACGCGTTCGCCGTCTGGCCGGCCTTCCCGCCCATGCATAGCCCCCTGCCAACAGTTCCCGCATTGGCCGTGAGGCTGTGGTCCGAGGCGGAATTTGCTGCGGGCCGTGATCCCTGGCAACAGGTGCTGTCAGCGTCGAGCGCAGATCCGTTGTTCATGTCCTGGGATTGGCAGTGGCGCTGGTGGCGCCATCACGCGCCCTCACTGGGCGCAAATCTCCGCCTGCTTGCTTGCTACTCGACTGCGGGGGAACTGCTCGGGTTGCTGCCGTTGTATGAGCGCAAGGTCCGGCTGCGGGGGGGGATGCGCTGCCTGCGGCTGGAAGTGAATGGGCTCGCCTGGCGCGAACCAGGCATCGTCTTTTCCGAGTATCTCGACCTGATCGCCGTACGAGGGCAGGAGGCGGCGGTGATTGCCGCCGTGGCTGCGTGGATCACGGCGGAATCGTCGTGGGAGGACCTCGTATTCCCTTGCACCCGGGAGGACAGCTTGCTCAGCCGCCTCGCCACGCGACTGCGTGTCGTGGGTACTTTGCGCACCATCGACAGGCTGGAAGCCCATGCCGTCCACCTCGACAAGCCTTTTGCGGCCTACGTGGAGTCCTTGCCCTCCGGTACGCGTCGCCGGGCCTTCCATCAACGGCGGAAGCTTCATGGGTGCAAGGTGGAGTACGCAGGCAGGTCCGAAGTGGGTGATTATCTGGAAGGCCTCTGGACACTCCGGAGCCAACGTTGGGGGGAGGTGGAAGGGGCAGCCGCCAGGGCATTTCACCTCGACCTTGCTGCCGACATGGCTGGCTCAGGACGACTCCGGCTTTCGCGCCTCATTGCAGCCGGTGAGCCCATTTCCTACCTCTACGACGTGCGGGCGGGCGCAACCGAGTATTACCTGCAGTCCGGCTTCGAGCCTGCTGCGGTGGAAGGAGTGTCGCCGGGATACCTGCATCTCGGGTATGCGCTCGAGGCTGCTGCCGCGGGCCAGTGCGAGCGGTTCGACCTGCTCGCGGGCGGGGGCAGGCATCGGGACTACAAGCGGGACTTCAATCCAGGAGTGACGCCCCTCGTGTGCCATCACCTGGTTCGCGCCGGATGGCTGCGGCTGCTGCACGCCGTGCATCGGCTGCTGGGCGGGCGTCGCCCAGGCCCTTGAAGCCGCCTGCCGGAACCCGGCATCAGTCACAAAAACAACAGTAAATCGAAGCACTTAGTAGCTTTTCCTGACTCGCGCTGTGTAGTCTAGCCACACCCCGCCGTAAGGACCGTCCCCTCGTTGCGCCAATGCGAATCCTGTTCCTGACGCACCGAATCCCGTATCCGCCGAACAAGGGCGACAAGATCCGGGCCTTCCACATTCTCGAGCACCTGGGCCGTCGTCACGAGGTCCACTTGGCGACCCTCATCGACGATGCGGCCGACCTCGCCGGGATCCCCGAACTCGGCAAGCGGGTTGCCGGCACTCTCCATGCCCGGATCGATCAGCCCGGCCGCAAGCTGTTCGCGCTGCGGGAGATGCTTCGCGCGGGCTCGATCACCGTCCGGCATTTCTACGCCCCGGTGCTGCAACAGCAGATCGATGCATTGCTGGATCGCCTGCCGTTCGATGCCGTCTTCTGTTCCTCGTCGCCGATGGCGGAATACGTGTTCCGCTCACGCCATGCCAGCGGCCAGCTCCGCAAGGCAATCAGGCTCATGGACCTGATCGATGTGGATTCCTTCAAGTGGAGCCAGTATGCGGAGCGCAGTCCGTTCTGGAGTGCCTGGGTCTATCGTCACGAAGCGAGGGCCCTGGGAGTGTACGAGCAGCGGATTGCGCGAGAGTTCGACAGGCTGTTTGTCGTCAGCGAGCAGGAAAGGACCTTCTTCCCCGGCGGACCTCCTGCCAACCTCCAGGCGATGTCCAATGGAGTGGACCTCGGATTCTTTGCACCGCGTCTGCCGCCCGCTCCTCCACTCGGCGCTCATGCGCTCGTGTTCACAGGCGTGATGGACTACTGGCCGAACGTGGAGGGCGTGAGCTGGTTTGTCGAGAAGGTATTCCCTCGCATCCAGGCCGAGTTGCCCGATACGCAGCTGTTCATTGTCGGCACCCGCCCGGTGCCGGAAATCCGCAAGCTGGCGGCGGTGCGCGGTGTCACGGTCACAGGCTTCGTCAATGATGTCCGCGACTACATCGCGGGAGCCACTCTCTGTGTGGCCCCCCTGCGCATAGCGCGGGGTATCCAGAACAAGGTGCTCGAAGCGATGGCCATGGCCAAGGCCGTGGTGGCCACGCCCCAGGCGTACGAAGGCGTGGAGGCTGCCGCCGGAGAGGACATCGTCGTTGCCGAGGGAGAGGCCGGATTTGCAGAGGCTGTGGTGGCGCTCCTGCGTGACCCGGGTCGGGCCGCGCGCATCGGTGCCAATGCCCGGCGCCGTGTTGAACAACAGTACACGTGGCAGGGGAACCTTTCCCGGCTGCACGCTGCGGGACTCTAGGGCTGGAAACATCTTGAGCGATTTCACCATTCCGTTGCGGATTCGCGAGACTAACGGCCTGCCACGCGAGGCAGAAGCCATCCGTACAGGCGTGCCTCTTCCCATGGGACTGGTCAACGACCCCGCCGAACTGTGCGCGTCGATTGCCGGGCGTTCGCTGCCTTTCCAGGCGAGACCGCTCGCGTTCTGGCGAGACCGCAGTATCAAGTGGGTGCTGGTGGATGCCGTTGTGCCTGTCGCTGCTGTGTCGGAAGCAGCGATCCGGATTGGCCGGGTGGCCGCAGGAACTTCCGCGGCTCATGCAGGGATACGGATTGCGCGATTCGAAACCAGTATCCAGGTGGATACGGGCCCGGCCCGATTCGACGTACCCCTGCTCGGGAGCAGGCTGTTGGCCCGAGTGCAGTCGGACAAGGGCTCCTTGCTGGGCGAAAACGGAGTGGAGTGCTCGCTGGTCGATGGCGCGAACAATCGTTTTGTCGCGGTCACCGAGACCCTGGACGTCGAAGAATCAGGCGAAGTCCGTGCGACCTTGCTTGCTGCGGGTGGGTTTGCGGGAGCAGCTGCTGCCCCGCCGGTGCGTTTCACTGCGCGCCTTGTATTCATTGCTGGCTCGGCGAGCCTCCAGGTCGAGTTCAAGATCTGGAATCCCCAGCCCGCCCTGCATCCAGGCGGTCTCTGGGATCTGGGTGATCCGGGCTCCTTTCATTTTCGTGACCTGTCGATCGTCTGCCACGCGGCCAAGGCGGTGGACGTCGAGTGGTACGGCGAAGACCCCGCACGGAAGCAGCGCAGTTCCGCCCCGTCAGGCACGGTGTACCAGGACTCCAGTGGTGGTGAGCGATGGAACTCCCCAAACCACGTTGATCGCAACTCCAGGCTGACGGTGGCATTTCGCGGCTATCGGGTGACTGAAACCGCGGATGGAGCTGCCCCCGTCGTGACAGGCAGCGGCCATCGCGCAACCCCGGGCGTCTTCAGCCCTGGACCAGGCGGAATGGGAGTCGCAGTCCGCGATTTCTGGCAGTCGTTTCCAAAAGCACTCCGCTGGCGCAGGGAATCGCTGCATGTCGCGCTATTTCCGGAAGAATGCGCTGCGGGTTTCGAATTGCAGGGGGGTGAGCAGAAGCGCCATATCTTCCTGCTGGATTTCGATCCCGCAGTCGATGGCACTCGACTGCAGGCATTCCAGCATCCCGTGGAAGTAGCGGTCGACGCAGGCTGGGTGGAGCGATCGGGCGCGATTTCATGGTTCACCGCTGCGTCCGACAATGACGATGCGACCTATCGCGACTACATCAACCAGATCGTGGCAGGCTCGCATTCGTTCTTTGCCAAGCGCGAGCTCATCGACGAGTACGGCTGGAGGAACTTCGGCGACCTGTATGCGGATCACGAGGCCGTACATCACGCCGGCCCGGAACCTTTCATCTCCCATTACAACAACCAGTACGATTTCATCTATGGCGCCTTCCTCAACTACCTGCGGACCGGCGATGCAAGGTGGCGCGAGCTGATGCTGGACTCTGCCCGGCACAGCATCGACATCGACATCTATCGTACCCAGGGTGACAAGTCTGCCTTCAATGGCGGTCTTTTCTGGCACACCGATCATTACAAGCCTGCGGCGACTTCGACTCACCGGACTTACAGCAAGGCCAATGCAGGTGGGGGCAGTTACGGGGGCGGGCCTGCAAACGAGCAGGATTATTCCTCCGGCTTTCTCGCGTGCTACTACCTGACCGGCGATCCGGAGGCGGCGGGTACGGTGCGCATGCTCGCGGACTGGGTATGCGCGATGGACGATGGTTCGCAGACCCTGTTTGCCATCGTCGATGAGGCGCCGACAGGATTCGCGAGCTCAAGCCGGGACCGGCACTATCACGGGCCTGGTCGTGGCGCAGGGAATTCGATCAATACCCTCATGGATGCCTATGCCGTAGGGGGCAACCGGCAATACTGGCTCAAGGCGGAGGAACTGATCCGGCGGTGCATTCATCCCGCAGATGACATCGCCTCGTTGCAGCTCGATGATCCGGAGAACCGCTGGTCGTACCTGGTCTTCCTGCAGGTACTCGGCAAGTACCTGGGTCAGAAGCTCGAACAGGGTGAGACGGATTACATGTTCTGGTATGCGCGGGACAGCCTGTTGCACTTCGCACGGTGGGTGCTGGCGAACGAGGTGCCCTACAAGGACGTGCTGCACAAGGTCGAGTTGCCCACGGAGACCTGGCCGGCGCATGACATCCGGAAGTGCCACGTCCTGTATCTTGCGTCCAGGTACGGCGGGGGCATCGCAGAGACTGAGTCCTTCACGAGTCGCGCGGAGTTCTTTTTCAGGCGCTGCATGGAGGATCTGCTCAGCTTCCCGACGGCATATTTCACGCGACCGCTGGTCATCCTCTGTGTCTACGGCGGGGTGCACGATTACTTCAGCAAGGTGGCTGCCAGCGCCCCGTTGCCGGTTGCACACGCCTATTCCTTCGGTGAGCCGGAGCGTTTCGAGCCACAAAGGGCTCGCTTGGGGGCGACACTCAGGCGAAAAACGACTCTGGTTCGTGACGAGGTGGCGCGGATGCTGCGACAGAAGCTTCATGCCTTGCGTAAACGGTAATCGCAGGCCCATGGGACGAACTTTTCGAAGGCACCGGCCATGAAAGCCGTCATCAAGGCCTGCCTTTTTGCCGCGGCAGTGGTGGGCGTTTCGCCCCTCATTCTCCTGTCCTGGATCGAATCGCGCGTGGGCCGGAATGAGCTGATCTTTACGGGTTGCGCCCAGCTTCTGGCGCTGGTGCCCAGCCATCCAGGTGTCTTGCTGCGTGCCGCTTTCTACTGGGGCGCGTTGACCTCCTGTTCGTGGGAGACGCATATTGGTTTCGGCTCCCTCTTTACCCATCGGGGAGCCCGGATTTCGCGGAACGTGTCGACAGGTGCGTACTGTGTCCTCGGCCATGTCACCGTTGGAGCGGGCGTCATGATGGGCAGCCGGGTCAGCATTCCCAGTGGCAAACGTCAGCACTTCGACGAGGATGGCAGGGTCGTCGCTGCAGCCCGCTACGATACGGTCACGATCGGGGCAGGGACCTGGGTCGGCGAAGGCGCCATCATCCTGGCCGATGTCGGAGAGGGTTGCGTGGTTTCCGCGGGTGCGGTCGTGACCCGTTCCATGCCCGGCCAGAGCATCGTCGGCGGCAACCCCGCCCAGGTCCTCAAGTCGCTGCCGGGTCGGGACGAGAGCCGCGCATGATCGCCAGGCGGCTTGTGGTGTTCGCCGATGACTGGGGTCGGCACCCCTCGAGTGCACAGCACCTCGTGAAGCCATTGCTTCAATCCCGGGCCGTCACCTGGATCAACACGATCGGCACTCGCACGGTCCAGCTCGATGCCGCGCTGCTTCGCCGTGGCGTGCAGAAGCTGCGTCAATGGAGCGGGCAGCGCGACCCATCGCCGGAGCCCGAGGGTGCTGGCAGCAGACCCGACATCCTGAATCCGGCGATGTACCCGGGGTTCCGCAATCGATTTCAGCGCCATTTGAACGCGGCACTGCTCGGAAGGGCGATGGAGAAACATCTCCCGGACCTGGGTGACGCCGTGGTCCTGAGCACGATTCCGATCGTGGCTGACCTTCCTGCGCGCGTGCGGGCATGGCGGTGGGTGTACTACTGCGTGGACGACTTTTCCGCCTGGCCTGGCCTCGATTCAGGACCTCTGGCCGCCATGGAGGCTGCCTTCGTCCAGCGTGCCGATCGATTGGTTGCCGCGGGCGATAACCTCGCTGGCCGGCTTCAGGCCATGGGCAGGACCCCGGAAGTGATTTCACATGGCATTGAGCTGGAGCACTGGCGTGCTCCTGTTTCGCCTTCAGCTCGACTGCGGGAGGTGCAAGGTCCGGTTGTGCTGTTCTGGGGCCTCATCGATCGCCGTCTGGATCCAGCATTCCTAGATGCGCTCAGTCGGCGCCTTGAGGGCGGGACCATCGTGCTCGCCGGGCCGGAGCAGAATCCCGATCCCGTGCTCGATACATTGTCCCGGGTGCGGCGGATCGGGCCGGTTCCGTATGGGGAACTGCCTGCCCTGGCGGCCGGCGCCGCCGTACTCGTGATGCCTTACGCAGATCTGCCAGTTACACGCGCCATGCAGCCCCTCAAGCTGAAAGAATATCTGGCCTGCGGGTTGCCGGTCGTCTGCTCGGCGCTACCTGCGGTCGCTGCCTGGAAAGATTGCCTGGACGTCGTCGATTCTGCGGACCAGTTCGCGGAACGGGTGGTAATGCGGCTGCTAACCGGCCTCGATGCGCAGCAGAGGGTGGCGCGCCAGCGGCTGGCGGGTGAATCCTGGGTGGCGAAGTCGCAACGGCTGGAACGGATCCTGTTCGAAGAGTGAGGCTGATGTCCCTGCAAATCGCCATCGTCGGCTGTGGTGCGGTAGCACAGCGGCTGTATCGCAAGCCGCTCCAGCTGCTGGAGAAGCGCGGTCTCCTGCGCGTTGCGATGCTGGTCGACCCGGTGGCGGAGCATGCAGCCGCGCTGGGTGAGTTTTTCCCCCGCGCCAGACATCACGCCGACCTGAAGACTGCCTTGGCTGCCGGGGCCGATCTCGTGCTCGTGCTGAGTCCGGCCCACCTGCATTGTGGACAGGCGATAGAGGCGATGGAGGCCGGTAGCCACGTGCTGTGCGAGAAGCCGATGGCGTCGACCGCAGCCGAATGCCTCCGCATGAACGAGGTGGCAACGCGGACCGGTCGGGTGCTGGCCATCGGGATGATCCGCCGTTTCTTTCCTGCCTTCGCTGAATTGCGCGGGCTCGTGGCTCGGGGAGACCTGGGGCAGCTTGAATCGTTTGAGTACCGCGAGGGACACAAATTCGAGTGGGATGTCACCACGCCTGCGGCGTTCAAGCGACGCAGTGAAGGTGGCACCGGCGTGCTGTTCGACATCGGCCCCCATGCACTGGATGCCATCGCCTGGATTGTCGGCCCGCTTGAAGTCCGTGTTTACCAGGACGATGCCCTGGGCGGGATCGAATCGAACCTGTCCATGGTCCTGGAATCGAAAGAGTGCCGGGGCACCATGGACCTGTCCTGGGATCAACCCCAGACGAACGAACTCAGGATTCGAGGGGAGCGGGCTGAAGCGGTGCTGCGCATCGATCGCTTTGACCAGCTTGCCGTGGGTCGGACAGGAAGCTTCGTTCCGGTGCCGATCAAGGTTTCCTTTCCCGCCGATGTCAGTCCGGAGGGCGAAAGCCGGTTGACGCCCAGAAGCTACCCCGACGCCATTTTCGGTCAGCTCGTGCAGACTCTCCGGGCCATCCAGCTCGGCGAGCCGCCCGCCGTGGACGGGGTAAGCGGGCACGCTTGTATTGCGCTGCTTGAAGCGGGCCTCGGCCTCGCCCAGCCGCTGCCCTCGCCGTGGCTTGAGCCTGCCGAGCAGCAGGCGCTGCGAGAGCTGCACTGGAGGGCCCAGGCATGAAGCCCATTGCCATCATCGGCGCCGGTGGGTTCGTCGGCACGCGGATGCTGGAGACGCTGGTCCTGGAAGGCCAGGTTGGTGCGCGTGCAATTGTCCGCAGCTACCGCAACATGGCCAGCCTGTGCCGTTTCGGCTCGGCCATCGATGTGAAGCGGGCCAATGCAGAACGCCTGGAAGAGCTGGCGGCAGCGCTCGAGGGCGTCGAAACCGCGGTCAATGTCACCACCGGGCCTCCTGCCGGTATCGTGCGTTCGACCACCGTCATACACGATGCCTGCCTCCGCGCAGGTGTGAAGCGGCTGGTTCACTTGAGCTCGGCGGTGGTCTACGGCGATGTTCACGCGCCGATCACGGACGATGCGCCGCCACTGGCGAAGCACTGGATGCCTTACGCCCGCGCCAAGGGCGCTGCGGAGGTCTGGTTGCGACAGCAGCTGGGCCGTTCACCCCTCGACATCGTCGTGCTGCGGCCAGGTATCGTGTGGGGAGTGCGCTCGCCCCATACCACGGACATCGCCCGATCGCTCTGTGCCCGGCAGGCCTATCTCGTGGGCGAGGGGCAGGGAGTATTCAACGGCGTCTATGTCGACAACCTGGTGGCCGCGATTCGTGCCGCGGCCGGGCATGCCGGCCCGGCTGCCGGCTTCTACAACGTGGGGGATACCGAGACCGTCACCTGGGCGCAGTTCTACCGCGCGCTGGGTGGCCCCCTCGGTTGCGACGTGCGGCGATTGCCGCTCGTCAGCGCCAGCAAATTTCCGCACTCCATCGGATCTGTCGTCGATACCATCCAGAACCTGCCGCTCGTCAACGGCATGTACCACCGCCTCAAGGTCTATATTCCCGATGGCGCCAAGGCGGTGATCCGGGCAAGCCTTGAAGGCGACTACAGCTACGACCGGTTTCCTGTCGCGTATGCCACGGCACCCGGAGTGAGCCGTGAGCTCTGGCACCTGCAGCAGGTTCGCCACAAGTTGCCGACGGCCCGGTTCGCCAGCAATTTCGGGTTTTCCAATCCAGTCAGTTTCGACCGCGGTATCGCCAAGACGGTGGCATGGCTCGGTACCATGGGCCGGGTAGCGCCCGGGTTCGTCGCACCGGTTGCAGCAGGATGAAAGGCATGTCGGACGGCAAGATCAACATCCTCGAGGTCCGCAGTTGTCGCGGCGGCGGTGGCGGACCCGAGAAGACCATTCTCTTTTCTGCGCTGGAGGCCGATCGCGAGCGCTTCAACGTGACGATCGTGTACCTGAAGAGCGAGGACGATCCGGAATTCGATCTTGACCAGCGGGCGCGGAACCTCGGTGTTGACGAGTTCTACACGATCGGCGAGCGCAGCAAGTTTGATTTCCGCGCCATCCGCCGGCTGATCGCGATCTGCCGCGAAAAGAACATCCACATCATGCATGCGCATTGCTACAAGTCCGACCTGTATGGCCTGATCGCGCGCCGCTGGCACAGGATGGCCCTGATGACCACAGCCCATGGTCCGCTCGCGACGATGAAGTTTTTCTGGGCGTCGAAGAACTGGCGCGTGCGCTACCTTTACGACCAGATCGACCTGCGCATCCTCAAGTACTTCGACAAGGTACTCATGGTCTCCGACACGATGCGCGACATCATCAGCAAGTATGGCGTTGACCCGCGCAAGCTGATCTGGGTGCGGAATGCCATCGACTCACGTTACTTCCGTCGCACAGGTCAGCGAGACGGCGCGTTTCGCTCCAGCCTCGGGATCCCGGCGGATGCGACAGTCATCGGCGCCGTCGGCAGGCTCAATGGCGAAAAGGACTATCCCAATCTGCTGAGTGCAGCGCGGATCCTGCTCGACAAGCGACCCGACCTGCATTTCGTCATTGTCGGTAAAGGCGAGCTCGAGGATGAGCTCAAGACGCTGGCGACCAGCCTGAAGCTGGACGGCCAAGTGCATTTCCTCGGGCACTTCCATGATGTGCGCAAGGTGTTCGAGCAGATGGACCTGTATGTGCTCTCATCCACGCGCGAAGGCCTGCCCAACACGGTACTCGAAGCCATGGCCATGGAAGTGCCGATCGTCTCCACCGATGTAGATGGCGTGAAAGAAGCGGTGACGGGCGATCGCGATGCGCTGCTCGTGCCGGCCCAGGACTCGCCGGCGCTCGCGGCGGGTATCGAGAGAATGCTGGACGACCCCGAGCTGCGCAATCGCTTCGCGCGGGCTGCGCGTGAGAAAGTAGAGAGCGAATTCAGTTTCACGGCGCGCACTCGCAAGGTCGAGGACATCTACCGCCAGCTGGTCGCAGCCTGAGCCGTGGCGCTGCCAGGTCTTTCTTATGTGGTGAACAGCCTGAATCCGGGTGGGACGGAGCGGCTTGTCGTCGAGATGAGCCTCGCGTTCTCCAGTGATTATCGCCTGCAGGTCATCTGCCTGGATTTTCCCGGTGCGTGGGCTTCCGACCTGCGGGAGCGCGGCATTCCGGTTCACTGCCTGTGGCGGCAGCCGGGCCTTGATACCGCGATGCCGGCCCGTCTGGCGCGCCTGTTTCGCGAACACGATACCGCCATCATCCATGCACATCAGTGCACACCCTGGTTTTATTCAGCTCTGTCGCGGCTGTACTTTGGCAAGCCGCGGCTGCTGCTGGAGGAGCATGGTCGCTTCTACCCCGAAGTCCTGAACCGGAAACGGACTGTGATCAACAAAACGTTGATCCGGCCTTTGACGCATCGCTTCATCGCGGTGTCAAAGGACGTCGGTTCCCGACTCGTGCGGTATGAAGGATTGCAACCGCAGGACATCGAGGTGATCTACAACGGCGTCTCACCGCCTCCTGTGTTGTCCACAGACCAGCGGGTGGCCTTGCGTGGTGAGCTGGGATTTGCCGCTGACGACTTCGTGGTCGGCACAGTCGGACGGTTCGATCCCATCAAGAACCTGCCGATGCTGATGGAAAGCCTGAGAGCCGCAAGCGCAGCTGAGCCCGCGATCAAGGGATTGCTTGTCGGTGATGGACCCGCCATGCCTGAAATACGAAAGATGGCGCAGCAAGGTTCAACGAAAGGTCGAGTGGTCCTCACGGGTTATCGTCGCGATGCACGGCAACTGGCCCAATGCATGGACCTGTTCGTGCTGCCGAGCTTCAGTGAAGGGACATCGATGGCGTTGCTGGAAGCCATGACGGCCGGGGTAGCGGTGGCAGTCACCGAAGTCGGGGGGAACCCGGAGATCGTGGTGGATAGGGAAACCGGCTGGACTGTACCCTCGGGTGCGACGGACAGGCTCACGGCGGTACTGCTCGAGGCGGTCGGGAACATTCAGTTGCGAAAGCGGTTCGCCGACGCGGGGCGCCGTCGTGTTGCAGAGCTGTTCAGCGTGGAGCAGATGCTGGCCGCTTATCGCCGGCTGTATTCCAGCCTTGTTCCGGAGGCCGCCGTCGTGGGTCAGGCCGCATGACCTCCCGTATGCATCAACCAGCCCGTGGATGGACCTGAGGCATGTGCGGCATTGCAGGTTTCGTGAATTTTGCGGGGCATGGACCTGAGGCCGCCCGTGTGCGCCTGAAGCAGATGACGGACTCGATTGCCCATCGCGGCCCGGATGGCGAGGGGTTTTTCGTCGATGGCCATGCCGCCCTGGGGCATCGCAGGCTCGCGATTATCGATGTCGCGGCCGGCCAGCAGCCGATGGGCGCGTTCGACGACCAGGTCCAGATCGTTTTCAACGGCGAGATCTACAACTACCTTGAGGTACGGCAACAGCTGGAGGCGAAGGGGCATCGGTTCCGCACGCATTCCGATACGGAAGTGATCATCGTTGCGTACCTTGAATGGGGCGAGCAGTGCGTCGATCGCCTGGCAGGGATGTTTGCCTTTGCCATCTGGGACACCAGAACTCGCGTCCTGCTGCTGGCTCGCGACCGGGTCGGCAAGAAGCCTCTCTACTATTGCCGGACAGGTTCGACGATTGCGTTTGCTTCCGAGCTGAAGGCCCTCCGCGCGGCAGGGCTGTGTCCAACCGACGTGGATCCGGAGGCCCTCGATTGCTACTTCTCGTTCGGCTACGTGCCCGCCCCCCGCACGATCTACAAGGGTGTCAGGAAGTTGCAGGCAGCGCGCTCGCTGCTAGTGACAGCGGAACGCCAATCCGAGCGGCAGTACTGGCATTTGAGCTTCGCCAATCAGCGGCGGCGTACTCCTGACGAGGCGGCGGAAGAGCTGGGTTCGCTGTTCGATGATGCGGTCCGGCAGCGGCTCATGAGCGAAGTGCCCCTGGGCGCTTTCCTCTCTGGCGGGATCGACTCCTCGCTGGTCGTGGCTTCCATGGCGCGCCTGATGGGGCGGCCGGTCATCACGAATTCCATCGGCTTCGACGACAGGGAGTTCAATGAGCTGTCGCTGGCCGGCGAAGTGGCGGATTTCCTGAAGACCGATCACAGGGAATTCGTCGTGCAGCCCGATGCCGCAGACGTGATCGGGAAAATTGCCTGGCATTTCGACGAACCCGTTGCGGACTCAAGTGCCGTGCCGACCTGGTATGTCTGCGAGATGGCCCGGAAGTCGGTCACCGTGGCATTGTCGGGGGATGGAGGAGATGAGGCTTTCGGGGGCTACACCTTCCGTTACCTGCCGCACCGGGCGGAGTCGGGTCTGCGTGCCCGAATCCCGACTGCGCTTCGCAGGGGACTGTTCGGTAGCCTGGGAGCGGCCTGGCCGGCGTCCGCGAGATTACCGCGTCCCTTGAGGCTGAAGACTATCCTCGAGAACCTGGCGGTCAGCGACGCCGAGGCGTTCTATCGCGACCTGATCTGGTTGCGCGAAGATGCCAGGGCGAAGCTGTATGTGCCGGATTTCATGGAAAAACTGAAAGGGTTCACGCCTTTCGAGACGGTCCAGCCCTACTATGCCGGCAGCGATGCGACGGATCCCCTCGGCCGTGCACAGTTCACGGATATCCATTTCTACATGACGGACGACGTGCTGGTGAAGGTTGACCGCATGAGCATGGCCCATTCGCTCGAGGTGCGCAGTCCGTTGCTCGACCACCGCATCCTGGAGTTCGCCGCCACACTGCCCGCCGACATGAAGATGAACTCCCATCAAGGCAAGTTGCCGTTGCGAACCCTGGCAGCCCAGCGTCTCCCGACTTCGATCCTGGGCGCGCCCAAGAAGGGCTTCTCGATCCCGGCCGCGAGCTGGCTGCGGAATGAATTGCGGCCGCTGGCGGAAAGCCTGTTGTTCGATGCCAACACACCGCTTTCTGACTATCTGGACCCGGCCCAGGTCCGCACGCTCTGGAACGAACATGTGAGCGGCGCCCGCGACCACAACGTCTTCATCTGGGGGGTGATGATGTTCGGGTTGTGGCATCGGCAGTCCAAACAGCCTGGTCTGGCAGCCTAGTGCCCATGAGCCGCTGGCTCTATCACCAGATGCTGGTTTCGTCCCAATTGGGTGGGGGAGCCAGCGTCGCAGTTGGCATTCATCAGCGCGCTGTTGAAAATCGAGGCGATGTAAGTCGTCTAATAGTCCCCGTTGGTGGAGCTGCAGAGCAATTGGCGAGGGAAGCCGGATTCCCCAAGGTCAACTACAGGATCGATCGGCTTCTCGACAAGAGACCGATTGTTTCGCTGGCAGAGAACGCACGAATTCTCGGCGGCCTGCTGCCTGCCCGTCGCGGGATCATTCATGTCCACGCGCCACACGTCTTCGGTGCCCTGAGGCCGATGCTGAAGGCAATTGGTTTCAAAACAGTTCTGCATGTGCATCTTGATTTCCCTGCCGAGCAGTTGCGTTGGGCGATGAAGTCCAGCCCAGACCTCGTCGTGCTCTGTGCCGAATACATGCGGCCAGTGGTCGAGCAGGCGATGTCTGCCGCGGGCCATGACAAGGCAAGGATCAAGGTCCTCAGAAATGCGATTGATGTGGCGACGTTCGAGCCCGAGTTTGACCGGGTCGGCGCGAGAGAAAGGCTCCGCATTGGTTCGAATCCCAAATGGCCGACGTTGCTCGTCGCCGCGAATCTTTCTCCCCACAAAGGACAGGAAACGGCAATTCGCGCAGTCGCGCACCTGAAGTGCAGCGGGTGCGATGTGGGACTGTGGCTGGCGGGGTTGGACCGGTCTGGTGATGAGGGTTATCTGGAAAGCCTCAAGAGTTTGTGCCTTGAGCTTGAGGTTCGGGATCGAGTTGAGTTCCTCGGCTTTCGCAAGGATGTTCCAAAGCTACTGCAAGCCGTCGACTTCCTGCTCCTGCCTTCCACCAGCGAAGGCTTGCCACTCGTGATTCTGGAGGCGCAGGCAACTGGGACGCTCGTTCTGGCAGCTCCCACGGCTGGAATTCCCGAAGTTGTCAAGGATGGCATCTCGGGTCGTCTGATCGGTGCCAAGGATCCGGAGTCTTACGCGCACGGCATCCGAGAGATGCTTGATGCGCCCCAGAAGTATGCAGCAATGGTAGATCAGGCACGCCAACACGTGCGGAAAAATCACGATTTCCGTGCATACTCCACTCGCATGCTGGCCGAATACGACGAGCTGATGCAATCATGAGTGCGGTACTTGTCTACCTTATTCTGATTGTCAACGGATTCGTGTCCATGGCACTGCCGTGGATTGGGGTAGTGTTTGCATATTTTGTGGCAATCCTTACGCCGCAGAATATCTGGTGGTGGGCCTTCGAAGACCTCAGGCCTTCTTTCTGGGTTACCGTTCCAGCACTTATCGGCGTTGCTATTGCCACACTCCGGGGGAAAGTGGATTTTACCCGGCTCAACACCAAGTTGAACTTTTGTGTCTTTGTCCTTTGGGTCTCGCTGACCATTGCCTACTATTTTGGGCCATTCGTTCACGTAGTTAACGAGTACCGGTTCTTCGAGCCCGACTGGATGTATTCGGCGATCCAGAAAACATTCTTGCTATATCTGCTGGCAGTACTGGTCATTGATGATGAAAGAAAGATAAAGATTGCTGCATTGGTGATAGTGATAACGACACTTTATATGACGTATTGGGCGAATGCGCAGTATTTCTTCAACGGTCAATATGGTCGTCTTCAAGGCCCTACGCCGCTTTCCGGGCAAAGTATCTACGCTGACGAAAACATCTTCGCGGTTCTTTTCGTCGAAGCCCTCGTGACCGATGCTCCCGAGGACGCGGAGGCCAGGCTGGCCGCGGAGCGCGCCCGTGGGGCCGGCGTCTCGTTCGTGGCTCGCCTCGAGCGAGAGACGCATGCCCGTGA
>JANNNQ010000218.1:0-2508 GCA_031398625.1 Pseudomonadota bacterium
GCGGGAGCGGGAGCGGGAGCGGGAGCGGGAGCGGGAGCGGGAGCGGGAGCGGGAGCGGGAGCGGGAGCGGGAGCGGGAGCGGGAGCGGGAGCGGGGACAGAGACAGGGCTGACGGGGGCGCTGGCGCAGGCCACGAGCAGCGCGGCGATGAGGGCGGGAAACACAGACATCGCCAGGGCGCATTTCATGGCTGCGCGAAGCATACGTGGCTCTGGACCCGGTTCTTCCCTTCGGCTTGGGAAAAGCACGCCGACCGCTGCGCTGCGGCCGATTGGACACACGCGACGTGCTCGATTGCACGCGCGAGGACTTCACGCGGCAGGCAAAATTGGGCTGTGGCGCGCGCTACGGCGCGTGGCACGCGGCTTGCTGAACGTGAGCTCGTCCGCGGCTTTACCGGACTCAAACATTTCGTGCGGTGCGCTGTCACAGACCGACGACGCACGTCGATATCAGTACGGAGGACTCGTCATGTCATTACTTAGCAATGTCTCGCGCCGTTCGTGGTCGCTCTCCTTACCTCTCATGGCCGCGCTCGCGCTGAGCGTGAGCCCCGCCTCCGCTTGTGGCGGCGAATGGTATCCGGCGCTGATGGAGCGCGAGCCCGATCAGCGGCCGCGGCTGATTCCGATGGCAGAGAAAGCGTTGGAACAAGGTCGGCCGCTCGAGGCAGCTGGCATCGTGGTCCGCGTCATTCCCCACATTCGCTCGCTCAAGGCCAAGAGCTCCCCGATCGTCGAGCGCGCCATGCGCGTGCTGGCCGTGGCAGTGGCACGCGGCGATGGCTCGCTGGCTCTGGAACGCGAAGTACCCGACTACGCCCTCGGCAGCTGGCTCGGCAAGAACGCCAAGGACCGCGACGTCAATTTGCACTGGGCGGTGAGCGCGCTCAGCGCGGTCGCCGCCAGCAAGAAAGACGACCCCGGCGTCGAAACCGAGCTGAGTGAAGCCATGGCGCGGCTGCCCGAATTCCGCGAGCAAGCCCGAACCCGCCTAGAAAATCTGGCAACACGCGACTTGATCGCCTCACCCGAGGGCTACGCGACGCTGGCGCGGCTTCGCGCCCAATCCGGCGATGCCGACGGCGAAAAGCTGGCGCTCACGCGCTGCAAGGCCATGGCGAAATCTGCCGCGCTGTGTGCGGCGCCGAGCGAATCCGCGTCCTGAGCTCGTGAGCCGCGGCCCGAGCCAACATGTCCCCTCGCCTGCTTCTCTCGCTGCTCGCGCTGGTCGCGATCACGTCGTCAGCTTGCTCGAGCCGCGAGCGGGCTGACTCGGCGAACAGGCCCGTCGCAGAGCTCACGAAAACAGAGCTCCCCAGCGCAACGCTCGGGCCCGGCAACGCCGAGCACGGCCAAGAGCTGATCCAGAAGTATCAATGCAATCGTTGCCACGAGGGCACGGGCGAGGCGCCCGCAGAGCGCAACGCGCACTGCGTGAATTGTCACCAGCAGATCTTGGCAGGGACGTTCCCGGCTGCGCCGGAGAAGCTCGAGCGCTGGAAAGCGCACGTGGGCTACGTGCGCTCGGTGCCGTCGCTGCTCGGCGCGCGGGATCGGCTGAATCGCGACGCTATCGCTCGTTTTCTGCTCGATCCGTACGATGTGCGTCCGCTGCTCGCGCCGAGCATGCCGCGCCTCGCGCTGTCGGCCGAGGACGCGCGCGATATCGCGACCGCGCTGACTCGCGGGCAAGAGCTGGCATCCGCGGATCCCATTGCCGGAAATCAGCAGCGTGGGCGCGCGCTGCTCGAAACGCGCGGCTGCGGCAATTGCCATCAATTTTCGCGCGTCCCGGCCCTGCCGCAAGCGCCGAACGCCGAGCGCGCCGCGCACGACGACGCGCTCTTGCTCGCGCCCGATCTGGTGCACGTGCGCGGGCGCTGGGCGCAAGCCTCGCTCGTGCGTTGGCTACGCGATCCACGCGCACTGAAAGCCGACACACTGATGCCCCCGACCGGCTTCGATGAAACCGAAGCGCGCGACGTAGCCAGCTACTTGCTCAGCACGCCGCTCGCGGCAGCGCCCGCCGTGACCCTGTCCAAACGCCTGCCTCCGCTCGAACGGCGCGTCTCGTTCGCCGAGGTCGACGAGAAAGTGCTGCGCGTCACTTGCCGCCATTGCCATTCGAACCCCGACGCTTCGCTGGGTGACGGCGGTCCGGGCAACACGGGGGGCTTCGGCTTCTCGGGCCGCGCCATCGATTTCTCGAGCTATCGCGGCACGCTCTCCGGCTACCGCGACGCCCAGCACGAGCGGCGCAGCTTGTTCGAGCCGCTAGCCGATGGCACGCCGCGGCTGGTGGCCGCGCTGCTCGCTCGACAGGACGAGCAGGCCGGCAAGCCTCGCGCGGACGTGCGCGGCATGCCGCTCGGTTTACCCGCGCTCAGCTCCGAGCAGATTCAGCTCGTGGACACCTGGATAAAGCAGGGCCGACCCGAGTGAAGGCTAGGAGACTGGTGTCAAACACCAATCCAAATGGAGCGGAGCGACCCCGGGCATCGCTGTT
>JANNNQ010000223.1:0-1675 GCA_031398625.1 Pseudomonadota bacterium
CCCACGATCCGCTCGGCAGCCGGGTTCCACTCCAGGAACTTTCCCGTTTGGCTTTCTTGGCGATCACGCCTTTCTACCGAAGTCGGTCGACTGCAGCTCATGGGACGCCAGCAGCGATGGCCACTTTCGAGCGCTTGATCCTCGACAGGACTGGCAGCATCGCTTCACGGAATCAGGAAAGCGGGCGCGTGCTGCCCTTCGTCTGGTGATCAGACCGACGGTGGACTTTCAGATCGTTTCGGCCTTGTGGATCCATCCTTCGTCGAGCCACGCTTTTGGAATCTGTCCGGGCCAGGTCTTCAGAATGTCTTTCGGCCCATGGAAGTGGGAGATCATTGGATAGCGGCGGCGGAACCCGTCATCAAAGATGAGCCAGGACGGAACCCCGTCATTGGCATACATTGCTTTGCCGATTTCGACATACGAATTCGATTCATTGACGAAACGTCGACCCGCGCCGTTGACAATGATCGTCCGTGGGTACTGGCGGGCCACCGTGAGGACCGAACCAGCAATCTCTTGCCGCGGCGCAGGGAACCACCAGGCTTCATCCAGCAAGTCGGTGCTCGCACCGAGATCGATTGCCGCGGCGAGCATCTCCCCGGTATTGCCGGGATTGGCCCACGACAGTTTTCCCTCGTTCGGCTGGTTGCCGCTGTACTTTCGACGCATCTCCGCGTTGTGCTCGAAGCCGCCGGCCGCGATCATTACCCCGGCGCGAGCTTGGATGGACACCATCTTGCCATCACGGAGTGCTCTGATACCCGTGACCTTGCCATTCTCGACAACTAGATCCTGGCACGGCGAGTTGAGCCAGAGCGGAATCTTTCGGTCCAAGATGAGTTTCGTCATCTGGCCGACTAATGACATCCCGCTGACGAAGAGATCCTTGCCTCGTAACCGTGACGAGAAAGTTCTCAGCGCGACCTTCACCGCAACTCTGAACGACTTTGTCGACCGCAGGAAAACCGCAAGATGCCGTAGTTCGTTCGTCTGGACCACCAACCCAATATGCTGCGCCTGGCCAGACATGATCTTGTCGTGCCAGTCACCCAACTGGTGGCCATCCCAAATGCCGCCCTCAAGTGACCGACCTGCGGCCTTGCCTCCGGGCCGCGTATCGTAATAATCGCTGTACCCCGCGCAGCGGACCAACTTCACACCCTGGCGCTCCAAGAACGACACCATCTCCGAACCGCCGGAAAGGAAGGCTTCTCGACGCTCCGCAGACGATGCTTGACCGGCATCGCCCACGACGGACTCGAAGTAGGCAAGCGCCTCTTCATGAGAATCTGGCACACCCTCCGCGCGCATCAGCGGGTTATTCGGTAGCCAGATGACGCCGCCAGACATGGCCGTCGAGCCCCCGAATACCGCCTGCTTCTCCACTATTAGTGGCTTGAGCCCTGCATCGGCGGCAGTCAAGGCCGCGACCAGGCCCCCACCACCGCTACCGACGATGACGAGGTCAACTGACTCATCCCAGACGGGGGTGCTTGTCACACCGGACTCCTTCAGACGTGGGGGTACAGATGCGGGTTTGAGGGTGTGCAGAAGTAGGATTGGGTGCAGATGCCCAACGGGCACCTGCACCCCGTTGGTTACTCGGCGCCCGCGATGCGACGGTCGAGCTCTTCGTGCAGGTTCGCGATCATGGTCTCCTGCTCCGGGGAGA